>CBFHJL010000096.1:0-10652 GCA_965656195.1 Brumimicrobium sp. | reverse complement strand
CTAAGTCATCGTCAGATAAATTAAAAAATGCGCGGTAGAGAGTATCATTAAGCCACATACTACTAAAAGGATTGTATTCAAAAGAGGGTGTAGGGATGTCGTTCTTTCTTACTTCACCTAGTAGCTGCTGATTGATATTCATTTTTTCAGAAAAGAAAACGTCAACATAGAAGTTGTTAGTTCCTGTATTGCCATCATAAACAATGCTAGTGAGTGGGATGATACTGTCAATCAAAGGGAATTGATTGTCTAGAATAATTGCATTGTTTAAAGTGTTTGGTGAAGGCGAGTTACCCGAAAAATCTTTGAGGTCTGCTAAGAGAATATTTGTATTAAGTGATGTTACTGGATAACTATTGAAGTGATAATAAATAATACAGCTTGAATCGGTAACCCAATCACTCTGAATACCATAGCTTAATGGATCTGAAATTATTGAATCTCCATAGAAGCCTAAAGTAGGCAGAGAATATATATTCATTCTTTTATCAAAAGTTAAGTTCACAGCCAATGCATTAATTCCGAGGTCTGAGAAATTAAGTAAAGTATCATTAATCGTGTAACTGACTAGGTTGGGTTCTCGAGTATCTATTCTTGTGTCTAATAGGAAAGTGTCAGTTAAAGAAAGGTTTCCAGCAATGTCGGTGAGTTGACTGATTTCAATGAGAATGGAATCTAAAATAACATTGTTGTCGATTACATTAAATGCGAATAGATAAGAACTTTCATTTATCCAGTATGAATTGGAAGATGGCATTAATGCATCATTTGCAATAGAACTAAGGAAATTTAATTGTGGTGTGGAATTAGTGTCGCAGTCTTCCGTAACAGTAATTGTTAAATAGAATGGATCAATTAAAGTTTCATTATTTATTATTGAGTCACTACAAATAGTGAGGTCAACGCTCGGGCGTTCAGTATCGATAAAGAATTTTTTGGCAAAAATATGTGGGTTTTGATATTTACCACTCATAGAGAGCGCACTATCTACTTGAATTAGAATTGACGGGTAATATACCGTATCATTTACTACCTCAAAGTTAATTTCAAATATTGAGTCATTTAACCAAGCTGAATTCAACTCGCTCAGGATATCTAATGTTGGGTTGTTATCTAAGAATTTAACTGTGGGTAAAATAGTAGTATTCATTACTGTGTCATAGGTAACAACTAATGAAAAATTACTCCCAATGTCTGCGATATTTATTGTTGAATCACTTACCGTTAATTGAGTTATTTCCGGTAGGACAGAGGAAATGTAATTATTTCCGTGGTCGAAAGTAATAGTTCCAATTTGGTCTCCCATCAGTCTTCCAGGAATATCATCAATAGGAGGATGAATCCCACCCCAAATTCTTGATAAACTGCATTCATCAGCGGCATCTTGATATGTAGCCCATTGTAAGGTAATATCCACGCTAGGTCCATCCTCAAATTTTAAAAATTCTCCTTGTTGCGCATAAAATTCACCTATGCCGCCTGGGAAATAAGGACTTCCAGTCATAAATGTTAATACATTCGCGGCTGTTCGTGAGAATGTCGAGTGCCCTGAGACATAGCCTGCAAAAGGAGGAGTAACAAAGGTTGGCCGTTGGTATGGCCACCAGTTTTCAGCTAGAATCCATCCGACTCCAGCAATATCTGTTTCAGGGTCATTGATGTAATCCGGACCTTTCCATGTATATAGTTTTATTTTTCCAACATGTTCTTGATTCGCACCTTCCAATGGATCATTCGCTTCAACTAATTCAATGTAATTTGGTATTAATGGTATTCCTCCAGGATGAAAATTAACAAGGTTAGTATCACTCGATTGACCTAGTTGAGCCATAAGCCGTATTGCAGATACTGGCCTTAGATAATCGTACCAACCTTTAACTGACCAAGCAGCAACCGCTGCGTCATGCATTGCCCCGCCTAAAACAAAATGAGCTTTAATATCATACTCTAAAACACTCAGCGTATCTCCTTGGCCCATCCACTGTCGAATGAATAAGGGAGAGTCGATTACGCCATGTAAAATTTCAAACCAATGCCCAGGAGGAGTTTCAGAATCTATTCCGTCTGCCCAAAACTCTGCCAAGACACGCGCATAATCGCCGAGAGGAACGATCTGGGGTGAATAAGGTGTTCCGGTAATAGGGTTTATCGCATGTCCTGTTGATTGTTGTACCCCCCCATTAAAGTAATCATAGAATGAGGGATGGTCTTCTTTTGTTTGTGGATATGTACTTAAATTTCCTCTTGAGGCAGGAGAAATATCTATCATTGTGCCGTTTGTTGGGTCCAAGTGAGACTGCCATACGGAGACCATGCAGTGGTTCCATTTATATAGGGAGTTTAACCCCAATGTGTCAGTAGTGTCAAGGAGTGCAGGCTCTCCTGGATCAATATATACTTGGTAATTGTTCCCATCTCTTGAATAAGTAGTAATAAGTGAGTCATTCAGAGCAAATGGAACGACATTCCCCCATTCAGGTGATAAATGCGGAGGTGTTGAAGCTACCTGATTCCCAGATTGATCGATTGAGGTGGTTAAGCTGATAGCTTGCCATCTGTTTGGATCCTCTATAGACGGGTTTCCAGGTTGTTCAACTGCTATTGGGTCATTTGCTGCTTGATAGTATATGTTCGCATAGTCATTTAATTCATTCGAGCCGTCTTGCAAGCCATATAGTATGATCTGTTGAGCGATATAGTTTCCAAGTGCGGAAGGTCCGTCAATAAGATAATTGGCAGATGTGTCTGAAGTAGAATAGTTATTCGCTGCCATTAAACTATCCATTTTGAATAACACGCTGGTGTATCCGGGAGAATTTTGAAATCGATGATTGAGTAGTCTATACGATGCATAGCAAATTGATTCATGTCTCGCCGAATCTATAAATTCAGGTTCGACAACCCCTTCGAAACTACTTGAAAAACCATCGATTTCATTTCCTAAAAGAAAGGTTGAGCTTTTTGGTGAATATGCAGTGAAACAATCATAATGAGCGACTGAGAGATGATATAGGTTTCGAGCATGTACGGTAGGTCGAGCAAAGTCTGTGCGAATAGCGTGAAGCAATATTTCATTCCAACTTCTGGCTATGCTTTGATTTTGTCCAGCTGAATTTAAAGGAAAGAGTGCTATATATAACCCTAAAAAGATTACTATTCCGTATCGATAAAATAACCGCCCTAAGATTTCAAAAGACATTACAAAAGGATATTTAACCATGTAAACGGTAAATATTCAGTTTAGGTTGCTTTAAGGGGGTAAGTTTTCTTGAAAAAAAGAATATGTTTATTTTAAGATCTTAATAGATCAATATCAGACTAAACCTTCATTACTTTTATCGTTTCTACCCCTGATACTTTCAATAATTTAATGATGTAGCTACCTTTTGTCAATTCGCTAGCACTGTAGGGTATGTGGTGTGTGGCTTTAGATAGTTTGCCTTCATAAATAGTATCGAGTTGTTTTCCTTGACTATCAAAAATTATAATTTTCACATCACTTCCATCACCTTCTAGTTTAACAGTTAGACTAGACGAACATGGGTTTGGATACACCATAGATACTCCTGCCGTAGAGGATAATGACTGCTCATCTGTTGAAAGATTACACGCTCCAATAATATTATGGAAAGTAACATTGTGCTCGAATAGACTTTGTACAGTATTTTGTTCAATACCAAACCAGTCCTTTAATACAGAGGCATAAACATCTCTAAAATCAATTTGCATCGGAAGACCTGCCTGATCAACTACCGTATCTGGTATGACTGGGTTATCACCGTACAATGTTGTATTCAGACAGTTTCCGAAAAGGAATAATGGCGCTGCATCTCCATGATCCGTCCCTTCACTTGCATTGGAAGCAATTTGCCTTCCAAATTCAGAGAAAGTCATTCCAGCTACACGGTCACTTAAGCCAAGTTGATCGATATCATCCTGAAAAGCATGAACTGCATCAGAAACTTGTTTCATTAAATTAGCATGAGTACCCGTTGTTGTTGCCCCGTCAACTACTTGATTGTCGTGGGTGTCAAAACCGTTTACATTTAAAATATATACTTTAGTTTTTAGTCCACCAGAGATCATTAATGCTACATCTTTTAGCTGCATTGCTAAAGGATTGTTTGGATCATAAAGGGTAGACAAATTATTCCCTTGGCTTGCAGAATTGCTTATTTCTTGTCCATATTGATTCGATTGAGCAATAATTCCCTCTAGGTACTCCATGTGATCTCCGTAATAAGTTCCATCATTCGTCCCTCCGGTATTTGGCAGACTTGTTGAATCTGTTGGGTCAACTACGGAATGCGAGAAGTTTGCTGAAGTTCCCTGACAAGTAGCTGATAATTCGTAACCCATACTTATAGCGAAAGGATCTTCAAAAGTTGAATTGGGATATCCATCGGGATAATCAGGATGATCTACCTCAAAATTTCTTCCGAGCCAACCTGTAGTTACATTTGGGTCCATCATTCCTGTTGTCCAAATATCCATAGATCGGAAATGTGATCTGTTTTGTTCAGGATAGCCAACATTCTGAATGATCGATAGCTTACCATCATTGATCATTGAAGCCATTCCTGTCATTACAGGGTGAAATCCATTATCTCCAATAATTGGAATTAAATCATTTTCAGGCAATATGACGTTAGGTCTTTGAATCATTAGATTATCATATCCATCTAAGGGAACAACGGTGTTTAAACCATCATTACCACCGTTTAACCGAATGAGAACTAGGACTCTGTCTTCATTTGCCTTAGGTACATTGAATAATTTCTTGGCAATCGCGTCGTACTGCGTGTTCCGAAAAACAAAAGGAACTCCAAACGATGCAAGTGAAACATTTTTTACAAAACTTCTTCTTTTCATAATCTTATATCGTTTGAAATTCTGGCATTTTAAATAACTGAGATAATGTCAATGCTACTCTTAGTGCTACTGGGTCAGCAACAGATGAGTTGCCAGGGTCGTTAAGGTAGTCGTTATATTGTATGGTCCATTCAAAATCAGGTAAACCATTCGTTAAAATCGTTTTTAACGTGTTCCATTTAACAATGTCTAAACCTTTAGGGCAAAAGACCAAAACCATGTCATCAATTACCGCATTCGGATCGGAAGGAACAGAAAGATTGTTTACAAATTCGAGGTGGTTTATTTCTAGGTTGTTACCTCCAACATTAAAACCACCAGCTAGCGTTAGCCAATCGGATACGTTAAACCGTAATTTAACATACGACGAGTTGACCCAAATTTGAGAATAAGAGGGTGCTTGGTAGTAGGCCGTCCAACCTCCTACAGAGGGCGGTTGAGCATAACTCATTCCTGTTGTCGCAGCAATACCGTAAGCAAATTCATAAATTGAATAATTCTCTGGAGTTGTATATGTAGGGACAGAATGAGTAGAGTTGAACATAGAGAACAAGTGCTCTAATGGATTTCTAATGATCGCTCCTCGCAGGGCAATATCATAAAAGTGCTCACTTTGAAATAGTTCCGAAAGCACAGGTAAGACTTCATAGTTATTCGTTCTGAACGTATTTGCCATTTCTACAATTACTGTATTCTCTACAGTTGTTGTTAAGTCGTAATTGACAAACCAACGGTATAGTTTTCTACAGATAAAATTAGCCACTTCATCTTGGAGGAAAATCGTATCTATCAGGTCAGCATATTCATTAGCTCCATTTGGATTTATAACTGCATTATCGAAATGTTCTGTCAATGTTTTTGTGGTGTCATCGTGGAGTAAAGGTTCATACTGTGAATAGGTGTTGTTTTCAGTATCGCTACCTAAACCAAGTGCTAACCAACCCGTTAAAATTTTTGATGCTTCTTGAATGTCTTCTTCTTTGTAATTCGTATAATCACCTGGACCTATTTGCGGGCCTTTACCAATTGTATATAGTTCAAATAATTCACGCGCGAAATTTTCATTTGGATCAAACTTATTATTTTCATTTCCACTTAGAAAAACAAGCATACATGGATCAATCGTGATATCTTTGACGAGTTGTTTGAAGTTGCCTAGTGAGTGGGTAAGAATGACATTGTGGTAATTATATGTTGCTCTTGAATCAAATGTAAATTCGGCAGCAAAGTGATTTTGCCAAAACAAACACATTTGCTCTTGAATACTATATGAAGAACTGTTTAACCTTTCCATTATCCAGGCAGCGAGAGAATTTCTTCGTGCCGTTTCAGTTATGTTTTGATTTGAAGACGGTAAGGGACTATTGACCCAAGTACTTCCCAGTGGTGCAACAGCTTCATCTGTAGAAACAACTTCCGGGGGATTTATGGTAACAGGTGAGAGCAATTGAGTGACAGATGCTGCCATACCATTTGTAACTGAATCTTGAATTTGCTGATAAGTAGGACCGAATAATGTTCTTCTTAGCAGATGTGCCGCTTCTGCTTCAGTCCATTGACCAGTATAGGGTGCCATACTCATAGAAACCGGCTCTTCAGCATCGTAGTCGTAGTTCATGTATTAGTAATTTAAAACACAATTTACGAAATTTTTTTTTATCGCAAAGAATGCTCTCGATATGGTTCATTTTTATTTATCCGAAAATTGTACTTATGTAATAGTTGTGTGTAAACCTCAATTCGCCCAAACAGGTTGAGTATTATTTTTCTTAATTTTAAAAACTAAAATAAGAGTACCCACACAAAAATAAGCGCCTAATTAAGTACCTCTATGTTTTTGCTCTCTCCACGATCTCAATTTTTAGGGTTTTCAGCTGATAATACAGCTGATAATATAATTGTTGGTCTAATAGTTTGTGCTTTCATGCTTTCGCTATTTTTCGTTTTTCCTCCGATATTGAAAAAGTATTTTTACCATGTAGTATTCAATTTACCTTCATTTAATGACAGGTATAAATTCAATAAGAATAATCTTAGATTTGCTTATAAGGTTGCTGGCTGTCATATTGTTGTAGCTGATAATGGAGATAGAAGGGGACAGTATTTATTTCTTGTCTCGTACTTGAAGAGAAAGTTTCCAAGGACAGGATCAATAGATTTAAAAGTGATTCCAGAAATTCATCATTCGTATCCAGAAATTGATATCGTTTACAACTGGCTAAGTACACATCTGGATGATTCTCAAAAGCTTCAATTTATAGACTATTTAGTTGATCTTGCTTTCTATAATAAAAAGCTAAGTAGCCGCGAGATGAGACTGATCTATCTTGCAGGAACAACCTTTGGATATTCAAAGCAAGAGGTAAAGTCCATATTATCGATTCGATACAAGTTTTATCAGGATAAAAAACAGGGCGAAAGTGAACATAGAAGAAAGACCAAAACAAGCAGAAGACCTAGTAGGTCGAAGAAAAATGAAGCATATAAAATTTTAGGAATTTCTGATTTCTCAACTTCTTTTGATGACGTGAAAAAAGCGTATCGTGATCTGGCGAAAAAACATCATCCTGATCGCTTTTATAGTAGTGGCGAGGAAGAGCAAGAAAAAGCAAACGAAAGATTCGCTGTTATCAACAATGCGTATGAATATTTAGAAACTGTATTAGCTTAACTTATGTTTTTGACCTTTTTAATTGTAATTATTTGTGCTTTTATACTCTCAACATATCGAGAAAGGGTATATACTGTATTTCAAACTAAAAGGATTACAAAAAGCACGAGCATACCTTTTATTTTATTTGCGCTTGTCATCATACCTGTCATTGTGATGAACATGTTCTTCTCTGAACGAATATTCTACTCTCCAGAGGAGGAAATGGAATTTGCAGAGCGTCAGGAAAAGGAAGGGCTATTTCATCAGGGTTATGACAGTTTTGCGAAACAAAATATAGAAGATCCCTTGATTCAATTGAAGTTTCTTCATTTCTATTTTGAAGGATTTCTTGGTAATTTCTCTTGTGGTGTAGCTAATAGGAGGTATGACAACGATACACTGTTGTCCAATAGAGTAGCACGTTTATTCATCGCAGTTCAGTGTGAGTCAGATACGCTTTCAGGTTCTGACTTTAGAAATTTTGAAATAAATACGCCGGGTATTCAATATGTTGAGGGACTATATTATGCTCGGGAAGGAAATTTTTCTAAAGCAGCTGAATTGTATCGTGAAGAGATTATCTTATCACCTGATTTCAGGCACTCCTACATCGAGTTAGCTGACGTACTTAGTGCTATAGACCCTGAGGCTTATGACGAATTTATGCTTGAGCAAGCTAGTAAAGACTACCTGAGCTACCAACATAAGAACTCTTACTTCTTTAATAACGGTCACTGGGCTGCTTACTTTACCAATATTTTTGTGAACCGAACATTCAGCGCTCCTTTGTTTGTAATGTTTATTGCCTTTGTAGTTTCGTTTATTTGGATTTTTTATTTGCGCTTAATGGATGTTTACAATAGAGAAAAATGGCTGAATATTTTGGTTGTTTTCCTGCTGGGAGGTCTGTTTACAAATTTTTGCTTACCAATTTATGATTACGCGTACTATCAATTAGAGTTCTATATAAAAGGAGAGGCGTGGAATGACTTCTGGTATTGTGTATTGATCATTGGCGGAAGTGAAGAGTTAGTTAAATTTTTGCCCTGGCTTATATTTGGATTTGCTTTTGGCCGCTTTAAAGAGCCTTTTGATTATGTTATTTATGCTTCTGTTTCAGCTTTAGGTTTTGCCTTTATTGAGAA
The DNA here is from genome assembly GCA_965656195.1 of Brumimicrobium sp. Taxonomy (GTDB): domain Bacteria; phylum Bacteroidota; class Bacteroidia; order Flavobacteriales_D; family Crocinitomicaceae; genus Brumimicrobium. Next base: position 1,982 of record CBFHJL010000096.1, on the reverse strand, counting down.
TTTTGATTATTTGGAGAACTATGGCAGTATTTCATCACGTGCTATAATTACTTCTGTTGCTCATATGTTTGATTCGGTAATTATAGCATATGCTATGATCATTGCAAGATATAGGATGGAAAACGAACCTGTTTTGAAGAAAATAGGTGTGGTTTTTATAGGTTTTATTGTGTCCATGTTTGCGCACGGGTTCTATGATTTTTGGTTGATCAGCGATGCGGTGAGTGGTCTATATTTCTTAACTTTTTTGTTTTTTATTCTCTCTCTACATGTATGGTTTTTCTTTAAGAAAAATGCCATGAATCACTCGCCTTTTTTTGTAGGAAACGAAAAGTTCAATGTTGCTCTGCAACTTGATGCGCTATATATTGCAATTATTGGGATTGTAATGTTACAGTATGTTGTAATCGCAGGAGAGTATGGAGCTCAAAATGTTAATCGTTACTTTATTCGAGAGGTCGGAATAGCCGGTTTATTTCTTTTCTATATGACCAACCAACTGAATAACTTTAAGTTGGTAAAAGGAGTTTGGAGTCGTTTTTCATTTAAAGATGTGATACCAAGCAAACGAATGGGGCAAATTATGTCAAAAATCTCCAATTTCAGCTTTGGATCAATGTTAGATTTCAGAAACTCGACAAGTGATGAAATTGAAGTAAACAAGGATTTAAGGGGACTCCAATTACGCTTGTTTGCACCAAAAACAAATCGATATATTGGGAATCAGCTACCTGTAAAAGGATATTGCAGTATGTCTTTGGAGGTTAGTGAAAGAAGTGGGTGGTATCTTTTTAGATTAGATTCACCTGTGTATTGTCAAGACTATGTTTCTGATCAGATCATCATCAAGCCGAAGAGTGCAAGTAAAAGTTTATTGGATGATAAAATAGAAATCTATTTTATGTTTATTCCTTCGATAAGTATACTTCAAAAAAATGACATTCAAGTTACAGACTTAAGGGCAGCGGGAAAGTGTTATTCTCGTCCATTAAATGCTATTGATTACGTTTAGAAGAGTTTAATCTCATTGATTCTGAATAGTTCAATAATTATCAGAACAAAATGAATTCAACAACGTTCTAAAAAGTAGTACGTGGAATTAAAAAAATAGTAAATGGCAATATTAGGAAGTTTGATCAAAAAAGGCATAGGACTGAGTCAAAAGCTCAATGAAGGAAATGAAAGCCCTATTGATCAGCAGCACAATCAGTTACGTCATTTGCTGGAGGAGGCTAAAAACACTTCGTTTGGAAAATACTACGGTTTTGAAGCACTACTCAAAGAAGATAATCTTGAAAAAGCGTATAGAGAGGAAGTACCTATTTTTGACTACGATAAGATGAATGAAATCTGGTGGACACGCCAGCAGCAACATCCAGATATAACATGGCCTGGTAAACCTAATTTTTTTGCCTTAAGCAGTGGAACAACAGGCAAGACTAGCAAGCGAATTCCGATTACTGAGGATTTCTTGCAGAGTATGCGTGATGTAGGAACTTCCTTTATTAGGTCTATGCCGAATTTTGATTTTCCTGATGAACTCTTCCAAAGTGAAGTGTTGATGTTATCCAGTAGTGCAAATCTGACGAAAAACGAGAATGATCATTTGGAAGGGGAAGTAAGTGGAATTAACGTAAGCAATTTTCCAGGCTGGTATGATTTATTTTACCGACCGGGTAAAAAAATTGCAAGTATCGATAATTGGGACGATAGAGTAGAGGCAATCGCTAAAGAAGCTCCAGAATGGAATATTGGAGCCATTGCGGGAATCCCTTCATGGGTCTTATTGCTCCTAAGAAAGATCATCGATTATCACCAGCTCGAGACTATACATGATATATGGCCGAACCTTACAGTTTATGCAAGTGGTGGAGTCGCATTTGAAACATACCGTGAAGATTTCGAAAAAATCACGAAAGAACCACTCGTTATCCTAGATACATACCTAGCTTCAGAAGGATTTTTCGCTTACACAGCTGATC
>CBFHJL010000095.1:0-10816 GCA_965656195.1 Brumimicrobium sp. | reverse complement strand
GTTATAGAACGCTCCACAACATCTTTTCTACATGAGGTAGAAATTAAAATAATTCCTAGAGATATGATCAGAAGTCTTTTCATTATTGTGGTTTCAGAGCACTTGCAAAGTTTGAAATTACGATATCACTCAATTGTTCTTGTCCCGGCATTGTATGTGATGTTCTATTCTCTTTTATATCAACATCAGCAGTGTCTCCGTCAAAAACTTTATACAAATCAACAGTAAGGTTGGTTTCATACAACGTATTTGAAACAGATTGCCAGTTAAGATTGTTCAATTCAACATTTTTAAGCAGTTGATTCATACCAACGTGATAAGTGAATGTTGCAATGTCTTGTCCAGTTTGAGCCTGTGTTGTGTCTGCTCTACCTTCTATCATTAAGAAGATATAACCCGTATTCCAACCCCAGTGCATATCATCTGTGTTGAGAATATTCAACGGATCATCGGCAGGAAGTGCTGAAGGATCTTCGTTATTTCGATCTGCACCTACACCAATATTCATGGTGAGGTTTGGAAACTCAGTATACTCTCCTTCACCTTGCCACATCAAAGTTGGGCTATCTTCAAATTTATAGACCATTGATCTAGTGAGAACGTTACTTCCGTTCTTAACATCGGTCACAATTACATTCAGCTTTGTGAATTCAATAGTATATCCTTCTTGAGTAATGTAACTTGACAAAAAGTTGAAAGGTTCCCCATCATATGTTGGGACCAAGTTAATTCTTGTCTGCATTGTGTCCTCAGCAGGATCTTCTTCAGGAGGATCTTCTTTACATCCAACAAGGATGAATGCTGCTAAAGTTCCTAATAGTAGTATGTTTGATAGCTTTTTCATAATTTAAAAATACGTATTTTACATAATCAAAACAAAATTTCGAGGTGTTATTACTCGGCCTAATGCCTTGAAAGTGACAAATATTACATAAGAAAGTTCTATTTGTTAATAAAACTAAGACGTCATCCGCTCTAGATTAGTTGGTTTGATGTATATTGAAACCATGATTCAAAACAAACCACTAACCGTATATAGTGCATCCGCTGGGAGTGGAAAAACATTCTCCTTAGTTCAAGAATATCTGGGATTGACGATTTTAGAATCAAAAAAACCAAGTGCTTTTAAGCATGTAGTTGCTATGACTTTCACAAACAAGGCGGCTTGGGAGATGAAGTCGAGAATAATAGAAGCGCTGGATATGTTGAGTCATTTTGATACTCTCCCTGAAGCACTAAAGAAGAAGGCTGAAACAATCATGGGCAAGACTGCTGAGAATACCGGTCTATCAGAGGAGCAAATTAAATCAAATGCAGAAAAAACATTAAGTGGAATTCTACATAGTTATGAGGATTTTCATGTAATGACGATAGATAAGTTTAGTCTCAGATTAATTAGAACCTTTAATAAAGATCTTGAGCTTCCAGAAGATTTTGAGGTAGTATTGGATGAAAAAGAGATCATCGAACAGGTAGTTGACGAATTGTTATCTAAAATTGGTAAAATAGGCTATGAGTCGATTACCAAGATTACTGTTAAGTATGCGAAGACAAATCTTGACGAAGGAAATAAATGGAACTTCAGGAAAAAGCTCATCGAGTTTGCTGAGGTTCTAACCAAAGAAACAGAGCAAGAGTTTATTCATATGCTCCTCAAACGAAGTTTCGAGCAAGACGATCTCGAACAGATCATTGCGAATAAAAAACAGATAGAAACGAAATACAATAATTCAAAGAATGACCTGAAGGAATATTTTGAATCGTTGAATTCTTCTCCTGAAGACTACCCTGGTAAGTCTAAAGGTATCTATGCTCATTTCATAAGTTTAGATGATCGATCATTGGATAACCCAAGGTCTGTATCAGTCACGGTGCAAAAAACGATAGATGGAGACAATATAAAGGATGGACATAACGTAGATCCAGTTTTGATGGCGAGGACACGGGCATTTTTCAACTTAGAAGCCAGTTTACTCGATGACTACTACTTCTACAAAACATTGCACAAGAACTTTTTTGATATGGCGCTTCTAAAGTACTTGTATCAAGAGTTTTCGGATTATAAAGAGCGTAATAGTGTGATTGGGATCTCTGAATTCGGAACGATGATCGCTAAACTGCTGAATAAGGAAAGTGCGCTGTATATATACGAACGCTTAGGTAATCGTTTTCACAACTTTTTGCTCGATGAGTTTCAAGATACGAGTAGGCTGCAATGGATGAACTTAATTCCATTGGTGGAAGACTCCATTGCGAATAATCGCAAGAACTTAATAGTTGGAGACCCTAAACAAGCTATCTATCGCTTTAGAGATGGACTGGTAGAGCAGTTTGTAAGTCTTCCTGGTATCTATAATCCTGAAAATGATCCTGAGATTTCAAGAATTTCTCAGCAATTTAAGACGATGGGTGAGAAGCGACCTTTAGATGATAACTATCGCTCCAAAAAAGAAGTTGTAGACTTTAACAATGCTTTTTTTAAAACGTTAATTGATCATTTGCCTCAACATTTCTCTGATTATTATTCGGATATAAAACAGGTTCCAAAGCAAAATGAAGGTGGTTATGTGGAGTTTGAGTTGTATGATACTCAAAATGAGGATAGCTATAAAAAGCACATAGATAGCTTTGTAGTGAGCAAAGTGAGACAGGCAATATCCAATGGCTATCAGCCTGGTGATATCTGTATTTTGGTTAGAAGGAAGAAAGAGGGTAATCATCTCGCGAGGGTACTTTCCATGTGTGAGGAACAGTTTAAAGTCATCAGTTCGGATAGTCTTTCTGTTGATGCAGATAAAACTGTTCAATTCGTGATTGATTATTTCAAATTGCGAAGAAACAGCTCCAATAAGACCGCTCAAATGAAATTCGCAACCAGCTATTTCAGGGTGAAAGGAGAAGACCCTGTTGTTGCAATGAATGCATATTGGCTCGAAAATAAAGTGGGTAGATTTGATTTTAATTTATTCATGAATCAAATTTTCGGAGGTGAATCTGAACTGTTTATGGGGTACGAGAATATGTTCGATCTTGGTCAGAAGCTTGTGCTATTGATGAAGTTGAATATTCTCAAAAATCCATATCTACATCATTTGATCGAAATACTTCAGCAATTTGATTTACGCTTCGGACCAGACCTCAGAAGCTTCTTAGAGTATTGGGAATCAAAAGCGCATAAAGAAAATATTCAACTTCCAGAAAATGATCAGGCTATAAAATTGATGACTATCCATAAGTCAAAAGGTTTAGAGTTTCCTGTGGTTATTTTACCTGATTTGACTTGGTCGATTGAGCCGCATAAAAAGAAGCAATTCTTCGAAGTAGATAATGAAATACTGCATGTAAAACTCTCCAATAAAAACGTACCTAGCTATGTCGATCAATCTTACACAGAGGAGTACGAACAGATCCTGCTAGACCAATTGAACCTCCTGTATGTTGCTTTTACAAGAGCAGAAGATCGCGTTTACGCATTAACGGATAACAAAGGGCCAAGTAAGAGTAGTACTCGATATACTAAGTTGAGCCAATTGATCAATACTGCAATACCGAATTTTCCAAACGATTTAGGTATTGAAGCCTCTGAAAATCGAATTAAACTTGGAAGTGAAATCAATATTAAACGAGCAGGGAAAATTCACGAAGGGTTTGTTCCTGAAGATCTTGATGATTTTCTTTGGTTTCCTGAAATATCGCTGCAAGATGATGAACTTAAAGAGGAGGAGGTATTGAGTGAAGATCAATTGTTTGGAAATCAGTTGCACCTATTATTTTCTCATGCATCAACTTTATCTGAAGTAGATGATAGCGTGAGTCAACTTAAAAAACAGGATCTTTTAGATTTAGATCAGTTGGATAAAGTTGTAGGCAAAGTAAAAGAGATCATGGGTATATCAACATATGCAGATTTGATGTCAAAAGCCATAGATGTGCTTAGTGAGCAAGATATTTTGATCGATGAAAAACATGTGAAGCGTCCAGATAAGATCATAAAAACAGACAATGGAGTGGTAGTTGTTGATTTTAAAACAGGAAAAGAGCTCCGGAAACATGAGCAACAGGTTCAAAACTATTGTCAAGTACTAATTCAGATGGGCATGAAGAATGTTGAGGGTTATCTCATTTATGCGCAAGACCTCAACATGAAGAAAGTAGTTTGATCTATTAAAAATTGTACTTTTGAAGACGCAAAAAAGAATGAATTATGATTGATTTTTTACTGAGTGGAGATGCGATAATGGCATTGATTACGTTGACTTTCTTAGAGATTGTTCTAGGAATCGATAACATTGTATTTATTTCAATTGCCGCAGGAAGACTACCAGAGGCGAATCGTAAAAAAGCTACTAATGTTGGGCTTTTGCTTGCTCTTGTTCAAAGAATTATCTTACTCTTTTTTGTTTCTTATTTGACAAAATTAAAAACTCCTTTTTGGGAAGTCGATGAAGACTGGATTAGTTTTTCTTTAAGTTGGGAGGCTTTAATCTTAATTCTAGGAGGAGTATTTCTTTTGTATAAGGCAACTTCTGAGATTATGGATAAAGTAGAAATCGATGAAGAAGGAGAGGTTGAAGAAAAAGCGAAGAACAGCACGATGGGTCAGGTTCTTACGCAAGTGTTGCTAATAGACCTGATCTTTTCATTGGACTCAATTCTGACTGCCGTGGGTATGACAAATGGAATGTCCCCAAACCCGAATCATTCATTGGTTTTAATGATTATTGCTGTGGTGATCTCTATGGCCGTTATGATCGTATTTGCCAATAAGATCAGGTTGTTTATTGAGAAACACCCAAGTATGCAATTGCTAGGGCTTGCGTTCTTAATTTTGATCGCATTCTTGTTAGTTACAGAAGGAGCGCATTTATCGCATGCTGAAGTTTTCGGTAAGAGTGTTGGTACGATTCCAAAAGGATACTTGTATTTTGCTATTGTGTTCTCGTTAGGAATCGAATTCCTCAATATTCGAATACGAAAAGCACGGAAACTCAAGAAGAAAAAATAGATTGGTACGCATTTTGTTAATTATTTGTTAACTGCAAATCTTTGACATATGAGAAATCTACTTCTAACACTTGTTTTATCAATCAGTCTCCTTTCGCAAGGGCAGGACAACTATTATTTTATTCCGAAGGGAATGCATTTCTCCATTGGTCCGTTCTCGGCGGTTCCAACGAATGGAGTTTTATCATCGAAGAAATACGCTAATGATCCGAGTATAGTTCATCAGCCATTACTGAGAGAATGGTATACTCCAAGTTTAGGAGGCTTTGTTGATGCTGCATATAACTTTAGTGAGTTTCGACCTTTACAAGTGGGAGGTAGCTTCAGATGGCAACGATTGTTCAAGGGCGTAAACGAGTACACACGAGAACTGAACTCAACGCAGTTTTATGTGCCAGATGTTGATTGGACATACAAAAGAAGTGTTCGCTATTTTAACGTTAACTTATTTGCAGATTACTCTTTTTGGAATTACAGAAACTTATATTTCTTTGGTCGAGGGGAAATTGGCGTAGGAATTTACAGAATGAAAAATTCATTCAGCTGGTCGATGAACTTTGCCGACTCCACACATAGCGGTCCAAAAATTAAACAAACTAATTTCGTTTTCTCTGGTGAGTTAGCTACTGGAGTGCGTTGGCAATTTAATCATAGTTCATCACTTTCATTAAGTGTCGGTTATCAGCTGCAAAGTATTAATGATTTTGTTCGAAGAGAATACATGAGTAGTCTTCAAGGCCACTTGACAGATGATCATTTTTATCCTCAGGATGAAGATTTTTATGAGACATCTAATTATGGTACTCCTCGACCAGTTCGTGTGAAGAATGAATTTCTATACCTGAAATTGGGAATTACGCATCAAATTACTAGTGGTGATTTCCGTAACTTCATGGCTGAAAAGCCAGTACTTTATTTATATCCAGAAGATACAATGGATGTAAATGTGCAATTGACCTTGCAGGAAGATCATCAGATTGCATACGACTATCCAAAATATGATGCTTTGTCAGGTTGGAACGTAACAGCAGCTCCTAATGGTATGATGGAATACAACGATCGTAATTATTACTGTCTATTCTGGGAAACTGAAGGTCCAGCCATTGCAAAAAACTTAACCGAAGGGTATGTAGTTTCTAAAGAGAATGCACAAGAGTTTTTGGAGGAGAAGCTTTACCAGCTTGGACTTAATGATAAAGAAGCAAATGAGTTCATTATATACTGGCTACCGAAAATGGAACAATCTCCATACAATGCAGTTTACTTTGCCGAAGATGAGTACGAGAAAGTTTCGCAACTGAATATTTCTCCAAAACCAGATCAATTGATCCGCATCATGATGTTGGTTGAGCCATTGGAGGCACCTATAAAGTTGGAGGAGCAAGTGCTTCCGCAGCGTCCAGAGCGTAAAGGATTCACTGCAGTGGAATGGGGTGGTTCACAAGGAGAGTTTTTTGTGAAGGAGTTTGTGGAGTGGTAGTGGATTTGGTGACGGTTAGTTTATGTTTATTTGTACTAAATAGCTAACGTTTGAAAACCACGGAATACCTCCAATTGAAGTAATTAATTTATTTCAAACTTGATGCTGAAACTGGTCTTTCTCAGAGTGCTTTGTTCTGGCTTGAGCTGGTCGTCCAGTAAACTATTAAGATTATTTCCAGTGACATCTTCAAGGCCACTGTCTAATACAATTTCGTAGTTCCCCTTTTGCCATTTTTCAACAGGGGTGAAAAATAGAACTGATTCACTTTCAGAAATTTCCCAACTGCCCTTTATGTTCTGATTTTCTTCGTATTTAATTTGTAACATCGATTGAACTAGGGCATGATCCATGATTCTGTCCAATTGGATGGTTAAAGGTTTCGTACTTTCTACTTCGGGTTCATTCACATTCCAATTGCTAATATCGATGGCTGTTCGATATGCTGCTCCGACTTTGAAAGTCATTTTTTCGGTCGCATCAAGATTTTGACCATATACATCTTGCCACGCTCCTGAAATTACTAGTTGGTAGGTATTTCCATGGAGAAGTGCGGGTCCCAGTTCTAGATTAGTGGAAACTCCTCTTTTAATACGCCCAGGGTCGAAGAGTAGTGTTAGACGTTTTCCATCAGGACTCCACAATTCTTGCTTGAATTGCATAAATGCTTGAGTGTCTTTGTTTCCTCTTGAATCAACTAAGTGGATATGTTTAAGTGCCTCACCTTGTTTCATGGGAGAATTGAAGTAGAGATAGAATCTTAATAAATTCTCTGGCAACAGTTCAGCCGATGGATATATGTGCAAGAGCTTAGCAACATCTTGTTTTTCAATTGACTCCAGCACAAAATCGCTATTGAAGTATTTGCCTGTATTGACATCCTTTACTCTGACAGTATAAGTCAATCCTTTCTCAAATGGATAATAAGGAGTAAAAATTAAGTCATTCGAACTGTAAGAGAATGTTCCCTGAACAGGAATTGAGCTGTTTTCGCCAGTTGTATTTGTTACGAAAACAGCCAATTCATCATAACCCAAATTCGCTCCACTTATTTTTGAAAATTCCGAAATATTCCACCGGATAACGCCATCAGGCTTTTCGGGAAAAGACAAATTAGGTGTCGATTGAGCTAACATATTCATAGATGTAGTAATGATTAAAAGCACTATTAAAGATAAATGATTCACCTTATTTCTGCTTTTGAACAGGCACATCCTTTTGTCCTACAATGTTGTGCAACTTGAATGGTACAAACGAATTCAAGCTAATCAAATCCAAGCTTCCTGTTTCAAAATCTCTATTGAGGGAAATAAAATGGGAGTCGTTGAGTAGATCAATGCGCAGCGATGCACCCGAAAACATCACGGGCTTTCCAATAGGCCCATACGGCATTATTGGGTTTACATCCAGTTTGGGACCTCTCTCAAAATCGGCCTTTGTAACGGCCTTGGCACCATTAAGCCCTTTCAAAGGAATTACCATTGGGCTTCTGCTGTTGTTGGTTACGAAAAGCATCGCTTCACCTTTCATTTTGAATGGAACCATATCAATGGGCTGACCATTACCCATGTCTCCAACGGTTTTCGCTTTCACTTTTTGACCATCCTGCAATTCTTCCAAAGGAATTAAAACAAGAGGACTGCAGGTGTAGGCTGCCACCAAATGATCGCTGCCATCAATAGTTTGAACGGACATTGATCGGATAGGAGCACGTGTTTCATAGCTATCGTGCACTATGTGGTACATTTCGATATTGCTGATATTTTCTGTCCCATCAAAAGGGTAAGGCATTCTGCGAAGGACAGAACAGAATTCTTCATTGCTGATACCTGCCACAAACAACTCTCCATTGTGATATTCCATCGCAACTATAGCTAACGTGCGCAATGAACGTTGAGATTTCGCAACTTCCTTTGGGGTAGGAGCTGATCTGGCCGTACCTCTTAATCCTATTTTGCTTTCTATGCTTGGGAGCTTCGAAAGCGATTGTGACGTAACAGTCTCTTGGGATATGTCGATGACAGTCAATTGATTGGTGGAATCCACTTTTAAAAGAGCAGGCAAAGCATCTAAACCGTGCCCTCGCGTTACAGAAAGATATACTTCACCACTTTTAGGATGGACGGCTACATCATTGACTTGCACACTAGCAGGTGCAGTGCCCAATACAGAAGCGATTCGAGCATCAATATTATAGATGTTGATTTCAAAGTTCTTCTTCTGCTGCTTTTCGCTTTTAAAGTCGAATGCAAGAATAGATCCCGAAATATTGTCACCTATGAAAAGTATTCCTTCGTCATTAAAAACCATAGTTCCTAGAGAATTTATGGTCTGGCCATTGGCCATGGTAACCCCTAGTAATGAAAGAGCCATCATTATTGCTTTTTTTACTTTTTTCATTTAGTCCTCAATTTTATAAGTACCGATTAATTCTCCATATGCAAGAATATTATCCTTCACTTTTTCCATTAAATCCGCTCTTGACGGTTTAATCAAATCAACAGAAGGAATAGATAGCGCGTAAATTCTAAAATAATATTTGTGCTCTCCCATAGGAGGATTAGGACCAACATAACCAGTTTCACCATTAACGTTTAGACCAAAGTTGATTCCTTCTTTTTCCAACGCTTCAACTTTTATGGCTTTGTCAATATGATTAATACTCGGATTGATGTTATACATAACCCAATGGTCAATAGTCATTAACTTAAAATTAGGTGAGGGTCCATCATAATCGACAGTAGTAATCATCAAAGACTTTGTTCCTGACGGCAAATTGTCCCAATGTAGAGATGGAGATAACTCAGCCCCTAAACCTGTAAATTCTGTTGGTATTGGATTGTTCTGCTCAAAACCATCTGACCATAGGTTTATACTTTTCTCGAGCGTACTGTGGAATTCGAATTCATTTTTCTGATCCATGTTTACGAATACTACCCTGGCTATGATAGCAAGGATCAACACACTTGGTACAATGATGAGTATTCTCTTTAGTAATTTCTTTTTCATTTTAATTTATTTTTTTAATTGTTACACAAAGTTACAGTTATTAGTTTCGTTTCGTTACTTTTGTAATATAATTACTTAAAAAAGTGGTTACCAACTAGTAACAAATGGTGAATAAAAGTTAAGCTTATGGATTATACTAAATGTCCTTTAACGGCAGCATTAAAAGTTGTTGGAGGAAAATGGAAGCCAATAATTATTCATAGACTGAATAATTCTCCTAAACGATTTGGGCAATTGGATTGTGTTATTCCAGGCATTTCAAGAAAAGTGCTGACGTCTCATTTATCAGAATTGATAGAAGCTGGTTTGGTCATTAGAAAATCGTATCCAGAAGTTCCTCCAAGAGTAGAATATTCTCTAACTGAGAAAGGAAAAGAATTAGTGCCAATATTCAGAAGTTTAGGGGTTTGGGGAAGATACTTGGTTAATTAATCAGAAATACGCATACCGGTCTAAAATAAGCAAAGTAGCGCAAACCTTGAGCCCTATCGGCGCTATTTTGTTTATTTGTTGTTAGAAACACTCTTTCAGTCCTTCCTAAACTTTAGCTCGTAAATAGTTCCATCATAAGTTATCTTGTATTTCATCTCATTCTTATCAATAAACTCAATATTATATCTCGGGAAGCACCCACAGTCTATGAAAGGTTTAGAAGGTAAGTTTTCCAGAAATGCATATTCGGGTATAAACATCATTTTATTATTATCCCTTTCTCCCCAATGACCAAAATCGATCTCCTCATTATTTACACTAACAGCGCATATCCTGTCAAACGAAGTGTTTTTACGCCTTTTTTTTCTTGAGCTTTCTATTTTAAACCTATATCCTTTAATTTCTGCATGTACTGCTGATTGAGTTGAATCTATACCATCAACAATGTACTCATCTATATACCATAATCCATCAGTAACTCTTCTTTCGTGTTTAGATTTAGAGCAACTAATCAGAATTATAATTAAGAAAAAAAATAAAAGTTTATTTCTCATTGGTTGGGCTCTCCTATGTGAACGTGATTTTGAATGTGGTATTGTTTCTAACTCATTTATATGTACTACAAAACTGTACAATATTCGCCAATACGGTATGTATTGTACACCTTTGTTACACAATGTTGATAAAGATAATATTTAATAAAGGACCCTCAAAATGGCATGTTATATTCTAATGATATAAATAATCAGTGAAATAGAAAAGAGCGTCTGGTTTTCAGACGCTCTGGTACAAAATAGAGTTGTTATTTGGTTTACATCACGCGATTCCTTTCCGTTATAATCATGGTTTCTCGTCTAGGTCGACGTAAAATAGCCTCACGTGCGATCAATA
>CBFHJL010000094.1:0-11200 GCA_965656195.1 Brumimicrobium sp. | reverse complement strand
TAGTAAGAGCTTACTTTAGAAATAGAAAAGTTGGTCGAAAAGTCTTAATAAAAAAAGCCTCTATCCTTTAAGAATAGAGGCTTCGTGACCCCGTCAAGATTTGAGATCATGAATAGCTCCAAATTAACTCATCGAATAATTTGTTACTTAGACTCGGGATAATTTCAAACATTCACTTTGGTTATATCGGTCTTCATTTCGAGCCGTTGAATCGCGCAAGGCGCTTATTTCCGAATGGAAAAACGCAAACTCGTACCTCGTGTGCTCTTTTTTATACACTTATTTCTCCGCTTGAAAACGAGTTTTCAGACATCGAGGTTTAAATGCAGGATTGTAGATCCATTTGAGCTCCAAATTCCGAAACCAAGAAGTCAGTTCTCATTCTTCGAACTTTATTTTTTTATTCATGTCAAAATACACTTGAAAGCTTGATGCTTTCAGACGATTTTGCATAAACAAAAAAAGCTCACCTAAATGGTGAGCCTTCTTTGTTTCTTCGTGACCTCGTCAGGAAATAGTTCAAACTTTTTGGAGGATATGAAGAAATTATACTAATCTATGATTAAAACTCTACGTGTGACTCTTAATCCCTCTTGATCTATTGAATGGAGTATATAGATTCCGCTTTCGATGTTATTAACCTTCAGTTGATTTGTACCGGGTATAATACGTTCTGAAAATATTTCACTCCCCAATGAATTATATATTTCAATAGTTAACGGCTTACTGGATTTAATCGTAAAGTTTCCATTATTTGGATTCGGATATAGTTTTAAATAATCATCTAGATTAGAATCTTCCAATGAAGCATCGACAAGATTTATGCATGCTGAGGTATCTACACACGAATTCAAAGTTGAACTTACAACAACTGCATATTCACCATCTTGTGTTGCCGTGAAGCTCTGATTGGTTTCGCCTGGAATAATTGAATTATCACTACAATCAATCCATTGGTAGGTTGCGTCATCGTTGTTGGCAGTTATTGTAGACCATTGGTTATTAAGCGAAATATCGACACAACCATTTGTTAGTCGAATAATTCTATTTCTACCATTGTCATTATAGGAAGTGAACCTCCCCCCAGCGATAATTTTATTATCACTTTGTACTGCCAGTGCATCTACTCCTGCATCAAAAGCAGGATCTACGTCAAACGAGTTGTCAAGCGTGCCATCAGTATTTAATCGGGTTATTCCTCTTCCAGGATAACCATTGTATGAAAATATATTTCCTCCCAGAATGATTTTATTATTATCTTGAATGATGATAGAATGAACATTTCCACTTATTCCAATTCCTGTATTAAAGCTATTGTCAATTGTTCCATCCGGGTTCAATCGAATGATCCCATTTTGAGTGGTTCCAGCGTAAGTAGTAAAAAAGCCTCCAGCCAGTATTTTTCCATCTCCCTGTACGGCTACAGAAACAACACGTTCATCAAAACCATCTCCAGAGTAAAAATAATTGTCGACACTCCCATCTGAATTTAATCGAACAATTTTTTTTCTATTAGCTCCATTAAAGGAATTAAATCCTCCAGATAAAATGATTTTACCATCGTTCTGTACGTCAATCGCTTTTATTGATGCGTTTAAAGGTCCTGTTCCAGGATCGAATGAATTATCCAAAGAACCATTTGGATGAATACGAGCGATATTGTTTCTTGAAGTTCCGTTAAATTCAGAAAAATCACCACCAACTAAAATTTTTCCGTCATCTTGAATCTTTATAGAATTAATGCTCGGGCTCAGACCAGTAAAACCAGTTCCTGTGTCAAACGAAGCATCTAACGTACCATCGCTGTTTAATCGGACTAATGGAGTTATTGCGGTTCCGTTATAGCTATCCAAAAAGTCTCCACCTACTAGTATTTTGCCATCGTCTTGTATCGCTACACTAAAAACTTTACGGTTGTACCCTTCAAAACCAGTTCCAGTATCAAAACTATTATCCAGCGACCCGTCGGGGTTGAGACGAACAATTCTATTGTGTGTATTCCCGTTAAACGAAGTGAATGTGCCACCACATATAATCTTACCGTCATCTTGAATAGCAATAGAATATACTCGGTCATTAAATCCAGATCCTTGGTTGTGACTGTTATCTATTGATCCATCACTATTTAATCGCGCAATATTGTTACGAGAGGTACCATTATATATAAAGAAATCTCCTCCAGCAATTATTTTACCGTCACTTTGAATAGTCATCGCGTAAACTCTAGATTGAAAGCCTGTACCCGTAATAAATGTATTATCAACTGTACCATCCGAATTTAGACGGATAATTCCATTTGAATTTGTTCCATTATAAGATGTAAAATAACCTCCAATGAGTATTTGTTGATTACTCTGAATTACAACAGAGTAAGGGGCGTAATCAAAACCTATTCCTAAATTGAACGTGTTATCTATTGTGCCATCTTGGTTCAACCGAACGATCTTTTCTGTTTGTGTCCCATCGAAGGAACCAAATGCTCCACCTATCACTATTTTATCATTATCTTGAATGGAAAGGGTATGAGGTGTACCCCAAAAACCAGTCCCAGGATTAAAAGAAGTATCCGTTGATCCATCTGTATTAAGTCTCAAAATATTATTTGAAGCAGTTCCATTGCAAGACTGACAGCTACCGGCAACTACAATTTTCCCATCACTTTGAAGCCCCATTGTATTAAACTCTCCTGAGGTATTTGGACCAGGATCAAAAGAATTGTCAATTGTACCATCAGGATTCAGTCGAGCAATTCTATAGATCGTGTTTCCATTATAATTGTCAAAATCGCCACTGGCTATAATCTTATCATCACCTTGTATTATTACATCATGGACAACCATCGGCTCAGGAGTGCCATTATAATCAGCCGTAAACCCTGAACCCAGGTTAAAAGTATGATCAAAAGTGCCATCAGTATTCAACCTTACTAAATTGTTACATGGATTCCCGTTGTATGAACTAAAATATCCCCCTACCACGATTTTACCGTCACTTTGCAAGGCAACAGATGTAACGGACCAATCGAAACCTGTCCCGACTTGAAAGGAAGAATCTAACGTACCGTCTATTTTTAGACGAGCAATATGATTTCTTTGAGCTCCGTTATACTTGGTAAATCCTCCGCCAACTATTACTTTATCATCCGCTTGAATAGCCATAGCATCAACATCATCATTGAAACCATCTCCGTTTCCAAAACCTATATCTGAAGGGTTGAAAGTTGGATCGTTCTGTCCATATTGGGCTAAACACAAAGTTGAGGTTAAAACTATAAAGAACGTAAATAATAAATACTTCATGTCATTCAATTTAGGGCGTAAAAAATTAGATTTCAAATCAGTTCGTTGTTTATTTGTTTTTTGGTTAACATAATTAGAAAAGCATTGAGAAAATATGTTATCTCGATAATCACTGGATGATAATCTTCTCATCCTGCACAACCTCTCCATCCTTGACCAACCTCACAGAATAAGAACCCGCAGCAAATCCTTGCTCAATGAAATAAATGCTTTTCTCGTTAGGTAAATAAACCTCCTTCACTTTCCTTCCTTGTGCATCGAAAAAGAATAGTTTCGCATCCTCTACATTTCCTGTTTCAACAGTGATCAACCCACCATTTTCAACTGGATTGGGGTAAATGGTAAAGTACTCATCTCCAATATTCCCGTATGCTCCTTGCTCAACGTTAATGGTTAACGTTACCGTATCGGCTTCTCCATTACAGCCATGAGCAATGAGTGCAACATCGTATGCTCCACCGTATTCATACGTATGGTAGACAGAATCTTGATCTTCTCCTGTATGCAGTGTATCGCCTTCTCCAAAATACCATGAATTACTACCGGCATTCATAGAGTTATTGACGAAGAGCACCTCGTTTCCTTCATTGGTATAGCTGAACTGAGCAGTGGGAGGAGACAGAAACCCGAGACAGTTTGTGCGTAATAAATAAGCAAAACGACCGGGTTTATTGGCTGAAATACTGTCTTGATTGCTGACTTGTCCACCTAACACATAACCTCCATCGGGCATGATTTCAAGATCGTTTATGTAATAAACTGGGTCTTTGACCGAATCACGAGGGTAATAATAATGCCTTCTTTTCCATTTTTGATTTCCATTTTGATCCAAACAAAGTAAATTTAGATAATATGTGCTTATTATGGGGGCAGTATTGGGAGGACTTAGCTTTTCACCATCTAGGTAAACTGCAATGATATCATTATTATGATTCAAACGAATTCGTCTCGAAGAGAACTCAATTGCAGCATAATTTTCAATTTGTAAATCAATGATTGTATTTTTCCATTCTATTTCGAAATTGTCCTTACGAAATTTTGCAATGACGGGAGTCATATCGTAAAAAGGCTTATCATCCTCGTCAAATTTTGCTTCTGAGTCATAATACATATGAATGTAGTGACTGTTCAACTCATTATTTACCTCCCCCCAGGAAGAACAGTTTGAGCCATCTTGAAAGACGCTTTGTGATAAAATGTTCCCACTGGTATCTAGATAAACATATCTCTGTTTAGACCAAGTATCGTGAAAACTATTAGTAGGAGCATAGTAATAATTCCTGTAATGAAATAGAATTGTATCGTTCATAAAGTCTAAACTCAGTCCGATTACACCTTCACCTCCTTGAGAAGGTGGATAAATTTGAGTCTCCCAAATAATTTCTCCAGTAAATTTAATCTTCAATAGAATAGCTCCCGAACCATCAGCATTTTCAGTATTTTGATCGTTAATATTGAGAGCAGCAATGTAAGAACTGTCCGGTAAGTGGATTAATTTAGATCTATCGAAGATATACAAAGAATCTTCTTCATAAATTTTTGTATAAAGTGAGTCGAAAATAATATTTCCATCTTTGGAGTATTCAATCAACCGAAAACCATGGTTGTCAAAATTAGTATCCTCACTGCGATAAACATTCACAAAGTTACCTCGAAAATTGGTATCGACATCCACATCACTGAAGAGTGCTCGTTGATAATGATTGGGAATATCGTATTCCATTTTTTCAACCAAATCTCCCTGCTCATTTACTTTTCCCAAACGCAAACCGTAACCTGTGCTAAAGGTTCCCCCCGCAGTAAAATAAATGGTGCTGTCGATAACAGTTACATCTCTAATACTAGAGATAGTGTCGAGTTCTGCAGAACCATAGACACGTTGAAAGCCATATTGACTCATGACCGGAAGATGTATGCTTCCAATCATGAGCAACAATATGAGGCTTATTCTATTCAATTATTATACGTTTGTTTTTAACAGTTCCGTCTTTCATAAAGACTTTTACGATAAATATTCCAGGATCAATATTTGAAAGCTCTAATGAGACCTGCTGATCCGAGATTCTGTTTTCTTCAAAGTTATGTTCTTTTCCTTCAATTGAATGGATTTTTATGGATTTAATCTCACCCTCCAACAATTCAATAACGAATTTACCATCGTTTGGGTTGGGGATAACCTTAATCAAGTCACTTTCATTTAAAGATTCGTAACTATTCATTGAGTTGTTTGAATAGTTGATGCTTTTCGCATTATAATCAATCGTCGGTACTGACTTACAATCTCCTCTGAAATAACACAATAGGTTACCTGCCTGATCTGAAACTTTTTCATTATTGAATTTATCTCGATAATATTTCAATTTAGAAACTTGTGAATCGGTTAGAGAATCAATGATTCCGTCACTGTTCATGAGTGAATCAAGAACGAAATACTTAAAGTCAGCAAGATTCTTCATAGACGATCTTATATAGCTATATTCTGAATCCCTACTACTGTTTTTCAGTTCTTGTATATAGACCTGAGCAGAATCTAACTCTTTTACTCCAAAAGATTGATCGACCAATTGCTGCAAGACCAAATGGTCTCCGCGACTCTTGAGTCTTTCTTTCGCCTCTGTCCAATCTACTGAGATTGTATCACTCAACGTAGATTTAAACAAGAGGTTTTCAATTTCAATGATATCTTCATCAAGAACATATAAACGATGGAGTAACTCCCCTCGGGCGGATATATTATCAAAACGACGTTCTTCTAAATCTTGAATGGTGTTGTCTGGCATTGGAACAAGCTTATTACGAAGGTAATCGATAAGTCCAGAAGACTTTAAGACCTCAGGGTTGAGTAAGAGAATTTCTCTAAACCAATCATGAGGATAATGAGGGTTTGATTGGTCACCTAATGATTTTACAAGATCCAATTCGAGATAGGGACTATTCGCTTTTAAGGTATTATGTAAATCCTCCCAGGTATTTGTATCTAATCGACTCACTTGATCGTAGAGTGATTGCGGGTTGTTGTCTTTTAAATCATTCTCTAATTCTGTCAATTTTGACTTGTATTCGGTCTTAAAAGACTCTAGTTCACTGAGCAGACTATTTTTAGTTAGGTCTCTCAGGATGTTTTTCGAATCAAAACCAATGATATGATCATTAAAGTTTGACGGACAATTCTTTATATTTGGATCAGGTTGTGGCGTTATATTTCCAATATAATCGGTTATTCCTTGGCTGTTTTGATCATATATGTAAAATAATTCATCTGGATCATTAGTTCGAAACTGTGCCTCACCATTAGTGACATTAAGCCCTTGAGTTAAGTTGTTGCCTACAGGCTCATCTCCCTGTATTCCTTGTAACAAACGAACACCATTTTGATCACCAGGAACAGCTGAAGCACTGATAAACAGTTGGTCCGCTCTTCGACTAGAATAATCATTACACTTCCACTGAAGTCCCGAAACATCATTTAGTGGCTCAGATACATCAGTTGTATTAACTCCAAACGCAATATTAGAAGCATAAACTCCTTGATACTTATTTTTATAAATTTGATTTTCTTCCACTCCACTATTCAAAACAATCACTCCATCAACAGTTGCTTGGCTATCTGAATTTTTAAAGATATTACCTTCAACGCTAAATCCTGATGATTTGTCCATGATGATCTGGTTCATTTTTGGAATTTCAGCAACGTGATTCGTCGTAAATTCAAACATATTTCGAGTGAGTATTGCATTATCAACAGCAGATAGCTCAATACCTATTCTAGAATTTACAAACTTCATTTGGTCTACAGTTACATTTGCTTGCGAATTGGAGTTCATGGCAAATACACCTTTGTGCATATCTGTAAAAACACCTGGTATATAATGGCTTCCATCGTCGTCATGTTCTTCCGGTGTTGGGCCTGAAGTAATTACTTTTTTTCCTAAAACTTTATAGGTCGCATCCAAACTTAAGATACCTGTTGCTCTTTCTTGATATTTTGTTACATAGTCTCGTTGGTCATGAAAATTACAACCTCTTATATCAACACCGTTAACATCATATAATGTAATAGCAGGGTTAATATTCAAGTTTCCGATTGATTCATAGTCATTTGTCCATTCAAAATCACAATCCCAAATTCGCGCCCTATATGGGTGCTCCGAACTTCCACTGTAGAAATCATGATATGGCATAAATTCAAATGATTTCCAGTTATTTCTGAATGTCGTATTGTAGGCATTAACCATACCTCCTGTGGTTGACCAACTGCCGTGTTCCCATAAGTTAACAGCAATTTTTGCATTCTCAATGACTGCACCATTCATAGTCAGTAAGTAACCTTGATTTGCCGTTGTTTGACTAAGACTGTGATTACCATGTACTTCTATTCCTTTCCAAAAATCTCCACAATTTGAGGTTATATGACCTCCATCAACGATTAATCTACCACCAGGCTTAACAACAATCTTCTGCATTCCATAAACGACAAGCTCATCTTTCACTGTTAGGGTAGCTCCAGGTTCGATAACAAGTGTACAGAACAGATTCATTCTATCTTCCCATGTCACGTTAGAAGTAATTTTCCAGTCCATGGTAGGCGTGTTTTCATTTCTAATGAGGTCAGTATTCCATATTCCTCTGAAACCAGTAGAGGCGAAGACCTCCCCAGTACAATGTCTTATTCCTAATTGTGTGTTAAACATAGGTACATTGGCAGAGTATTTTCTCCACATTTTATTATTGGGATCGGATTCATCCAGGTAATATACGCCATGGGCAGTACCCAGGTATAAAATTCCTGTTTGCCGATCCATTTCGATGTCTGTGATGCTCATCCAATAGGAAAAGAACGAGTGACTAGGTTCATAGTTATCGTCTGCAGGATATGATATGTCTTGAAACTCGTTCATAGACGCATCGTATTTAACAATTCGAGCTTGACCAAAATAATTGAAATCTGGAGAACCATTGAGGATCAAGTAGAAATCACCGTTACCTCGTGGGTCAAATACGTAATCTGTAGGATTAGCTCTGGGGTTAATATTAGGGTCCGTAATACCCAATAAATCCTTGTATTCTGCGTCAATATCAAATTCTTCTACAGTATTTAACGTTGGTGTACTTTCATTTACACCTTCAAAGATTCTGAATATTCCTTTATGGTATACGTCAAAATCATCATAATAAGCTCCTCTTAACGTACTCACTCTATTGGGAGTGTTTGGAATTTCTCTAATGATCGAAGTTCCTTTTTCATAGTGAATAGAACTACCATTGCCTGTGAAAGCTTGAATAGTATTTTCATCAGATGGATCCGTAGCATACATCAACTCATAGTTCGAGTTGTTATTATCAATTACGAAATACAGATCGTAAATATTTTCTGATGCACGCATATAATTTACAGTAAACTGAAGATTAAGGCTTAGTGAATTATAGTTCAAAATTGGTCTTTGAACACTATGTTGGTTACCTGCAACAAAAACCTCATTATCTAAAAAAGATACATAACCGAAGGATCCATCTCCCCAAGATGAACCCCAATGCCATTCTTGAGTTTCAGGGTTGTAGACCTGAATACCTGAGTGCCAAAATCCAGATCCAACATAAAAAGGAGGTGTCTGTGCAATACCCAACGATCTCGATTGGGACATATTCATTCCTTCAGAAGATATGTCCATTGTATTTTCATTGGTACCTTTGACAGTTCTGTATACGCCGCCATCAGTTGCTACTAACATGGTGTTATTATCAATGAATATTACATCTCGAATATCAGCGTGAAAATCTTGATCTTTTTCTCCCTCACCGTAATAGTGAGTTCCATTAATGTATTTATCAATTTCATTTGACATTATCCACCAATTATCTTCATTATCTGGATCAACAACAAAGGTATTGGCATCTACATATCCTCCTCCTGCTATGTAAATTGAGCTAGAAGGGTTTTGTTCCCAGGAACTGTTTGTGAAATTGTATTTGTTAATATTATAAAAACAATCCGCAGAATTAAGCTTTCCAGAACCTACTACATAATAGCAATCAGGATCGTTATATTTAACCACTATATTTATAGGTCTGTAAAGAGTACTCATTCCCTCAGTGTATTCAAATCCAGCTCTATTATCTGGAGAATTACTGATGCCTACACCAACTCTGTGCCAGGTATTCCCGAAGTCTGTAGATTTAAAAAGATACTCGTAAAAATACTCTTCAACTGAAGTTTCATCAATGTATTCTCCATTCGCATCTTTTTCTATTGTTTGTATTGCGGCTAAATACACAACTTGACCATTCTTTTCGTAAGATTCAAAATCCATGAATTGATAATCTTTACTCACAGCATTAGGAGAATTGAGAGGTATATTTTCTATTTCGCTATCAAGGTCCACTTTTGTCCATTCTACATGACTTTCAACATGAGTTTTCCCAATTGAAGTTGCAATATTTACAGAAGCATCAGGGTTATCGGTGTAATACAACCCATTATCCCGGCATAAAAACATTCGAGAATACCTTGAAGAATTTATATCCTTTTTCGCAAAATCCAACTCATTGTTGATGGCTTTGTCAATACCATCATTTACATTGTAAAAAACATTTGCGAAGGGAAGTGATTTAGGGTCTGCATTAATAGCATCGATATCTCCAAAATTTCCACAAGCTTTGATAGGAAAACAATATGTGTTATTTGATGCATTTTCAGTATTATAAGTACATTGAATCCATACACCTTCACTTTTCTTCATTCTATAAACGGCCCCATTTAGATGCGTAATGAAAATGTACTCTTCTCCCGGATCAGGATATTCTCCGATTGGTTTAACAGCGAGAGACGTAAACTTAGGTAAGTGAATTCCATCAGTATTCATAACTTCCCAGTTATGACCATAGTCTTCGCTATAAAAAACGCCTCCTCCACAATCTACAATGTCTCCTCCGAGGGCGTAAATAATGTTATCCTGGGTAGGATGTTGATATAGTTTACGTACTTTTCCAACGTGATTACCACTTTCGGTCGACCTTACCCCCCCTGATGTGCTGTTATCCAGTTGTTTTGTGAATCTCTTGTTTTAATTTGAGACAAATTTTTCGGACCCAGTTCATTCCATTGCTGAGGAGTTATAGAATTGATATTGTTCATAGTATTGGCTGCATTTTCCATTTGAATTTCAGTCTTATACTGATCATTCATTATGAATATTTGTTCAGCCTCTGCAAAATCTCCAGAGGTTGGCATGTACATTTTCCAATAATTTTTCCAACGCACATAATTTGAAAAGCCAGGTAATTTATCAGGCAAAGTTGTATCATTATCGTAAACCACTCTCAAAGAATCATAATAATTATCCCAATAAGAGACTTGCGTATTAAAGTTCTGAGAATAATCTGGTGAAAATTGACCAACTGTTATTTGACTTAGGAAGAAAAAGATTAAGCTGGTTAAAAAAATGGATAGCTTTTGTGGTTTCATAAATAATTTAGATTTAGTTAATTGCTACAAAACTATAAAGATTTTACTCGCCACAAGTTGATTACAGCTTAAATCAACTTTAATTTCAATTGACTTTTGTTAGTTGTTCATCGAAACAAATGTCTGACAGGTCGACATACTGGGTTGAGTGGCGGTTTATTCAAACTATAGTTTATCTGTTAAATATTGAACAGCTCACTTTTCTTTGTTTCAACGCTGTTTTTAATTCAAATCTTTGAATATACACATAAACATATAAAAACATGTTTTAGGACCCGAAAAGGATAGGTGTGAAAAAAGCCCCTATCCTTTATGGATAGAGGCTTTGTGACCCCGGCAGGAGATAGTTCAAACTTTTTGGAGGATATGAGAAGTATCTGATAAAATTTAATTTATATACGTATCTGGTCTAAACTCATAGCGAATAGCATACGCACCA
>CBFHJL010000093.1:0-11308 GCA_965656195.1 Brumimicrobium sp. | reverse complement strand
TGTTTTTCCTTTCATATCAATAATCACTGAACCATCTGGATGTTTCACTAATTTACCAACTGCTACTATTCGACCATCTTTGATCACAATTGATCCGTTCGCAATTGTGTTTTCTGCATCAACAATAATGTTCGCATTTCTTAACACATAACTTCCTGGCTTCGAATCTTCAACGCCATTAGTAGGCACAGGAAGTTGGGCTTTTGCATCATTAACAAATGTGCTTCCTAAAAGGAAAATACTCAGAATCAAAAATCGGATCATAGAAAAGAATTTAACGCCTCGAAAATAATGAAATCAAACAAAACCATTGTCTTAATAGTTTGTTTATTGGTATCTTTGAAAAAAAGTTGATAAAATGAAAGGATTAGTTGCAGCACATTCAGGATTAAGATATATCGTTTTGGCGCTTTTATTAGTTGCAATAATAAATGCACTGATGAATAAGAAAAGTGGGAATTACCTCAAGAAAGATAAGTTGATTAACTTATTTACAATGATATCACTGCATATTCAATTGCTCTTAGGGCTAGTTCTTTATTTTGTTAGTCCAAAAGTTCAGTTTGTTGAAGGATTAATGGGAAATGCTAATCTTAGGTTTTATGCAGTAGAGCACATATCCCTTATGCTTTTGTCTATTGTATTAATTACGCTCGGGAGAAAAAAAGCAGAAAAACATATAGATCCTAATGCTAAACATAAACTGATTCTTCGTTACTACGGTTTAGGGCTGATTTTAATCTTTATTGCAATTCCATGGCCATTCATTTATACAGAACTTGGAGCAGGTTATTTCTAGTAATATTTATTACTAGTTTATCATTGACCTCTTGCGATGGTGCATCTGACTCACAGAATGTAGAGGTTACTGGAAAATCCATCTATCAAAATTACTGTAGTGCATGCCACGGAAAAGATGGAATGCTAAAGTCAGGAAATGCAGCTGATCTCTCAATGAGCACGATCAACGATGATTCAATCAGGCAGGTTATATTATATGGTAACAACAAAGGAATGGGGCCATACAAGTCCATCATCAAGAGCGATGAGGAAATCAAATTATTAGTTGAACACGTAAAAACACTTCGAAAGAATTAATGGAAGTAGGTAAGATTAAAGAAGGAATAGAGGGCGAAAAAGCAGTTCTCGTAGGAGTAATCACACAAAATCAAACTGAAGCACAGGGTAAAGAGCATATCGATGAACTTGCCTTTCTTGCGAAAACGGCAGGCGCAGTTACCTACAAAAAGTTTTTACAGAAATTACAAGCCCCAAATCCAAAAACCTTTCTGGGTAGCGGTAAGATGGACGAAGTTCGAGAATATGTTGCTGAAAACGAGATCGACATGGTTATCTTTGACGATGACCTTAACCCTTCTCAAATGAGAAATGTTGAACGAATTTTGAACGTTAAGATTCTCGATAGGAGTAACCTTATTCTGGATATTTTTGCCTCAAGAGCTCAAACCGCTCATGCCAAGACTCAAGTTGAATTAGCACAATATGAATACCTTTTACCGCGATTAACCGGAATGTGGACACACCTGGAGCGTCAAAAAGGTGGTATTGGTATGAGAGGACCGGGTGAAACACAAATAGAAACTGATCGAAGGATAATTAAAGAGAAAATTACTCTACTCAAGAAGAAGTTACAAAAGATAGATAAGCAAAAAGCCGTTCAAAGGGGGAATAGAGGTCAACTTGTTCGTGCTGCTCTTGTCGGCTACACTAATGTGGGGAAAAGTACAATAATGAACGTATTGAGTAAGTCGGAAGTGTTTGCAGAAAATAAGCTCTTTGCAACATTGGATACGACAGTACGAAAAGTAGTTATAGAAAACCTCCCATTTTTGCTTTCGGATACAGTTGGATTTATTCGAAAATTACCTCATCAACTTGTCGAATCCTTCAAATCCACTTTAGATGAAGTGAGGGAATCTGATGTTTTGATTCACGTTGTCGATATCTCACATCCAAACTTTGAAGATCACTATCAAGTAGTCAACGAGACTTTAAGTGAGATAGACAAAGAAGAGAAACCGACTATTGTTGTCTTTAACAAGATAGATGCATACAAGTATGAACCTCAAGAAGAGGATGATCTTAATGATAAAAAGCCTGAGAATTACACTTTGGAAGAACTTAAACAACAGTGGATGTCAAGACTCAACAATAATAAAGTTGTCTTCATATCTGCTGAGGATAAAGTCAACTTCGATGAATTCAAAGAGGTTCTCTACAAAGAAATCAAAACGATCTTTAAGGAAAGATATCCTTACAATAACTTCTTGTATTAGTTATTTACAACGAATCTTTTCATTGTTTCTCCTGAGTTGGTCATTACCGCTAAGTAGTAAACGCCATTATCAAGACTAGTACAGTCAAGTTGAACTTGACCTCCAGTGACTTCTTGACTCAGCACTACTTTTCCAATATTGTCGATTACTCGTAGCGTTTGAATCTCCAATCCGCCATTGATGCTTACTGTTAATAGACCTCTCACCGGGTTTGGATATATTACAACGTTTAGTCCATTCTCAACTTTAACTGAAGTCATACTGTGGTTGTAATCTCCAGAAATCGAAGTACATCCGCTTGCATATGTTACCTCTACAGAATAAATTCCTGAGTTTGTTGCTACAAGAGTTGATCCATTACCATCTAAAACAGGGTTTCCATTAAAGTACCATTGATAAGCCACTGCACCTGGTTGATCCGTTGACAAGGTGTCTCCGTCATTAATAATGTTAACATCAGGAGATGGTAAGAAGTCTGTAACCACAGGCGCACTAACACATGTTGTGTTTTGACCATAAAGTACATGAGTAGCATTTTGACTAGACTCAATGAAAGTAACTCCTTCCAAAGAAGATAAATGAGTTGGAGTAACAATAGCAGTATCCGTAACATTCAATAGCTGGCTTTCGGTATTATTACCAATAGCAAATACAGAATTATCAGTTCTCTTCATCAATGTAGTGTACTGTCCAGCAGCAATCATTTCTATACCTTGAAGATCTATCTCTGTTGGAATAGTAACACTGTTTTGATTTCCAATTCCTAGCTGACCGTATGCATTTCCACCTGATGTATACACCTTGTTATCATCCGTTAAAAACACCGTATGGTTTGCTCCACCCTGAGCACTAACCACATTAGAGAGA
The DNA here is from genome assembly GCA_965656195.1 of Brumimicrobium sp. Classification (GTDB taxonomy): domain Bacteria; phylum Bacteroidota; class Bacteroidia; order Flavobacteriales_D; family Crocinitomicaceae; genus Brumimicrobium. The sequence continues at coordinate 8,144 of CBFHJL010000093.1, read as the reverse complement.
TCAGCTGCCTCTGGAGTCAATCTATTCGTCAAATCTCCAAGACCCAACTGACCAGAAGCATTGTTACCCCATACATATAGAGTACCCGTATTATCAACTGCATAACTTGAATACTCACTTGCACCTACAGATACAATATTAGCAAGTGATAAAGTTAAAGGCAAAGTACTTCCAAGTAACGTTCCGTCTCCTAACTGTCCATAATCATTGTTACCAACTGTAAGAACAGTTCCATCATTTCTAAGAACTACATAGTGAGATCTTCCTGCTGCAATGGTATCTACGTTCGAAAGGTTAGCATTCAAGAAAGGGAAGTTTACTACAGACGTATTACCTGTCGCTAACTGTCCATCAATATTATTACCCCAAACATACACGTCACCATTATTGATAGTTGCCATTGTACTATTAGAACCTGTTGCTACTGTTTTAACATTTGTTAATGCTCCAACTTGAATAGGCTCTGTTGAAGCTGTGAAGGTACCGTTACCTAATTGTCCCGTTGCATTATCACCCCAAGCAAACAACTCATCATTATCGTTTATACCCATAACAAAGTTAAACCCTGCACTTACCTCAGTGAAAGAAAGTAAACTAGTAGAAGCTACAGGCACTGAACTATTGAAAGATGTTCCATTTGCAAAAACACCTGTTGCATTCTGTCCTAATGACCATAAGTCGCCATTTCCTCCCATAGTTACTTGAAGCGTATATGAACCTGTAGAATCCGCACTATATAATGTATCATTTGCTCCAGTTATTGGAGTATTATTCAAATACCATTCATTCCCATAAGGGGAGTTACTCACTAGTAAAACGCTATCTCCTTCACAGAAAGTAGTACTAGATTGAGGAGTAATAACTGGTTCGTCTAGTACATACATAATTATGAAGTCATCGTAAGCCTGGCGACAACCTGTTGTGTTATTATAACCAAAAAAAGTAACTTCATCAAAGTGACTCAGGGTATTATTACTATATGTATTCACGCTACTTTGTGCTCCAGTTGAAGTACCATTTAGTATAAATTCATATTCATCAGCACCTGTTGCAGTAAAGTCTACATTATCACCCTCACAAATCATATTATCAGGAGCGATTGTTAAGTCTAAATTCATCTCATTCACTACGAATGTGAAATCAACTGGAGTGGATGCACAATGCGCATTGAAACCGATAACACTGAACACATCTCCATTAGCAATAGCATCAGTATCAAAATCACCAATAACATCATTGCCGATTTGCAACCCGTTAATTTCATATACATACTCATTCGCACCCGTACTTGTAAATGTAACAGTATCATTAAGGCATATTTCAAGATCTGCGTCTGATGAAACTGCATTTACCGTAGGATAATTAAACACTGAAAAGTCGATTGTACTTGAAGCAAAACTTGAACAACCATTTGTTTGCCCCTCAACTGAGACTTCATCCAAATTTGCTAATATTGAATTGAAAGAGTTAACAGCTGAGAAACTACCAACGGGGTTACCATTGATATAGAAAAGATATTCATCCGCACCATTCGCGACAAGATCAGTGAGTTCATCAACACAAAGTACAGTATCTTCATTGTTTACAAGTTCAACCAATGGAAATCCATAGACTTGGAAACTTAAAGCATTCGAGGCAGAAGAACAACCTGTTTCCTCACCTTGCAAAGTGATGACATCACCATTCATAAGTCCTGTTGTAGTTATATTATCAGTTGTAGAAAGAGGACCTTGAGAGTTTCCATTGATAAAGAATTCATATAAGGTTGCTCCTGAACCTGTAAAAGTCACAGACTCACCATCACAAATTTGCTGATCTACATCTGAGCTTGTTAAAGTAATCGTTGGAATTGGCAGTACTTCAATAGCAGGTAACACTTCTTGAGTAGAACAGCCATCAGCAGAAAAACCATCAACACTAACAATATCATTATCATTTAAACTGTTTACATTAAATGTCGGTATTGGATTAGAAGCTCCTTGAGAAATTCCATTTACGAAAAACTCATAGAGTGCAGCTCCATTAGAAGTATAGGTAACAGTTTCGCCTTGACATATAGAATTATCAGCGTCAGATGAAACTAATGAAATAACTGGCAAGGCATTAACAGTTACTGAAAGACCAGCAGTAGTAGAACAGTTACTTGACTCACCTTCAACAGTTACATTAAATGTTCCAGTGGCAAAACCAGTGGAATTAATCGTATTTACAGCTGAAGGTACACCCTGTGACACCCCATCAACAAAGAATTCATAAGTCACTGCGCCCGTTGCCGTAAAATTGACTAAGTCATCAGCACAAAAGATATTATCTACATCATCGCTAGTAAAAGCAATATTTGGAGAAGGGTTTACCACTGTTGTTATGATATTCGATGAACTCTCACAACCGCTCAAAAGACCATCAACAATTAATTGCTGACCATTACTTAAGTTTGATGTAATGAAAGTATTATTTGAAGACATACTTGATTGTGGCGTTCCATTCAGTATGAATTGATAATTGTCTCCTCCAGATGCTGTAAAAGTAACAGATTCACCTTCACAAATTGTATTATCAGCATCAGAACTTACTACTGTAATTGTTGGAATTGCATTTACTTGGACCTGTATTGTTTGACTATCTCCTGAACAGCCATTGTTAGATGTTCCAATTACGTATACGTCATTATTCCCAGTTGTAAAAGTAGGATTCGACAATACAGAATTGGTAGAAGGACCTTGTACACTAACATTGTTCACAAAAAACTCGTAATCAGCAGCATTTGAACCAGTGAATGAAATTGCGTCTCCATCACAAATAATATTAGTAGCATTATTGGAGGTCATGTTTACATTAGGAACACTTAGAACAGAGAAAGTGTTATTGGCGGAAACAGTGCAACCATTGCTCTCTCCTACTACTTCAATAACCTGTCCATTCTGAATAGTATTAGACGTTAGGGTATTCACCGTCGATGGCGCTCCTTGAGAAACACCATCAATAAAGAATTGATAGTTAGTGGCCCCTGAGGCAGTAAAAACAACCGTTGTACCTTGACAAACCTCATTATCTCCATCATCGTCATTAGTTAATGATGTTGTTGGAGCAGTATTAACCGTCATTGTTATCGTAGGCTCATTTCCAAGACAACCAGAGATAGAACCTTCAACAGAAACAACTTGGTTATTGGTTAATCCACTTGTGGAATATGAACTTACAGTAGATGGACCTTGAACAGAAACACCATCTACGAAAAATTCATAAACGACAGCTCCAGAAGCAGTGAAAATCACGTTTTCGCCAGAACATATAATATTATCTGCATCCGAACTGGTCAATGTCAAAACGGGAGCAGGATTAACTATATAGTTAAATGTAGTCGGCGCTTCTAAAGAACAACCTAAGGCTGTCAAACCTGTTACACTAACAGTATCATTAACTGTTAATGAATCTGTCATCCAAGTTGTGGTTGCCGCTGGCCCTTGAACAAGCGTGTCATTAAGGTAGAATTCATATTGAGCTGCACCGGCAGCAGTAAATGTAACTTCTTCATTTTCACAAATAACATTTCCTCCTGAAGACTCAATCAAAGAAGTTGTTGGAAGTGGATTCACAGTAAAGGTTACAGAGGTTGTATCTTGACAGTTATTCGTATCGATAACAATTACAGATACTAAATCACTATTATTCAATGTTGTTGTAGAGTATGTAGCTAAAGAATCTAATATGGGAGACACAGAAGAATTATTAACCAGATACTGAAAAGAACTAATTGAATCTGGTGACGTTGATGTGAAAATTACCGTATCATTCTGACATATTTCATTCAATGTAGAGTTATTATCGAAAGTGAAAGTCGGAGCAGCGTAAACATTGTAAGTGTAGTAAGGAATTGTATCACTCGCACACCCAGCCTGAAAAACTTGTAACGAAATTGTATCGTCTTGCATTATCGGATATACAGAAAACAATGTATCATTTGAACTAGGAGTATTTTGTGCCACTCCGTTATAAAAGAATTGAAATTGAGTAGTATCAACAGTACTGAAGGCTTCAAATTCAATTTCAGTTTTAGGACAAACTATGGTATCTGTTATCGATGCCAAAAGTGAAGGTTCTGGTTTTATTATATCGATATAAAAAGTGTCTTTTACTTCACAAAAATTACGTGTATCTATTGCGTTTAAGGTAACAATCATTGAGTCACCAGGTGTTTCAAACTCATGTACTAAACTATCAATCTCATAAGCAGGACTTGTAGGAATAGCGCGCATGAAAATAGTATCAACATCTATTCGATAAGTTACCGTAACATCATTATCAGTGGTCAAAATTCCGTCTTTCCATAATGGCTCATCTGTAAAACTAACATAACTTACATCAGCGCCGATTTGTGCAGTTAGAACGTCTGCTGGATCAAGGTTTTGTCCAACTAATGAAAATGAAACGGTGTCAGCGCCAATCTGAGTCACTCCGTTAGCCAAAGTATCTTCCTCAAAAGTATGCGTTGGAAACGCGAATTGAGAACTAGCAACACCAAACTGTGCACCGTTCTTCAGAATCTTAACTTCTGGTCGGTAATTATATTCTACCGTATCAGCATTAGAGTTCATATCAACAAGATATGCCTCACTGCCTGTTGAGTTAACAAGAGAAAAACGGTAACCCACAGTAAATTCGAAGCTCATATTCTCATTACCTGGTGTTGTATTTAACTCACCTGCTAATGGAGTAAAAATACCTTGAGCGTCCAACGTTTCTGTCCAGTCTGTTATATCACTAAGCGCATCAGAAGAAACGCCAGGCGATTGAGCATAGTTAAATTGAGCATTCGTTTTGTTCGCTTCTACAGTTGATGTCAATTCCTCAATTGGCAATGACCCATCTCCTGTAGTCCACTCAAAAGTTAAGTCGTTAATCGTTCCATTCAATGGCAAAGAGCTATTCTCAAAATAAACAAGTTGCCCGAAGCAAAAAGAACTTAATGTACTGTCAGGCTGGAAAGAAGTTGTAATCGGAGCAGACGCATCAAAATCCCAATTAACATTTGATCCTATGTTTGATGAAAAATAGGTTGTCAATTGATCCCCTGTGTTTTCTATCCCTGTAAGATTTAAACACTCCAAAATATAATCTGCACCTGTCTTATCTATATTCGCTACATCTAGAGATGTTGTATCCAAGGTATGAATTGTAATCGAATCAAGACAATTACCTTTAGCCACTAGACTATCATTTATAGTTTGTGTTGCACCTTCTTGAAAGTAAATCTCAGAGCCAGGTGTTATTCTAAGTTTATTAAACTGATTACTTCCTCTTAATGTTTGAGCAAGGCTGTTTTCTTTGAAGTCCAAAGTAACATTATTAAACGTCTTACCTTCTGTGATGAGATTGTTGGTAAAGCCAAGTTCATCACCAATAAACAACTCCGAATTCGTTGAAATTAAATTCAAAACAGTATCCCCCAAAGCGTTGAACTCTTGAAGAATCTCAACATTTGAATTAGAAATATCTATTTCCCGCTGATCTGATGACGAAAAAGGATTGTTTGCCGAAATCCATGAACCTGTTCTTAACGAAAACCCATTTGTACTGAACCTTCCATTCAATTGAATAATACTCGCAGAATCAGTTGTCGCAAAATTATCGAGCATATCAAATGAGGATAGGTTATTGTCCATAGAAACTGTAACATTACAGTCCATCAATGCACCAGACTGCAAGAATTGTGAGTTGTCCTTTACAATAAAGGAACTTGATATCAACCCCCGAGAGACATTTAAGTTCGAATTTAAAACAATATCACCATAGATATACAGCGATGAGTCTAAAAGGAAATTCTGATTTAATGAGATTGCTGACCAATCAATATAACCACAATATGCAGTATCGTCAACAGTTACAGTTTGACTTGCAGCCGAGAATGAGTTGGCATCAAAGAACACGCGATCCACAGAACTTGGTATACAACCAGAAATAGCTCCACCCGAAGTATTTGACCATTGAGCTACGGAATTCCAATCGCCAGAGTCTGAAATCCAGTAAAAATCAGTTGGAGCTAAAGTCCAACCTGCACTATTTATAGTATCAGAAAGAGACACATTATATGTAGCTCCACCTAAACCATCAATATTGATAATGGCAACATTTGATAAATTCAAGATATTAAACCCAGTTTTAGAAATTGACGCATTTACTCCTGCAATAATTGTAGAAATTGTAAAAGGTGCAGCACAAGATCCTGAAACGATCAGAGAATCACATGCCAAAATATCACCATTGTCAATCAATAAACTTGTTGAAGGCTGACACTCAAGTATTGCAAAATTGTTATCACCTATTACCTCTAAAGAGGTTGCAGTCTGAGACCTAACTATGTTATAATCCTGGCTTCCTCCTGCAAAATTTGCCGATCCGGCAGTATCATCTAGAAGTATTTCCGAACCTGTAAAAGTTGAAGTTAGATTAGTTCCATCGATTGTCCAGATCCCCTCGGAAACATTTACTGTACTTAAGCCTAAGTCAATAGTTCGATTGTTTATTGAAGAGCTAATAAATGATCCGATTGAGAGCGTGTTATCGTTTGTAATTAGCCCTCCATTTTCTACAAACATATCTCCACTAGTTAAATCAAGGTTGTCAACCAAAGAAATTGACTGGGGGCCATTAATTCTAAAATCTTGAATAAAAGTGGTACCACCAGATGTAATAGATTCACCAGCAGTATTTGAAGAAAAAATGATTTCACCCCAACCACCAGTAAAAGAAACACCTGACAGACTTCCAATCCAAGAATGCTCAATGCTCATATCAAAACCAGCATTATTGAATATAAAAGGGTTGGACATTGTAGAATAGTTAATTGTATCCATTTCTAACGCTACGTCTATATTAACAACATCAGTTGCTAATGCAAGACCTGAGTTATCGTCAAAGATTGCGTTATCACCAGAGGCAGGGACTGGTGCAGAACCTGGCACACCCCCTGAGGCATTCGCCCAATGATTCGCTGCATCTGACCAATTTCCAGGGCCTCCTACCCAGTAATAATTATTACTCGGAGCACATCCGCCAAAAGACGGAGATCCAGCCGTGGCTATTCCAGCAACCCACAAAGGGCCATTCGTAAGAGTAGCATCATTCCCATTGGTAGATAAATCAGTAAGGTTAGTACCCGCGCCATCTTCAAAATCATAATATAAAACTAATCCCGCCTCTGCTCCAGTATGGGTTACGGACATATCCGCCAGTATATCGGCCTGAGACTTAACACAAGTCCATATGCGCACTTCATCAATGCTCCCATCAAATACCTGACCTGGAAATGATTGAGAGTCACCAATATTTAAATCTGCTACTCCGATAGTAGTGAATGGACCTGTAACTACTCCTGCAGTTTGAACCCCATCAACAAAAAACAAACCTGTTGTACCGTCCCAAGTAAACGCCACGTGTGTCCATGCTCCAACAGTTATTCCTCCTGGACCGCTTATATCCCGTCTCACAGTTGTTCCGTCATCCCATAACTCCACAACTAAAGAACCAGCATTTATATAAAAATTATAATCTCCTGTCTTCCTTATTATAGATCTTACACCTGTAGTTACGTTGGGATTAATCCAGGCCTCCATGGTAAAACCGTCATCGCAAATATCTTCAATGCCTGTGTTAGTCGTCGTAGATACAATGTCATCTATTCCATCAAATAATAAAGCTGATTGAGCATTTCCCGTAATTGCAAAAAAACAAGAAAAAAATAGAGCGAGAAAAGTTCTAATTTTTCTCGTAAAACACCAATTGACACCGCTCAAAGAGAGATTTTTCATAAATATAGAAGTTTGTTCGAGTACATTTTGAATACTGCGAAAATCGTACAAAATTGTTACAAAAATTCTTGTCTACCAAGCAAATAGAAAATAAATTAAAAAAAATGTTAATTAAATATTTTTGTAGTACTTTTGAAAAAATTTTACTGTTAAACTTATGAGAGTCATATTATTAATAGCCTTGCTTTCCAGTTCATTCATTGGTTGGGGACAGATAGATCAGGATTCACTAAAAGTAGTTGTTCCTGAAACCGTAGTTGCAGATTTAAATATGATTACCCCTCCACCTACATTCAATCCCTCAGATGCTTTTAATGGATATTTAAGTATCGAAAA
>CBFHJL010000092.1:0-11404 GCA_965656195.1 Brumimicrobium sp. | reverse complement strand
AACGATTTAGGGCTGAGAAGCCAGGTGGTCAAAGCTGTAACAGACATGGGGTTTGAACAGCCGACACCAATCCAGGAGCAAGCTATCCCACACTTACTGAAATCAGAGAGTGATTTTGTGGGACTTGCACAGACTGGAACAGGGAAAACAGCCGCTTTTGGGCTTCCATTAGTGCACAGAATAACGTCTAGCCAACGATTTCCAAAAGGCTTAATCATTTGTCCAACGCGTGAACTTTGTTTGCAGATTACAAATGATCTCAAAGATTATTCGAAACACGAAAAATCAGTAACTATAGAGGCAGTTTACGGAGGAACTGACATTCGCACTCAGATGAGAAACATCAAGAAAGGTGTAGCGATTGTTGTAGCAACTCCAGGTAGACTCGTAGACCTTATTAACCGTAAAGCGGTTGACTTAAGTGAAGTAGAGTGTGTCGTGCTTGATGAAGCCGACGAAATGCTAAATATGGGATTCAAAGAAGATCTTGATTTCATATTGAAAGCAACACCTGATGAAAAAAGTACTTGGTTGTTCTCTGCAACAATGCCCAAAGATGTGGCTCGAATTGCAAAGACGTATATGACTGATCCACTTGAAGTGAGTATTGGAAATAAAAACGAGGCCAACAAAAACATCGATCACATATACTTTGCTGTAAAAGAACGCGATAGATATGCCGGTTTGAAACGATTGATTGATTTCAACCCAAAAATATTTGGTTTAGTATTCTGTCGTACCCGAAGAGAGACACAGCAAGTTGCTGAGAAACTTGGAAAAGAAGGGTATAGTGCAGAAGCATTGCATGGAGACCTGTCACAAGCGCAGCGAGACCGCGTAATGAATTTATTCAGAAACAGAAGTATTCAACTTTTAGTTGCTACTGATGTCGCTGCAAGAGGTATTGACGTAGATGATATCACACATGTGATCAACTACAACCTACCTGATGAAGTAGAGAACTATACACATAGAAGTGGACGTACTGCTCGTGCTGGACGTAAAGGTGAGTCTCTAGTACTCATCAACACTCGTGAAAAATATAAGATCAATCAGATCGAAAAGATCATTAATCAGAAATTTACTTTTGCTGATATTCCAGTTCCAGAGGCAATCTGTGCTGTTCAGTTAGAGTCAATGATTGATAAAGTAAAAGAAACAGAGGTGAATGAAAAGGAGATAGAGCCATTCATACCTCACATTCTTGAAGATCTTAAAGATTACTCAAAAGAAGATGTAATAAAGAAATTCGTTTCTGCTGAGTTTAATAGATTCTTAGATTACTATAACAAAGCTGGAGATCTAAATGCTAAAGTAAGCGATAACGCCGGTGGTGATAGAGATCGAGGAAGAGGCAGAGATCGCGGTGGTCGTTCAAGAGGAGCAACAGATGAAAACAAACAACGTTTCTTCGTTTCTCTAGGAGAAAAAGATGGACTTAACCCAGGTGGTTTATTACGTGTGATTTGTGACGCAACAGGACTGAAGTCAGGAACAATTGGTAGAATTGATATTATGCCTGCCTTTTCTTTCTTTGATGCTGACAAAGGCGACACAGATAAAATACTTTCTCAAGTAAGCGGAGCAGAATTCGAAGGTAAGCGAATGAATATCGAGAAAACTGAAAGCAAAGGAGGAGGTTCCAAAGGTAAACGCGGTCGAGGTGGTCGAAGTGGTGGTCGAAGCGGTGGCGGTGGACGTAGCAGAGGAAGAGGAAGAAATTAACAGGATAAGTTTAGAGCTTGATACATTGAAAATTAATACAACTCAATTGATGAGCTCAAAAATCTAAATTTGATAAATGGAAATTAGAAATATTGCAATTATTGCGCACGTTGACCACGGTAAGACTACTTTGGTAGACAGAATGATTGAAGCGGGTGATTCTTACACAGACCGCGACCGTGAAAATGCAGGTGAATTAATGATGGATAATAACGATCTTGAAAGAGAACGTGGAATTACTATCGTATCCAAAAACGTATCTGTAACATACAAAGACAAAAAGATCAACATCATTGACACTCCTGGTCACGCCGATTTTGGAGGAGAAGTTGAACGAGTTTTGAATATGGCTGATGGTGTTTGTTTATTGGTTGATGCCTTTGAAGGGCCAATGCCACAGACGCGTTTCGTATTGCAAAAAGCACTACAGATGGGATTGAAACCATTGGTTGTGATTAATAAGGTCGATAAGCCGAACTGTACTCCAGATGAAGTACATGAAAAAGTATTTGATCTAATGTTTGAATTAGATGCTAACGAAGAACAGTTAGAATTCGAAACAATATACGGTTCTGCAAAGAACGGTTGGATGTCTGAAGACTGGAAAAAAGAAACGGATTCAATCGAGCCTTTGTTGGCTAAGATTCTTGAATATTTTCCGCCAGTTGAAATTGAAGAAGGAAATACACAATTGTTAATTACTTCATTAGATTACTCTTCATTTGTTGGACGTATCGCAATTGGTCGTTTGCAAAGAGGAACATTGAAGCCAAATATGCCGATCATATTAAGTAAGCATGATGGTTCTCAAGAAAAGCACCGTGTAAAAGAGGTTTTTGTATACGAAGGAACAGAAAGAATCAAAGTTGACGAGGTTCAACCAGGTGATATTTGTGCTGTTACTGGTCTTGAAGGGTTTGAGATTGGAGATTCTATTTGTGATGCTGAAAATCCAGATCCAATGGAAAAAATCACAATCGATGAGCCGACAATGAGTATGTTGTTCTCAATCAACGATTCACCATTCTTTGGACAAGAAGGTAAATTTGTTACCTCTCGTCAGATCGATGAGCGATTGAAAAAAGAACTTGAAAAGAACTTAGCACTCCGCGTTGAACAAACAGATAAAGCGGATAAGTGGATGGTTTTCGGACGTGGGGTTATGCACTTGTCTGTATTAATTGAAACGATGCGTCGTGAAGGTTACGAATTACAAGTAGGTCAACCACAAGTTATCATCAAGGAAATTGACGGACAAAAATGTGAGCCAGTCGAAGAATTGACAATCGATCTTCCTGAGCAATATTCAGGTACTGCAGTTGAGGCTGTTACCAAGAGAAAGGGAGAAATGTTGAATATGGAAGCCAAAGGTGAACGTATGATCGTTACTTTCAATATTCCATCCAGAGGTATTATCGGTTTACGTAATTATTTATTAACGCAAACTGCTGGTGAGGCAATTATGAACCACCGATTCATCGAGTTTCAACCATACAAAGGAGAAATTCCAGGAAGAATGAATGGTTCGATGATATCTATGGAGAAAGGTACTGCTATTCCTTACTCTCTAAACAACTTGCAAGAGCGAGGTAAGTTCTTTGTTGACCCTAATGAATCTATTTATGGAGGTCAGGTGATTGGAGAAAACTCACGTCAAGGAGATTTAGTAGTGAATATCACGAAAACGAAGAAAATGAGTAACATGCGATCATCTGGAGCTGATGACAAGGTGCGTATTGCTCCGGCATTGAAAATGTCGTTGGAAGAAGCATTGGAATACATCCAAGCTGATGAGTATGTAGAAGTTACTCCAGAATCTTTAAGAATTAGAAAAATATTACTTTCTGAGAACGAGCGTAAACGCGCTGGAAAATAAGTATTTATTTACATCATTTTTATAATGGACTACTCGCAAGGGTGGTCCATTTTTGTTTGATACATAGATCTGGACTGCTTTATTTTTTCTAGTTCAAATCATTTGGAGACTTCGTTCATTAAAAGTATTTTCGAGGACTAATCTGAACAAAAGCTTATGAAAAAATCAAAAAAAAGCCTCAAACCCCTGATTATTGCATCTGCATTATTAATTTGTCTTACTTCATGCGGTATCGGGTTAATCGTTAGAGGGGTTGCGAAGAATAAATATACTAAAGAGAACGAGGTTATCCCTGAATCCTTCATTGATGAAGATGCTACGCTACTAATTATGATGTGGGGTACTTCATCTTATGACAAATTTGCTAGAAAAGCTTTTGACAGATTCTACCATGGTAAAAAAGAGTACATCAGCTTTACAGACCTCGCAAACAAAGAGAAGTATTCAGACCTAGAGAAGTACCCTTTCATTTTCTCTCAAGGTGATGATGGATCGATGTATTCAGGAAAAGGGGCCTCTTTCTATTATGAAGGGAGTAGACCTTTTCATATTTTTGACCGTAAGAAAGATAAATTCCATATGGCCAATGTAACGTCAGGCTTCTTTTATCGAATCATGCAGGCATATGCTAAGCAAATGGAGTTTTACAGAAACTCCTCTTCGATTAATCACTAGTCATTAACGTCCAATCAAACAGAATGTAAGAATTCTTCGCTTTAAGTAGGTTTTATAATCAAAATAGATAAACGCTTAATTAGAGCGTATTTAATATTTCATATACTCAAATAAGTACGAAGATTATATTTTAGTATCAATTATCTAGTTGGAATAATCAACCAACTCTACCATCACTTCGTTTCTTCTATTGATAGGGTCGAATGGGGCGTTATATCCCATAAAAGTAAATCCGCCAGTATGTTCTAGACCTTCTTTTTCTAAAGATTCCTCCAACTGTTTGCGGTGCTTTTCAATTTTCTCGTCATCCGCCCATCCTGAAAACCGAATCGCTGCAACAATTCGTTCAGGCATTTCTTCAAAGATTATGTCTTCATTGTTCGGTTTAGGCAAATCCTCTTTTGAGTATTTTGAAGGAACTAAAAATCGCATAGTCATTGTATCCTTAAGGTCCATCGTAACAGGAGTAGTCATCGCGATTTTTTCTTCCTTTTGGTTCCCACCAAAAATATATCCCGCAAGAATACCAAAACCTTTAGAAGAAACAGATTTATAATTTCCAGAGTCCAATTCAACACTCGTAAAGATCGCTGGATCATATTTTCTTACTTCGAAGTTATCGTACTTCTCTATTACTTTATACTTGTATGTCTCGTTGTTTTTCACAAATGCAAAAAATAATGTTCCGATGATCGTCAAAACGATAACGGAAATAATTAATGTTTTCATACGTATTGAACAATCTAATAAGAAATAAAGTTCATTTTAGATCTTTTTCCACGAAAAGTACTTGTTACTAACAATTTCGAATTCGACGCAGATAAAACATTATTTTTGCACAAAGCCAATAGAAAATGCAACTCTTAGACGGAAAATCTACCTCGAAAGCGATCAAAGAAGAATTAACTCTTGCTGTTCAACAGCGGGCTAAGGCCGGAAAAAAAATACCACATCTGGTGGCTGTTTTAGTGGGTAATGACGGTGGCTCACTTACTTACGTAGGATCTAAAGTTAAAACATGTAAGAAAATTGGTTTCGAAAGCACATTGATTCACAAAGAAGATACCATCTCCGAAGAAGAGCTTCTTAATTTGGTTGATGAGCTTAACAATGATAACGATGTAGATGGATTTATTGTACAGCTTCCCTTACCCAAACATATTGATGAAAAGAAGGTAACATTAGCTATCGACCCAAAGAAAGATGTTGATGGATTCCACCCTATGAATTTAGGGAATATGGTGCTCGACCTTCCCGGATTTCTTCCTGCTACTCCTGCAGGAATGTTGGAGTTGTTTAAACGATATGAAATCGAAACTTCTGGAAAGCATTGTGTGGTAATTGGCCGTTCTCACATCGTAGGTGCTCCAATGAGTATTATGATGGGAAGAAACACCTACCCCGGTAATTCAACTGTAACTTTGACTCATTCACGTACGAAAAATCTAAAGGAGATTACGCTTCAAGCAGATATAATCATTACCGCAATCGGTCGACCAGGTTTCTTAACTGCTGACATGGTTACAGAAGGGGCTGTGGTAATGGATGTTGGAATCACACGAATTGAAGATGCATCCAAAAAGAAAGGGTATCGTATCAGTGGAGATGTAGACTTTGAAAATGTTGCACCAAAATGTTCTTACATTACTCCTGTTCCTGGAGGTGTTGGACCTATGACCATAGTATCTTTAATGATGAATACATTAAAGGCGATGGAATTAAATGGAAAGTAGTATTTCAGAACTAAGGTATTCTATTTCGTTAACTGCTTAAGTTCAGATTGTATCATCTTTGCCAATTCGCTGATATTCCGTTTAGAGAAATCAAAAGTTATCCCAGCAGTTTTGTAGATCTCAGGGATCGTCTTAGTATATCCTAATGCAAGAGCCTTTTTATAATCTTCAATTGCCTTGCTGAAGTCTTCCTTGCTATTCTTCCAAACTGCTAAAGCACCTAACTGAGCCATACCGTATTCTATATAGTAAAACGGGACTTCGAAAAGATGCAGTTGACGCTGCCAACTATTCTCGTGAACGTGCTCGTAACCTGTCCAATCGGTAACACCCGTTCCGTAATCATCAAGAATGTTTAACCATTTCTTTTTACGCTCTTTGACAGAATGATTTGGATTCTCATAAATCCAATGTTGAAACTCATCTATCGTAGCTACCCAAGGTAATATCTTTAATATCGTTTCAAGCTGCTCGACCTTCGCACGTCTTAGATCTTCTTCATCAGAATAGAAATCTCCCCAATAATCCATTGTCAAAAGCTCCATACTCATTGAAGAAAGCTCTGCAACCTCAGACGGTAGGCTTTTAAAACCTGTCAACTCAAGATTTCTATTTAAAAAAGAGTGTACAGCGTGACCTCCTTCATGAACCATTGTAATTAGATCCCGGTGTGATCCAACTGCATTCATAAAGATAAATGGAACACCTATCTCATAAAGGGGGTAATTGTAACCACCTGGCGATTTACCATCTTTGGATTCAAGATCCAAATGGCCCATTTTATCCATCGTTGAAAGACAGTCGCCAAAGTAAGGGTCAATAGTTCTGAAAATAGAAACAGTCTTTGATAACAATTCCTCACCATTTTTAAAAGGTTTCAAAGGCTTTTTACCTTCAGGGTCAACCTCTCCATCCCAAGGCATCAGCTTTTCCTTGCCCATTTTTTCAGCCTTAACTTTGGCAATTTCCGTTACCAAAGGAACGATTTCATCTTTGATGGATTGATGAAATTGAAAACAGTCCTCTTTAGAATAATCAAAACGTCCTAACTGCTCAAACTTGTAATCTCTATAATTAGAGAAACCTGCATTCTTTGCAATCTGATGCCTGATCTGAATTAATTCTGTGTAGAGATTGTCCAAGGCATCCGCATCCTCAGCTCTTCGTGCAGACATCTTTTCAAAAATCTCTTTACGCAAAGCTTCGTCATTCTCCTTTAACAAGGTAGAAGCTTTCTGCATTGTTAGTCGCTCACCATCATGTTCTATGGATTGAGCGCCACTTATTGATCCAAACTGCTGACTTTTTTCAGCCATTTCAGCTTCAAGTGGTATATTCTCCTCTCGAAATAGTTTAATCGCAGTATCTATTGAACGAAAATAGATCTTGAATGCACTATCACTGAATTCCTTTTTAAAAGGACTTTCAGAAAGCTTTTTATTTAAACGAAAAGAATATGGAGATAACTTAGGTTGGATTTCTTTGACAAAGAATGTATAATCATTTGCACGAGCCTCATCCTTTGTGTCTATGGTCATTTTAATATAACGCCAAGCCAAGTTTTCTTCTAAAACAGCCTCAAGCTCACTCTGGTCATCAAGCCATTTTTTAAATTCATCTCTACTACCAATTGAACGCTCCTCTAGATCCTTGAAGTACTTTTCTACAGTCTCCCACTTTTCTATTGTAAAATTTTCGGGTAAAAATGACCGTCTAGGGCGCTCTATGTTCATATGTTGAATTTTATGACTTTTTCGTAGTCGTTTTTTTCGTTGTAGATTTTTTTGCTGCAGATTTTTTCGCAGGAGCCTTTTTAGCGGCCTCCTTCTTTACAGGTTCTTTTGCAGCTTTTTCAGCTGTCTTCGCTTTTGGTTTTGACGCAGCTTTTTTCTCCTCTTTAGAAGTTTCTTTCTCCTCTTTTTTCTCCTCCTCTCCAGCTGAAACTAATCCAGCATCATGCAATAAATTATACCACTGAAACAATTTCTTGATATCAGAAGGATATACTCGATCTTCATCGTAATTTGGAAGAACCTCAAGCAAATAAGTTGTTAACGTATTTAAACTTTCTTTATGTGACGGCGCTTTTTTACCGTCTTCTTTTTTGAAAATTTTTATATATACTTCTTTCAACGGGATATCATCTTCGTATGTGTATATACTAATATCCTCCAAGGCTGAAATTCTATCAGTTGAATAAGCAGGAGATCTTTTCCCTTCCTTTAATGATTCAACGATAATGTTGTTTTTTGATTGGGCAACAACTTTATACAATCCCGGTTTTCCTGATATTGATATTACACCTGATAAATCCATATAGCTTTTTTTGTTTCAACCTCAAAAATAGCAAGATTCGCGAAAGACAAGGAAGCTATTGAATAGAAATCTTCTTGATAAGAATGTTAATGTCAGTCTCAATTTCAATAAGGTAATTACCAGAGGACAAATTCCCGAGTTCTAAAGTTACTTTTTTTGCATGTGGATTAATGCTCAAAAGCGCCTGACCAATAGTATTTCTAACAACTATACTATTCAAAGTCTCATTGTCAGACTCTATGTTTAATAGTCCATTTGTAGGGTTAGGATATATGTGAATTGCTGTATTCAAAAAATCTTCCAAACTCAATGTCCATTGTTCAGCATTTGAAAAGCTTGAGCAACCATCAGGCCCTGTTATAGAAACACTATAATAACCATTAGAGTCTGGATAGATTACCTGACCTGTTTCACCAGGCAAAGCATTATCATTTAAGTACCATTGATAGCTGGGTCCATTTGACGAAATTAAACTCTGACCAATGGTTGTAATCACTGGATTTGGAAGAGGATTTCCAACCGAGATTTCAAAAGTATCCGAATACACTTTACAACCTTGTGTATTCCTTCCAAATACCCAGATAGTATCCACTTGATCAATTAATACACTTGAAGTGTTTTCTCCATTTGACCATTCATAACTTTGGAGTGGAATATTGGTATTTATTTCAGTTGGAGTTTGACACACCACAGTATCTCCTAGAAGTTTCAACCCACCTGACGTTTCCAACATTAAGTTAAATGCATCAACCTTACCAGCTCCATATTCATAATTAGGAACAGTACCTGTAAAGCCATCTTCAATTGCTGAACTTTGCAAATCTTGTTTAAAATCACTCCATGAACTACTCCCACATTTCTCCAGATATAATGCGGCTATTCCGGCCACTGTCGGGGAAGCCATCGAAGTACCTCCGTTTCTTACATGAAAGCCGCCATTGTCAATTAAAGAGTTGTAAGTCGGATTATTCAAAATCCAGAAAGGCCCACTCCCAAGTGTCACATCACCTGATGCTGAAATATCTGGTTTGAGCACGCCAGTTCGTGCAGGACCTCTGCTCGACGAAGGAGCAATCTTTCCGGGTGAAGTCATATCAGTTGCAGGATAGTACTGATTCCCATTATTATCAATGTGCCCAAGTCTGCACCTCAAGTTCCCTACAGAAACAACTTTATCTGAACAGTTCCATGATGACACAATCGACTGCAGTGTGTCTGGTTTAATGTAGTCAATGATTGGGGGGAATTCGGATACCGTTGGGATGCTATATACAATCTCATTCAGTCCGAGGAAAGTACCACTCCAAAGATCATATTTACCGACGCCTGTTGTCGAAAAACGAAGACGATAATCTGTTGAATCCATGCTCGAACAATAACCTTGTAAATGAAAATTAGATCCTACAGTTTCAGTAAAAACCTGTAAAGTTGCAATGCGTTCTCCATCTGAATTCCAAAGGGTATCAAAAACTGTACTACCAATATTATCCAGTGCACCTCGAAAGACTGTTTCTGCTCGATCTCCATAACTTGGGCCAGGTAGGTTGGCTCCGAATGCATAGTCAAATTGAGCCTCATCTATATCAGACCACAAATCGAAAAAAACAGTATTATTTCCAAAAGCTCCTGAAGGATTATTTTCAAACCAAACAAAATTAGTATCCAGTAAATTCATATTCCCATGCACATGATAAGGGGCCTGTCTACCAGAATTTCCGGCAGCACAAATGATCAAACGACCATTTTGTTCTTCAAGCATAGATTCCATGAGCTCACTCGCTGGATCCGTCCCATCATGACTTCCCAGGTATGTCCCTAAACTTAAATTAACCACAGCTGGCTTACCAAGGCTATCTGCAACTTTAAAAATGTAGTCACAGGCATCAGCAATGGATAAGGTCCAATTCGGTAAATTAAAATTTGTCTCAACGAAAATAATATCAGATTCTGGAGCCATACCCTTATTTGTTCCATTTGCCAGACCATTGGAGGCGCAAATGCCTGTAACAGTTGTCCCATGACCAGAGCTCTCTTCATTACTCGTAATAGTACCGTCATTTATTTGAGATGCGTACCATACTTGACCGTAATTATATGGTGACGGAGTTTGAGTAGGATTTAATATAGAGTGATCCCAATAACGAATCACCCTGCTGTCACCATTTGGCTTTATAAAATCCGGATGACGGTGATCCAAGCCTTCGTCAACGATACCTACAATCACATCTTTTCCAGTATAAGCTTGCTGCAATGGACTCAAACCATTGTGTACCTCATTAACTTTGTGCATAACTCTTGCTGTATCATCTAACAGCGATGGAGGTGCATATTCAAAATAAAAATCGGTAATCCTTTTTTTACGTGCAGATTTTTGAATGAAATCAGGAGTAGCAGTAATAAATATCCAATTTTCAGTTGTCCTTTTCATTGTTATTCCCTCTTCAGACAGGTAAACTTGATTTTCAATCGTATTTGGAACGGCAAAGGGCATTTTTTTCTGAGGTTTTGTATCTAAAGTAGATGTAAAACCAAATTTCTGTGCGGATGTAACTGACGTAATAGTCAGCACAATGAATAAAATTATGTATTTTTGGAACACCATTTGTATTGTATTATACCCTATAAACTGCGAAAAACGCATATTTATGGAATAAATATCGCAAATTTGAATTGATTTCTCAAATTTTGCATTTAAGATTAGAATAAAATTATCAACGTATGAAAAAAGTATTGTTAAGACTATTGTTGCCAGCATTAATTGGAACTTATTTTTCAACAGCAACGGCGCAAGTAGATAAGGATGTACTGAACTGGTACAACTCGAAGAAGACGGGAATGTCGACAGAAAAAGCTTATAAAAAACTTAAGAAGCGCACACCAGACACAGTTGTTGTTGCTATCATTGATTCAGGTATTGATATAGAACACGAAGATTTACAAGGTAAGATTTGGGTAAATAAAGATGAGATTCCAAGCAATGGGAAAGATGACGACAACAATGGATATGTTGATGACGTGCATGGGTGGAACTTCCTTGGAAACAAGGATGGTGAAAATCAAGATGCAGCTAGACTGAACG
>CBFHJL010000091.1:0-11453 GCA_965656195.1 Brumimicrobium sp. | reverse complement strand
TGGTTATAACTATTTCTGGAAAAATGGTAATGCGAATGCTTTTGCTGATGAACTAAGTAATGACTGGCATACAATATCGATCATAGATATTTTAGGTTGTGATCACACGGACTCTGTATTTATAGGTATAAACCCAATAGGTTGTATTGATCCAGTAAATACATTTACACCAAATGAAGATAACTATAATGATACTTGGGTTATTGACAACATGGAGTTATACCCTGACCTAAAAATGCAGATCTTTAACAAATGGGGTAATTTAGTTCATACAATAGAAAATGAATATACTCCTTGGGATGGAACTTTTAAAGGTGGGGACCTACCTGCAGGAGTATACTTCTGGACTTTATATTTAAATAATGATGATAACGACGTATTAAGAGGAAATATTACGATAATAAGATAAACAATGAAAAAATTATTACTCATAACTTTTGTTTCGCTATTTAGCGGAGTTTACGGTCAGCAGATTGCATTGAACTCACAGTATTTATTCAATGAGATGTTAATTAATCCAGGAGCGACCGGCTCTAAAGAGTACATTCCAATTCAGATGAATTTTAGAAAGCAATGGGCAGGATTTCCAGGTGCTCCAACTACTCAGTCGTTGTCTGCTCATGCAGACCTTGGCAGCAATTTTGGCTTTGGAGGAACTTTCTTCAACGATGTCGCAGGTCCTAGCAGAAGATCTGGAATGAATATAAATGGAGCATATCACCTTAGACTTGATAGAAAGAGTGATCACCGTTTAGGGCTTGGTTTAGGAGTTTCATTAACTCAGCACATGATGGATGCAAGTAAGATGGAAACATATCTTCCCGAAGATCCTGCAGTATTGAGAGGGTTCAATAATCAAATGGTACCTGATGTTAACTTCGGTGCTTTCTATTACTTCAAAGACAAAGCATTTGTTGGATTATCTGCTCACAACCTAGTAGAACTAAAAAGAGACTTATACGAATTTAATGATGTATTTGTAAACCCTCTGGTACGGACATACTATCTTCTTGGTGGGTATAACTTCTCATTTGATAATGACTTTGGAATTAAGTTAACAGGGCTAGGTCAGATGATTGAAACAACAACTCTACAATTTGACCTTACTGCAATAGCCACATATAAAAACAGATTCTGGCTTGGTGGTAGTTATAGACACATGGATGCCGTTGTTATACTTGGAGGTGTTCAGTTCGGTCCATTCAAATGCGGGTATGCATATGACTATACCCTTTCGGATATCATTAACCACTCGACAGGTTCACACGAAATATTCCTTGAGTTACAGATATTTCAAGGAGGAAGTGGTTCAACACCTTGGTTAAAACGAAACAGAATCTACGCACCTAGAATATAATGAAATATATATTTACCGCCCTTATAGCACTGACAGGGACCTTTTCTTTTTCCCAGTCATTAAGTGAAGCGCGAAATTATTTCGACAATTTCGAATATAAACGCGCAGCTGAAATTTTTCAAAATGAGCACAATAATAGTGCGCTCGAGCTAGAAGATCTTAAAAGATTAGTTTACTCTCATTACGTGACTGGAGACTTTGTTTCTTGTCAAATTGTTGCAGACGAACTCATAGAACAAGATACAAAGATTGAACCGTTGTTTTTGCTTATTTCAGGGGATGC
This sequence comes from Brumimicrobium sp., assembly GCA_965656195.1. Taxonomy (GTDB): domain Bacteria; phylum Bacteroidota; class Bacteroidia; order Flavobacteriales_D; family Crocinitomicaceae; genus Brumimicrobium. Next base: position 9,813 of record CBFHJL010000091.1, on the reverse strand, counting down.
AAATCGCGGTATAGGAAATTATTCAAAAGCTATAAGTTCTTATGAAAAATACCAATCTAGTGAAGGTAGTGAGGAAGATGTAACGATGAAAATCAAATCTTGTAGGGAAATCACGAACTGGGACAATGAAGAATATGTCTCTTTCTCAGAGCTCCGTTCAAACGGTAAGATGGCGGATATCTCAGGAGGTATATATAATGGTCATGTGATTCATTTTGAAGAAATAGGTTTTGATAAAATGCAGTCAATGCTGGGAGTTGTTCAAGAAAATAGTGAGTCATTTGCAGAATTATTGCTTACGCAGCCTTCAATTGTTTTTGAAAATGAATACGTAAATATTTTCATGAAAGATTCGAGTATGGCTTCAGTTTCTTCAATTGCTTTTTTACCCAACTCTAATACAGCTATTCTAACTATATCTTATCCACTGTCCACAGATCCACTGGTCAGAGCGCCAAACTTATATTGGGCGGAGTTAACGGGTAATAAATATTTTGAATCAGTTGAGCCATTTGAGTACTCCGGTTTAAAAGACACTTCTTCTACTGCTCATGCGACAATAAATTCTTCAGGTAATAAAATGATATTTACTAAGGCAAACGAGAGGACGAAAGGTTCAGACTTATACATCTCTACAAAAGTAAATGGAGAATGGACCCAACCTAAAGAATTAGAAGTTCTAAATACAGATGGTGATGAGATGTTCCCGTTATTCCAGAATGACACGGTACTTTCATTTTCTTCTAATGGCAGAGTAGGTTATGGAGGTTTAGATATCTATTATTCTCAATTTCCTATTGAATCAGCAAGAGTAGAACATTATAAGGCACCAATTAATTCTTTCAAGGATGATTTTAACTTAACCTTCATGGATTCAGATAGTGCTATCTTTGTATCAAATAGAGATGCTGGAACTGGCGATGATGATCTTTACTATATCGTTTATAAATCTGAGGAACCTGTAATTGATACATTTGATGTAAATGACTTTATATCGACTTGGAAGACTAAAAATGTTTATTTCGACTTTGATCAATTTAAACTATCAAAAAGTCTCTCTTCAAAAAATATAACGGCATTAAATACTTTCTTCGAGAAGTGCTCAGAATGCCAGATTGAGTTAACAGGTTTCACAGATAGCCGAGGTTCGGACCAATACAATATGAAACTATCTAAGAAGCGTGCTGAAGAGGTTAAAGGAATGCTAGTAAAAGCTGGTTTTTCAAAAGAGAACATCCGTGTTATTGCAAAGGGAGAAACTGATCAACCATTCGACTGCGGAGATAATTGTTCACTAGAGCAACACAAACTTAATCGTGTGGTCGAAATAAATATTGTGAAAGACTAATTCTGTTCCATTAATAAATAATCCTCTGGTACTTCAGTGGAAAATATTATGGCCTTATCAGAAAGTTCACTTTTATAGTTTGATGCCTGAAAATGCATTCTCAACCCGTTATTGATAGACGTAAACGCTAAAGGGAAACCAGGTAGATTGGGATTTACGAGTTGCGTGCTCATTCCTTCAATTGTAATTTGATCAGTAATCCAATAGGTAGTGTAAACACCATTATTATCCATAACGTGTTTTTGACATTTAAACCCTAAAACGGTCTTGTATTCATCAAATGGAGTAATCTTAACATTTTCGGTTGACACCTCTACCTTCTCTCCTGCCAAATCATCTGCAGTTCCAATATTCGCATACTTACCCATGACATTATTTGACAAGGAAACACCCTTATTGTTCTTGCGATCAATTCGCACTGAAGTTTGAGAAATTTGACCTAAGGTAAAATCTACACGAGACAAATCTTGGGCAAAGAAAATCTCCATTTTACTGTTCCTCATCATCGCGGCTGATTGATGAGCATTTTTGGAGGTGTCTACAGCCTGAACATCAATGTCAAACTGTATGTAACCTTCATTCAATTGTCCAAATGCCGAAGCAGTAACAAACAAGATAATAATAAAACTAAATACTTTCATATCACAAATTTACACAAATTACTGATTCTTTATTTAACATCATTTAGATTCCAATCGTATTCAAAATAATCAATATCCGCGTCTTCACTAATCTCTATATCTGAGTATCTATTGATATACTTAATAACATCAGGCGCAACATTCTTGAAATCTCCCGAAAACCATTTGAAAATCTTAGATAGTTTCACACTATTCTTTGACAGAATGTTCTTACTATTATCGAGAATGAATCGTTTCATCTGCATGTCCAGTTGCTTTTCGAGTTGCTCAGCCGTAAACGCTCCTTTCATTAAAGCAGGACAAGAAACAGATGCACAGTTCACCGCTGCATGTATTCGAGGATCTTCCCATTGATCTCTTAATATTCCATGTTCGATATTATTCAGGTCATACTCCTCGTCCCCTATCTTAATGAATTTGATATCCCAAGGAGTATTAACTTTATAAATTGAACCTCCTAAATCCTTTATTGACTTAACAGGGTAATTATCTACAATCAATTTTATCGTAAATGCATTGTAAGCATTTATCCAGTAGGCTTTTCTTTGGTCTGATGTCCATGAATCATTCGGATGATTAGACGAAAGCAACGCTAAATATTTGTTGATTTTCAAAGAGTCGCGAACAAAGCCTTTGTAATTCACAAATCCAGCGTCAGAAACATACTTTTTCGTCAGCTCATCCCAAAGTTTATGTTCATGAATGTCCGTTTCTTCCCTGAAAGTTTCTTCTGTTTTTTCTTCAATTATTTGAACCTTTCCATTATTACTTACATCCAAGTTTTCCTCGCACGCGTATGTCAAAAATGAGAAAAGAACAAAAGTTATCGTTTGAGCTATAAAATTCATAATCACTACTTTTATAATTTATAATTAACAATGAAATTATCAATAATAATTCCAACTTTAAATGAGGAGCAAAAACTACCTCAATTATTAGACGTAATACTCCCTCTTACTTACAATTACGATGAAATCATAGTTGTGGATGCTGAAAGTTCGGATAAAACTGTTTCAATAGCAAAAGAATATGGTGTCAAAACAATAACAAGTGATAAAACATGCAGGGCTTACCAAATGAATCTTGGAGCACATGAAGCCAAAGGGAATGTTTATTACTTTGTTCACGCTGATGTTATACCTCCTAAAACGTTCCGTAAAGATATTGATGCCGTTTTAGATCAAGGAGGAGAAGCAGCTTGTTATAAATTTGAATTTGATAAAAGGCATCCTATGCTTAAATTCAATTCTTGGTGGACTCAGTTTAATTTTATGTTCTGCAGAGGCGGAGATCAAACACTGTTTGTAAAGAAAGAAATCTTTAACAACTTAAACGGATTCGACGAAGAATACATTATCATGGAGGACTTTGATTTTATAAAGCGCCTAAAGAAGAAGTTTAAATTTTCAATTATTCAGAAACCAGTTATAGTATCTGCACGAAAGTATGAGCGAAACTCATATCTTAAGGTAAACCTTGTCAATCTATGGAGCTATTGGTCTTTCATGCTTGGGAGGTCTCCTGAAAAAATCAAAGCCTTTTACAAAAATAGTCTTAAGAATTAAATCAACACAAATTGAGAGTCCTCCATCAACGCTTTAATTGTGGGGTCTGGCCCTAAGAATTGCTCTCCGAATCTGTCCATTTCTTCTTTCGTTTCAAAGGATAAGTTTTCTTGAATCTCTTCAATCATTGCTTGACCTATCATGAAAGGGGCCTGCTGAGGCAGAAGCTCACCATCTTGAAAATGTCCGACAATATGGTATTCATCATTTTCCTTCACTTCATTCCCTGAAAAGATACATGAAGACTTCCACTCTTCTTGCCAATTTTCCCAAAGCTTTTGTCGTTTCTGAAAAAAGCCTTGGTCCCCCATAACAGAAGCAAGGTAATCTCTAGACTCTTTACTCATTTTTCGAGATTGCTTTTCAGCACAAGGTATACAAATTGCAACTTCAAAAAGAGTAACATCCTCCCCATCAGCAGTTCTCTTAAAAGCTTTTTCTATAGTATATGGCACCCCGGTACCGGTTAATTCTTGCTCACAAACCTTGCAGTTTACAAATGGTTTTTCCTCTGTATCAGAGTAAAAATCTTCAGGCATTTCATGGCTCATAATTAAACCTTTTAATTATTAAGAGATGTTGAAAGTTGCTCATTCAAAAGTTTCAGGTACTTCTTCAAATGCTGCTCATCCTTTTTATCAAGGATCAACAATTTATTATCCGACTCAACTATTATATGGTCATTCAATCCTTGAATTATTGCTTCTTTATCGTTAGGTAAATTCACTAAACAATTATTCGAATTGATCATGAACGTTTTATCACCTGAAACACTGTTCCCATTTACGTCTTTCTCTAAATGGTTTGATAAACTACACCAAGTTCCTAGATCACTCCAATCAAAATCAGCTAAAATCACATCAACATTTTTTGCATTCTCCATGATCGCAAAATCTATTGAAATATCTTCACAGTTACGAAATGCATCGTTCACATATTCAGTTTCTCCAGGTGTGTTATAAATTTCGAACTTGTCACAAAATAAATTGTATAGGTCGGGCTTAAACTTTTGTATTGCTTCAAGGACTGTCTTTGCTCTCCATACGAAGATTCCAGAGTTCCAATAATAATCTCCACTCTTTAGAAAAATCTCAGCCATTTCACGATTTGGCTTTTCGGTAAACTGCTTCACCTTATAAACTTGCCCTCCGATTGTATCTCCATCTTGGTGAAATTGAATGTATCCATACCCAGTGTCTGGTCTGTTCGGTTTAATACCTAATGTCAACAACCTGTCATGCTGTGAGGCTTGATCTATTGCTCGGAACACAATACCTTTGAACCTATCCTCCTTCATAATCAAATGATCAGAAGGTGCTACTATTAAATTTGCATCTTTATTCTTGGCATAAATTTTTGCTGCAGCATAAGTAATACATGGCGCAGTATTCTTACGTTCTGGCTCTGTTAATATTTGCTCTCCGGTTAAATCAGGAAGTTGAGATTTGATAAGATCGACATAACGCTCATTCGTAACAACATAAATGTTGTCCGTTGGCGCAACTTTTGACAAACGCTCATAAGTCATCTGAATAAGCGTTTTCCCGATACCCAAAACATCTAAAAACTGTTTGGGTCTTGATTCTACAGACATTGGCCAAAACCTACTTCCAACTCCTCCTGCCATTATTACGGCAAAGTTATCCTTCATTTCCTCCTTCATAATATCTTTCTACTTGTGCAATTCCGCTAACGAGGTATTTTTTTCTTGTCTGAACCTCTTCGCACATAAACCTTGTTCTTTGCAGTCTACCTCGTTTGAAAATTCGAGTACCTAAACGAAAACATTCCTGATCATTTAATTGCTCCAAAAGTACTGAATTATCCCGAGAGTCGTCGTAATTCTTAAGTGCTCGATACAAATTCTTATCAGTACAAGTTGAAGCCTTTAAATTATGAAGACTCTTTTTTAATTCAACTTCAATATCGTTTGGCAAGATTCCGCGATCAAGAATTGGCTCTAGCAATCTCTTAAATTCTGACTTCCATTCTTTTCCATGTGCCTTAACTTTAAAACCATAATTCACATGAGTAGTAAGGTGAGCAAATTCATGAATCGTAGTCAATAAAAAAGCAAAAGGATTTAAATCACTGTTGACCGTTATACGGTGCGGCTTGCCTTTATATTCAGGACGATAATCTCCATGTTTAGTGTTCCTAGGCTTAGTAACCTTAAAATGAACTCGTTGAGAAAAAAATAGCTCGATCAAATAAGGAATAGAATCCTCAGGAACGTATTTAGCGAGCGCTTTTGCTATTTTATCTCGTGAATTAAGCATGTTTCAAAATTAATGTATTCCTTGATTTTTTACCAATTTGGCACGTTGTTTAAGAATAAGCTATTAATTTAGCAGTGAGCCATGAATTATATAGTAAGTATAGGTAAATATTTTGGAATGCTTCGGTACGTTTTTTCTCGTCCGGAACGTTTGAAAGTTTATCATACTCGAACTTTTTCGGAGATTGAAACAATTGGTATAAATTCTCTGGCAATTGTGGCTATCCTCTCTGTATTTATGGGCGCTGTTATTGCGTTACAGACGGCTTCGAACATGGACAGTCCGTTACTTCCTAAGTACACCATCGGATATATTACCAGGTCAAGTACCATTTTGGAGTTTTCTCCAACAATTATATCACTTATCCTTGCGGGTAAAGTAGGTTCTAATATTGCTTCTGAGGTTGGGACGATGAAAGTAACAGAACAGATTGACGCACTGGAAATCATGGGGGTAAATTCGTTGAGCTATCTCGTATTACCAAAAGTAATCGCTGCAGTCTTCTTCTTCCCTTTCTTGATTATTATATCAATGGGATTAAGTTTAGTTGGTGGTTACTTTGCAGTGGTATCAACAAATTTAGCCTCACACGAAGAATTTGTCTATGGAATACGAGCTTTCTTCAAAATGGGAGATATCGTTTATGCGCTGGTTAAGACTGTTTGTTTTGCTTTTATTATTACAACTGTATCCTCATACTTTGGTTATTACACTAAAGGTGGTGCTCTCGATGTTGGAAAATCTTCAACTCAAGCGGTAGTTTGGAGTAGTATCTGTATACTCTTAGCCAATTTTGTACTGACTCAATTATTACTTCTCTAATGGTAGAAGTCAAAAACATCAATAAATCTTTTGGGGAGAATCATGTACTTCATGATTTTTCTGCACAATTTCAAGCTGGACAAGTGAACCTAATCATTGGCCAGTCTGGTCAGGGTAAATCTGTATTGACAAAGTGTATCGTCGGATTAATAGAGGTAGATAACGGAAGTGTATTATATGACGGTCGTGACTTTTCCAAAATGGACCGAAAGGAAAGAAAAGAGATTCGTAAAGAAATTGGAATGCTTTTTCAGGGTTCTGCATTATTCGATTCATTGACTGTTGAGGAAAACATAATGTTCCCATTGAAGATGTTCACTAAAATGTCTAAAGCAGAAATGCAGGAGCGTGCCGACTTTTGTCTAGAACGAGTGAATTTGAGTGGAAGGAATAAATTATTACCCGCGGAATGTAGCGGTGGTATGCAAAAACGTGTTGCCATAGCAAGGGCCATTTCGATGAACCCTAAATATCTGTTTTGTGATGAACCGAATTCAGGACTTGACCCAAGTACTTCCATTCTTATCGATAACTTGATCAAAGAAATCACTTATGAGTATAACATGACAACCGTCGTAATCACGCACGATATGAATAGTGTGATTGAAATTGGGGATCATATTGTATTTATCCATACTGGTCGCAACTGGTGGCAAGGAACAAAAGAAGAAATTATCAAGACAGATAACAAAGAGATTATTGATTTTGTATATGCTTCCAAGTTTATGAAAAACTTAAAAGGAAAATTAGCTTAGCTCTATGGAATTCATTCACAATCCTCGATGTTCAAAAAGCCGACAAGCTTTGGCTATTTTAGAAGAAAAGAATATTAATCCTGACATTCGTTTATATTTAAACGATTCATTATCGAAAGTTGAATTAAAAGGTATCCTTAAGAAATTGAATGTTGAAGCATCTTCCATAATTCGTAAGGGTGAGAAAGACTACAAAGAAAACTTCAAGGGATTAGATCTCCTTGAAGAGGAATGGATCGATGCTATGATCAAGTTTCCAAAATTAATAGAAAGACCTATTCTAGTCAACGGTGAAAAAGCTGTGGTTGGTCGGCCTCCAGAGAAAGTATTGGACATCATTTAAGCCCTTTTTCTATCTTTACAAAAATTACATTTAAAACAGCATCAATTTCATTTATTCGTTTTTGAATCTCTGCATTAGACAGATCATTAACATTGTTTTCTAATTCCTTTACGTGATCGTATAATGACTTGATCTCGAATAGTTTGATGTTTGATTTTAGCTTGTGCGCGAAAAACTTAATTTTTTCAAAATCTCCGTGCTCTTCACTATATTTTAACTGATTCACTGTCGACTTTGACTCAGAAATAAAGGCTTCAATAATATTAGCACGATCATTTTCCGGTAACATTTCAATTGAGGTGAAAGAAATTAAATTCTTATCAGTATCTATTGAAGTATCATCCTCTTCTGAATCACTCTCCGAACTATTTAAGTACTTTGCCAACTTATGAACGAAATCATCCTCTCTAAATGGTTTGGTTAAGTAATCTACCATTCCTGCATCAATACATCTGTTTATATCAGACTTAAACGCATTTGCACTCAAAGCCACAATTGGAGTTTTTATTCCATACTCTTCTATCATAATTTTAGTAGCTTCAATGCCATCCATTTTAGGCATCTGAACATCCATCAAAATAAGGTCGAAGTCTTCGTTTTGAACACATTGAAGCGATTCAAAACCATCTTTTGCCTCAACAGGATATATATTGTATTTCTTTAAAAAGCCCCTAGTGACAAGCATATTTAGCTGGTTATCCTCAACCACCAAAACACGCTTGTTGCTAAAGTCAACTTTATTATTCATTATGTCTTTTTCATCACTTGCAATATCAAAATTACAAACTACAGGGATTTCAAGTCTCATTGATGTACCTCCACCAGGTTCGCTATCGATTTCAATTGTACCATTCATTAATCTTAGAAGCTCGCTAGTTATTGCCATCCCAAGACCGGTACCGGATTCTTTCCTTTTACTTGAACTATCTGCTTGACTAAACTTATCAAATATTCTAGAGAGAAATTCTTGACTCATTCCTATACCAGTGTCTAAAATATGAATACTTAACACTTGTATTGTGCCATTTGAGTATCCCTTTTTTATTTCAAATACTACATGTCCAGAATCAGTAAATTTTATTGCATTGGAAAGAATATTTATTAATACCTGTTTGATTCTAGTTCTATCGGCATAGACATGATTAAACACTTCATTATCCAAGCTACTAATCAATTCCAAATCCTTGCTTTCAGCCAAAGGGAGCATAATAGATTTAATCTCGTGATATACTTTCTCCAAATCAAAGTCAGTCTCTTGTAACTCAAACTTTCCTGCATTAATCTTAGAAAAGTCAAGAATATTATCAATCAATGACTGAAGATGATTACTGGATGAAATTATATAATCGGTATATTCTTTTCCTTCTGGGTCTTGTTGATATTGTTTTAACTGTTTAGATAATCCAACAATGGCATTCAAAGGAGTGCGAATCTCATGGCTCATATTAGCAATAAATAATTCCTTAGCTGCATTCGACTCCTCCGCAATTTGTCGAGCCTCTTGCATTTTTGCCTGTGTTTTTTTCTGTTCAGTGATATCGAGGTGTATCCCAAGCGAGCCGATCAACTTTCCATTTTCATCATAATTGGGGGCTCCACTGATTAACCACCACCGTTCTTCACCAGATTTAACAGTAACATTTATCTCATAACTATCTGACTCACCCTTCTTTCTATCCCTTCCTTTGCTTTGCATATCAGGTTTATTTGAGTCCTCCAGAAAAATATCACTTGCTAATTTTCCAATTAACTCATCAGCGCTATAGCCAGAAATTTTCTCAAAACTATCATTGACATAAATGATATGATCTTCTAGATCTACCTCCAATAATCCTAAATTCATATTAGCTATAATCCCTCTAAACTTTCGCTCTTGAAGCTTAATATTTTCCTCAAAAATATGTTTTGCGGTGATATCAATAATATAGCCATCTAACCTTTCCAATTCACCTTTTTCGTTCTTGTCAGCTCTGATACGTAAATTAATCCACTTCTTATTCCCATTGACTTCAATCGTCACTTCATCCATTATATCGTTGCAGTGAGAAAGCTTATCTTTT
>CBFHJL010000090.1:0-11554 GCA_965656195.1 Brumimicrobium sp. | reverse complement strand
AGCTCTTCAGAAGGTTGAGCCTTTACATTGGGGAAAAACACGGTGAAATAGTGACCATCCTTTTTCCATGCCAGTTTAGGGGAGGTAATTCCCGCAACAGAATCTGAAATTGGGGCATATAGTGAATCCCTCGTATACTTGATCAAATTTCCATATACAATGCTGTCACTGTAACAGTCATAGATCCCATATTGAAAATTCTCGGTGATGTTCATTTCATAAAACGAACGCTTCAGGAGTTGTTCGAGGTAATAGGGGTGTAGATCCTCATTAATATCAACAGAAAAATAATTTGTACTCTTTTGTTTTACTGCACCATAAAGATCTGAGCTATCCGCATGATGTGTACTGATCTCCTCGACAACATTGCGCAATGAAATTCGGACCTGTTCTTCAAATTGCTTGAGGTTCAAACTATCCTGACGTTCTTGAAGAATTACAGCATCTTTTTGCGCTTTAATTGTACGCTTAATCCAAAAAACCTGCACAAGTAATATACTGACGATCGAAAGAACGCCGATTATGATTACCGTATTTATGGTTTTTCTATTCATTTTAAAGCACAAAAAAGGGAAAGTAACAACGACTTTCCCTTTTATATTATTGTTAGTCTATAACTCCTAATTCCTTTCCTACTTTAATGAAAGCAGCAATAGCTTTGTCCAAATGCTCTTTGGTATGCGCCGCAGAAAGTTGAGTTCTAATTCTCGCTTTTTCTTTAGGTACAACAGGGTAGAAGAACCCAATAGCATAAACACCTTCCTCCAATAACTTATCTGCAAATTTTTGAGACAACGCTGCATCATAAAGCATAATAGGAATGATCGGAGAGTCTCCTTCAACGATGTCAAACCCAGCATCTACAATTGCCTTCTTGAAGTACTTCGTATTTTCTTCTAATTTGTCTCTCAACTCTGTTGTTGAGCTAAGGATATCAAATACTTTTATCGAAGCTCCTACTATATTCGGTGCTAGTGAATTTGAGAATAAATAAGGACGCGAACGCTGACGTAACATCTCAATGATTTCTTTACTTGCTGTAGTATAACCACCCATGGCTCCTCCAAGTGCTTTACCTAAAGTTCCAGTAATAATATCAACTCTGTCCATCACGTTATGATATTCAGGAACACCACGACCTGTTTCGCCTATAAAACCTGCTGAGTGACATTCATCCGTCATTACAAGTGCATCATATTTATCAGCAAGGTCACAGATCTCATTCATTTTTGCGATATCTCCGTCCATAGAGAATACACCATCCGTCACGATAATTCTAAAGCGCTGATCTTGAGCTTTTTTTAGTTGCTCTTCGAGATCATTCATATCGCTGTGCTTATATCGGTAACGCTGTGCTTTACACAAACGAACACCATCAATGATGGAAGCGTGATTTAACTCATCTGATATAATCGCATCTTCTTTTGTGAAAAGAGGTTCGAATAAACCACCATTGGCGTCAAAAGCTGCAGCATACAGGATTGTATCTTCCATTCCGTAAAAATCAGCGATCTTACGTTCTAATTCTTTATGAATATCTTGAGTACCACAAATAAATCGTACAGAAGACATACCGAATCCATGAGAATCAAGTGTATCTTTTGAAGCTTGAATCACATCTGGATGAGATGATAACCCAAGATAATTATTCGCGCACATGATCACAACATCTTCGCCCGTTTTCACGTGAACATCTGCTCCCTGAGGAGTAGTAATTACTCGTTCTTTTTTGAAGACACCGTCGTTCTTAATATTGGATAATTCTTCTTGTAAATAGTCTTTTATTTTTCCGTACATGTGTATTGGTTTGTTTCTAACAAATTTAATGAATAATGTCGAAAGAAGAACCGCGCAGCCAATAGAATAACAGACTTAGATAAAGATGACACCAGCCAATACTAAAATGAAAAAAGTCAAGAAAATAACGGCTGTGATTAGTCCAATCAAGGCCAGACGGGATTTATATTTACTACTCTTACTGAATAGGTTAAAAAGAAAAGATAGCCCACTTGTATACAATGCAGCTACAGCTGGTAATAAAGGAAGAATAAGGGATAAAGACAAAATGAACGAGAGTATTGTTGCTAGTACCGTGAGTATCGCAAATACGAAACTCATGATCGCAAATATGTTAGCTATGATTGATAAAACACTAGATTCTTCTTCTTGGTGAACTTTCTCAGCGCGCTCTCTTTTCTTCTTGTTGTTGGGAGGTCTATCAATGATTAATCTCTGGTGAATTATTGATTTCTTTCTTTCGACATTTACAACATTTAAAAAACGTTTAGTTGCTTTTATGGTATCCTTTTCAGGCAAGCCCTTTTTTTGTAATTGTTCCATAGCATTCATTCCTTCAATAGGAGTAGCTAAAGATGCACTGTTAGTATCATTCTTCGTGTAGTCTACCTTCTTGACTTCAGACTGTAAAGTATTCCTTTGGTGGATAGAAGATTTTTTAAAATGAAATCCTGGTCGGTGTAAACGCTTTTCAACGGAACAGCTAAATGTTAGAAGCATAAGAAACAGAAACTTAAATTTCATAGGTGAAAGTTAGAAAAAGTCAATAGGTAAACGTAATAAAATTACTCTTATTCCTGTAGTTCAGCAGATTCAAGTACGATTTCGTCCTGTATACTCTTATACATCTCCATAAGGGTTTCTTGCTTTTTTGCGTAATATTCCATCGAAGAAATATACCTAGAACTATCTACTCCATGCGCTTCAAAAATACTATCTGCTGACGCAGGTAATAGCTTGTAGAATTGATGAACGTTATTTCTTTGAGTCTTTATGTATGCTTCTAACATCATTACGTCCTTCAAAACTACACTTAAGCTGTCTTTAGGTATAAGGTCTTTTGGAGGCTCAACTTCTTCCAGTTCATAGCTGCAACTGGAAAGGGAGAGCATAAATATGCAAGATATGGCTGCACAAAGTTTAGTCAAATCGGTTAAATGTTAATCGTTCTCCTACCCCATGTTCTACTATTGCACCTTTGTCAAATGCAATTCTACCGTTGATAAAGGTTTTTTCGATACTGTGACTAAAAGTTAAGCCCTCAAAAGGAGACCATCCACACTTGTAAAGTATATTATCTTTCTTTACTTCAGTTGCAGTATTGGGATCAATAACAACGAGGTCCGCTTTATACCCTTCTCTAATGTAACCTCTATTCTCAACTCCAAATAAGGTAGCTGGAGCATGAGCTGTTTTTTCAATAATGCGCTCTTTTGAAATAACACCTTCATTCGCTTTTTCAAAAAGAGCGATTAATGCATGTTGAACTAACGGTCCTCCCGATGGAGCATTGAAATATGAATTTTCTTTCTCTTGAATTGTGTGAGGCGCATGATCTGTTGCAATCACATCTATTCGGTTATCTAGAACGGCTTCCCAAATCGCAGATCGATCTGATGCATTTTTTACTGCTGGATTCCATTTTATATAAGTTCCTTTTTTCTGGTAATCTTCTTTCGAAAACCATAAATGATGAATACACGCTTCTGCAGTAATTCGTTTTTCAGAAAGTGGAGTAGTATTCTCGAAAAGAGATAATTCCTTGGCTGTTGATATGTGCAACACGTGAAGTCGAGCATTGTGTTTTTTGGCTAATCGAACAGCTAATGATGATGAAAGATAACACGCTTCCTCGCTTCTTATTTCTGGGTGACATTCAATAGGAACATCTTCTCCGTATTTTTGCTTGTAAAGCGCCATGTTCTTTCGCACAGTAGCTTCATCCTCGCAATGTGTTGCGATGAGCATCGGAACCTCAGAAAATATTTTATTTAAAGTTGAAGGTTCATCAACCAACATATTTCCCGTGCTTGAACCCATAAAAACTTTAACACCACAAACATTTTTAGGGTTAGTTTTAAGAACCTCCTCAATATTGTCATTTGAGGCTCCCATGAAAAAGCTATAATTCGCTATGCTTGATTTGGCTGCAATGTCATATTTATCTTGCAGTAACTTTTGAGTCAATGCATTTGGTACTGTATTAGGCATTTCCATGAAAGAGGTAACACCACCTGCAACAGCTGCTCTACTTTCAGTAGCTATATTTCCTTTATGCGTTAATCCGGGTTCTCGAAAATGTACCTGGTCATCAATACTACCAGGGACTAGGTACTTTCCAGATAGATCTATTTCTTCTGCTCCAGCTCCACTGATTTGCTGACCAATTTTTGATATTTTATCTTCTTCAATTAGAACGTCTCCAACGAATGATTTTCCTTCGTTGATAATTGTCGCTTCTTTCAATAAATATTTCATAGCTCCATTTTTCTCATTTTCCACACACCGAAGAAAGCTTCTTTAAATATACCCGTACTCATTTTGGAAGTTCCTAATTGTCTATCAATAAAAGTGATCGGTACTTCAATAATCTTATGACCATGCTTTTTAACACCGTATTTCATGCAAATCTGAAACGCATAACCTTTGAAGGGTATATTGTGATACTTCACACTTTGTAAAGCCTTTCGTGTATAACATTTGAATCCAGCTGTTGTGTCCTTGATGCCAATGAATAAGATCATACGAACATAAATCGAAGCAAAATATGACATCAGTATGCGAAGTATTGGCCAATTCTTGATTTTACCTCCTTTACAATATCTCGAGCCAATTGCGAGTTCTGCTCCTTCATCAGCACAGGCTTTATACAATCTAATTAAGTCATCAGGGTCATGAGAAAAATCAGCATCCATTTCGAATATGTAATCATATTCATGTTCTAAGCCCCAGTCAAAACCAGCTTTGTAAGCAGTACCGAGCCCTTGCTTGCCTTCTCTTTCTAAAAGATGAAGCTGTTCGGAATATTCCTTTTGAAGCGCTTTTACTTTATGAGCTGTACCGTCTGGCGAGTTATCATCAACTATTAAAATATGGAATCCTTTCTCATAGCTTGCCACCTTGCGAACTATGCGCTCAACGTTTTCAATCTCGTTGTATGTGGGGATGATTACTATGCTATCTGACACGTCGCTAAAACTTATGGATTGCTAATATAAGTGAAAAATTTATGGTGTATTAAGAGGACACGGAAAATTAAGATATTTTATCTTTTTTGTTCATTCTCTAAATCCTCTAATGCGTTGTGAATGAGGTCGAATTCATACCCCTTACCCGCTAAAAAACGTTGAACTTTCACTTTGCGTTCAAAGTTAGTTCCTTTTTTTTCTTCCCATTTTCGACGAGCTAATGCATTAAGGTTTTCCAAATATGTATCTGACTCAATGCTTGCTAAAGCGGATTCAATGATTTTAACTGGAATTGCCTTTTGTTTGAGATGCGATTTAATCTTTTGACGACCCCACTTTTTAATTCTGTATTTACCAGAAACAAAACTATCGGCGTATCGCTGTTCGTCGAGAAATCGATATTCAATTAGGTGGGATAAAAGGGCATTGGTGTCCTCATTGTCTAAGCCATATTCACGTAACTTTTCAGTTACTTCTTTATGGCATCTATCACGATAAGCACACCAATGCTCAATTTTATGTTTGATCTCAAGAAAGCTATATTGCTTCTCTTGACGCATTACAACTTAACTTCGTTACCCTTTTTATCTTTGAAGGAATACTGTAACAAGTGGTAATTTGTTACTCCCACAATCTTTATCCATTTCTTATACTTAAGGAACCATTTCATTTGTTTTGAAACGATGCCTCTTTTAAAATGAGATTCAATATATGGATGAACGAATAATGTTACGTCCTTTTCCTTTTTATCTTCGATAAGATAAGTCAAGTTGTTCTCTACTTCATCAGCAAAAAGAATACTTGCACTTATTTCACCCGTTCCTTCGCAGACAGGACACTTTTCTGAAGTCTCGATATCTGTTTCAGGTCGAACACGTTGTCGGGTGATTTCAATCACACCAAAACGTGAAGGGGGCAGGATGTTGTGTTTTGCACGATCTGATTTCATGAAACTTTTCATCGTCTCAAAAAGTGCTCGATTATTTTCCTTTTCGTGCATGTCGATAAAATCGACAGCAACAATGCCACCCATATCTCTCAATTGGAGAACTCTTGCAAGTTCTTCAGCTGCTTCTAGGTTTGTTGCTAATGCATTACTTTCCTGACCTTTTGCGTCTTTTCTATTACCACTATTGACATCGACTACGTGCATAGCCTCTGTATGCTCAATGATTAAGTATCCTCCACTTGGAAGCGGTACTTTTTTACCAAAAAGAGTTTTGATCTGTTTGTTGATACCGAATTTCTCGAATATATCAAGTTTTCCATTATAACGTTTCAAGATTTTTTCCCTTCCAGGTGCAATTGAAGCAATATAGTTGTTTAACTGATCAAAAAGCGCATCGTCATTTACATGGATGTTAGAGAAATCAGCATTCAAAAGATCTCTTAGCAGAGAAGAGGCTTTATTCAATTCCCCAAGAATTCGACGTGGAGGTTTAGAGTTCTGAAGATTACCATGAAGCTTTTTCCACTTATCTAGTAAAGTTTTCAGATCTTGATCTAATTGCTCTATCTTTTTGTTCTTGGCAACAGTACGAATGATTACCCCGAAGTTTTTCGGTTTCACACTCTTCATTATATCTCTCAATCGATCACGTTCTTTATGATCTTTAATCTTTTGAGATATTGACACCTTATTAGAAAATGGGACGAGCACAAGATACCTTCCTGCTAGAGTCACTTCGGCGCTAAGCCTTGGACCTTTGCTGGAAATTGGTTCTTTTGCCACTTGAACCATTATATGCTGAGATGACGAGATCACATCAGTGATTTTCCCATCTTTTGGGATGTCATCTTCAGATTTAAAGTATAAGAGGTCGGCAACATTTTGTTTGCCTTGCAACGTTTTCTGGGTAAACTTATTGAGAGAATGATACTGAGGTCCTAGATCAAGATAATGAAGGAACGCATCTTTTTCGTATCCTACGTCCACAAAACAAGCGTTTAAACTTGGGACGACTTTTCTCACTTTTCCGTGGTATATGTCACCAACAGAAAAGTCAGAGTTTCCTCTTTCTTCGTGAAGTTCAATAAGCTTCCCGTCTTTTAGTAGTGCAAGCCAAACGCTCCCCTTGCGGGAGTCGACTACTAATTCGTAATTCACGGAAGCCGTATTTAAGTTTATAAATGCAAATGACTTAGCAGTTTTACTACTAAGTCCATTTGCGTGAATTCCTGTAAAAAGAAGGTGTTATTTCTTCTTCTTGTGACGGTTTTTTCTTAGACGTTTTTTACGCTTGTGCGTGGACATCTTATGTCTTTTTCTTTTTTTACCACTTGGCATAACTATATATTTTAAATGTTAATATTCTCTTTATCAATAGTGTTCCTGTAAAACAAAACACTCCTGCTATAAAAACAGGAGTGCAAAGATACAAATAACTTTGTTAAGTCCCAAGCACAGGACTAAAATTCATTTATTTCACTTTCACGTTTGTTTTAACGTCTTCTACAAATGTTTTTGCAGGCTTGAAAGATGGTATATTGTGCGCTGGAATAATGATCGTAGTATTCTTCGAAATGTTACGACCCGTTTTTTCAGCTCTTTCTTTCACAACAAAGCTTCCGAAACCTCTCAAATATACATTCTCTCCCTTAGTAAGGCTGTTCTTTACAGAACCCATGAATGCTTCTACAGTCTTTTGAACTTCATTCTTCTCTAATCCAATCTCCTCAGCGATTTCAGCAACAATATCTGCTTTTGTCATATCTAATCTAAATTTAAAATTAACAACATTGTGATTTTCAAATACAAAGGTAGTCAGCATATTCCTTTTATCTTTGTAAACAAGCTATTAAACTTCAAAATTTTACCCTAATGCAGGATTTTTCTCTATTAATTCGCCTCTGGTATCGACAAAATTCTCGAGCGCTACCATGGAGGTCGACAAATGACCCTTATTTTATCTGGTTATCAGAAATTATTCTGCAGCAAACCCGTGTAGAACAAGGTAAGTCTTATTATGAAAAGTTTACAGCTCATTACCCTGATGTTTTTCAATTGGCGAAAGCTGATGAGGAGGATGTTTTGAATTTGTGGCAAGGTTTGGGCTATTACAGTAGAGCTAGAAATCTACATTTTGCAGCGAAGCAGATCGTTGATGATTTTAAGGGTGAATTCCCTTCTAGTTTTAAAGATATTAAATCTTTAAAAGGTGTAGGCGACTATACTGCAGCGGCAATTGCATCTTTTGCTTACGGCTTGCCTCATGCTGTTGTTGATGGGAACGTTTATAGAGTGCTGTCTAGGTACTATGCGGACGAAACACCCATTGATTCTTCCAAAGGCCAAAAGTTATTTAAATTATATGCCCAAGAACTGCTGTCTGTTGATGATCCTGGTGAACACAATCAGGCGATTATGGAAATAGGTTCTCAGGTTTGTAAACCAAAAAATCCTGATTGTTCTAGTTGTCCGGTAAGCCAAATGTGTCAATCTTACAGGTCGAATACGATGCTTAATTATCCTGTAAAGTCTAAGAAGGTTAAGGTGATAGATAGGTATTTTCACTACTTGGTGTATAGTGATGAACAGTTTCAAATTCATAAAAGAATCAAACGGGGTATTTGGCAAAATATGTATGAGTTTCCTTTGTTTGAATCTGATGTGATAATGGAGAGAAATGACCTTGAAGTAGCGATAAAAAGGAAGTTTAATGTTGTTGTCAAAAGTGAGGTGACTAAGTATACGCATATTTTAAGTCATCAAAAGATACATGCAGTATTCTGGCGCGTTGAAGGTCAGGTTAATGAAAAGGACGACTTTTTAAGCGTCGATTTAAAGGAGATAGATGATTATCCATTACCACGATTGATTCATCGTTTTTTGGAGGAGAATGCACCAGAATATGGTCAGAGTTAGTTGCTGATAATCTTGCGTGTAATTTTCAATAATTTATCATTTTTATCTTACATTTGTTGTATGGCAGGTAGCGTAAATAAAGTTATATTGATTGGTAACCTAGGGAAGGATCCTGAGGTTAGAGTTTTGGAGAATGGAACGAAGTTAGTTCGATTCTCAATTGCAACTTCAGAAACATATAATGATAAAGCAACTGGTGAGCGAAGAGAAATCACTGATTGGCATAATATTGTAGTTTGGAGAGCATTGGCAGATGTAGCCGATAAATACCTATCGAAAGGTCAAAAAGTTTACGTTGAAGGGAAGCTTAAAACGCGTTCATGGCAAGACGAGTCTGGAACAACCAAATACGCAACGGAAGTTGTAGCAGATAATTTCACTATGCTTAGCCCAAAGTCGGAAACAGCTAATGGAGGGAATACACCAAATTATTCTTCTCAAGATACGCCTCAAAAACCACAACCGATGAAGGAAGATTTATCAGTTGATGATGATGACGATTTGCCGTTTTAAATAGATTGTAAATGGACGACTCGGAACCCCTTAGTTTATTTTTACTATCAACATCTCAGCAATTTGATTCAGAATTTTGGATATCTGTAGTTGTATTATGTATACTTCTTATGGCTTCTGCATTAATTTCTGGATCTGAAGTCGCCTTTTTTTCACTTACACCGGAAGACAGAGAAGAACTGCAAAAAAATGGTGATGATAAGTCGGGCGTGGCAAATACTCTGCTTAAAAATCCAAAAGATTTACTAGCTACCATATTGATTACAAATAACTTTGTGAATGTTGGGATTGTAATTCTTTCAAGTTATCTATTTTCAATTATATACCCTGTTCCTATAGATGGAGAGGTAGATTACTTGCGTTCAGCATTAGAAATTGGAGTGATAACATTTGTTATTTTACTGATTGGTGAAGTGGTGCCGAAAATTTATGCGAATAGAAATAGTTTGACTTTAGTAAATATAATGTCTAAACCATTACTTGTTTTGGGTAAAATACCTCCATTTTCATGGTTGCGACTTTTTCTGGTGAATGGGACCGATATAATTTTGAAGTACGCCAGAAAGCGACAACTTGATGTGTCAACAGATGATTTGGAAAATGCGATTGCGCTAACAAGGGAGGATAATTCATCGTCAGATGAACAGAAAATCCTTGAAGGCATTGTAAACTTTGGGAATACGGATGTTCGTCAGATCATGCGTTCTAGAGTAGACGTTATAGCTGTAGACGAGAGTGTTTCTTATAAAGATCTAATGACTGTAATTTTAGATTCGGGATACTCTAGAATTCCAGTTTTTAAAGATAATTTTGATGAGGTTACGGGTATACTATTTGTTAAAGACTTGTTGAAACACCTAGATGAAACGGATGACTTTAATTGGAGTCAATTAATTCGAACTCCATTTTTCGTTCCGGAGAATAAAAAGATCGATGATTTATTAAAAGAGTTTCAAGAATTAAAGATGCATATGGCCGTTGTAGTTGATGAGTATGGCGGAGCTTCAGGTGTAGTTACACTCGAAGATGTTCTTGAAGAAATTGTAGGGGAAATAACAGACGAGTTTGACGATGATGATATCGTTTATACTAAAGTGGATGAAAACACTTTCTTGTTTGAAGGGAAGACCCCATTAGTTGATATGTATAAGGTCCTAGATATTGATGGTAAGGAATTTGAAAACGTAAAAGGTGAGTCAGATTCCATTGCGGGGTTTCTAATAGAACAGTCAGGGAAGATTTTGAAAAACAATGAGTCTTTTGAATTTGAGGATTTAAAGTTTGTAGTTGAATCTTCGGATAAGAAAAGGGTTAAACTCGTGAAAATCATAAAATATTCAATTGATGAAGAAGAGTAGTTGGTTCATAGCTTTTGCAATGATTATTCTTTTGTCAGCTTGTGACGAGAAAAAGACAGTGCCGAAACCGCCCACGTATTTAGAAGTAGATATGCCTGATAGGTCTTATTCATTGTTTGCAGATAGTTGTCGATATTCTTATGAAAAACCCGCTTATTTCGAGGTTAAAAATGTTCGTGGAAGTGAATGCAACCGCGACATTTCTTTCGGTAAATTGAATGGTACGCTTCATTTAAGTGTTATTGATATGGATACTTCATTGGCTACTTATGTGAATTATGCCATTGACAAGGTAGGTGAGCACAAGGTGAAGGCTACTGCTATTTTGGATACGAACATTATCCGTTCGGATGCAAATGTATATGGAACTTTCTTTGAGTTGCAGGGGAATGTGGCTTCTCCTTTTCAATTTTATTTGACAGATAGTACTGATCGATTTTACAGTGGCGTAGTTTATTTCAATACAAGACCTAACTATGATTCTATTTTACCCACTTTGAAATATGTTAAAAAGGATTTGATGCACTTTATGAATACATTAAATTGGTAAAATCCCATCCAATAGCCATTTACCAAAGCTAATAGGACTTATTTTATTTTAGGGTAATAAATTCGTATATTTCGAGAAATGCGAAACTATGAATAGAATAATTACTTTTACATTATTACTGCTTTCCGGATTTACTTTAGGGCAGCAACAATATGCTAAAGCCCGAATATGGGCTGACGCCTCTGGTATTCAGCAGCTTGCTGAACTAGGGTTGGCGGTAGATCACGGAATACACAAAAAGAATACATATATAATAAGTGATTTTTCTGTCGCTGGATTAGAA
>CBFHJL010000089.1:0-11653 GCA_965656195.1 Brumimicrobium sp. | reverse complement strand
TCTTGGTTTTAGATTTAACAGATATGCATTTAAATCTACCTCTTCCACATTATCGTACAACGATACGACAATCTTTAATACGATGGACAGTACGAAATCGTTTGATAAAAACTTCTTGAACGCATCTTACATTTCCGTACCAGTATACTTCACACTCATGCCAGGAAATGATCCAGAAAAAAGCTTTCACTTTTCTGCAGGTGCTGTTGTAAACTATAGAATTGGATCACGATTGAAACAAAAATATGTGATACAGGATCAGAAGAGAAAAGACATCAATAAAGGACATTATCACTTGAATCCATTCTTGATTGATGCTAGTGTCCGTATGGGAGTTGGTGACTTTACGGTCTTTGCAAATTATGGACTAAATAGCTTATTTGAAGGAAATAAAGGACCAGACTATAGAGCTTTTTCGGCTGGATTAAGTCTAAACTTCTAAGAAGAAAAAAAGTAAAGTGCAACTGGCGTCCAATTATTGGGCGCCTTTTGTGTTTAATTAATTATATTCCAAAATGTTTGAAAAAAAATATGGTTCTGAAATAAATTGATTCTCAAGTGATAAAATGGGTAATTCTACGCATTCCCTGTAAAGTTTAGTTAGAGATATTTGTAGTGTATTAATTCACAGCACTATAAAACTAATTATGAAAAAAGTAAAAATTCTCACAACTAACTTACTTTTGGCATTTATCTTTTTATTTCTCGCTCATAATGCTAATGCACAAATGAGCTATGAGGAATACAAAGCTAGCTATTCACCACACTATGAAAAGCTTGCACCTGATGCTGATATTGTAAAAAACGTAAACAAAGCCGAATTAAGTGTCGGTAGTGCTGCGATCCGCTTACTACTCGGAAAATTAGAAGAAAATTCAAAAGACGAAGATGCCAAACTAAAACTAGTTGCAATACTTACAAGTTGTGACAGAACACTGATTGCTAACATCTTGAACAGCTCTTCTACGAGCAACTCTGTACAGGCTTTACTGTGGCTTAAAGAGGATTGGATTCGTGAATTGGTTTGGTTCGTTGATAAATCTACTTATCACAACATTGCACCGCATCTAACTGCTGTTACTGATTGGGAAGGTAGTACTGGTCCTTTTGGTCCAGAATTGAATAATTGGTCAATGGCGTATGCAGGGATTGGTTATGACAGATCATGGGGAGGATATAAAGCTTTCAATGAATACTTTGATGCATATAACAGCGTATCTCAAAAATTAACAGAGGATTTACAACCTATCTCTCAAGATATTCCGCTCAACAAAATGGGTACTACTAATGGTTTTGGTGTATTTGCTGCTTTATACAATAAGAACCGCGGTTTTCTGCAATTTGATTATCAAAATAGAAGTGCAAAATCTGTCGGTGGAGGAGAGTCGCCTTTTTGGGAAAGAACTTACAAATACTCTTCTAATGGCTTGAATATATCATTCCTAGTACCAAGTGACTTTAATTCAAGTTTTTTCAAATTCTATTATGGATGGGGAATTCATGGACTTATGGGAAGCATGAAGAAAAAGCTAAACTTCAACGGTACGGAATCAGATTACGAAAAAATCGGAAATGGATTTACAGCGGGTATGAATTATAACGTTGGAGCCTTTATTAATCCTGTTAAAAATGTTCCCGTTATGCTTGGTGTAAAAGCGTATGCACAAATAAACTTACTCAGACACAATGCGGAGTTTTTAGAAGATGATGTTCCTTATTTTAATATTACAGGTGTAAATGAACCAACATTGAAAAGTGTAAATAATTTATTTGGCCTTCAAGTTCAAGCCATTTACAAATTTGGAAAAACTAAAAAAGACAACTCGGTATATCCAAGCTTTACAGAGGAAGTTGTAAGTAATACTGACAAGAATTTAAACACTGCATATTCAGAGGTTACACCACGAATTTCTCCAGATGGAAAAACACTATACTTCATTCGTGCTGATCACCCGCTTAATACGAAAGGGGCATTGAATTCTCAAGATATTTGGGTAGCTGATGTTTCTAATGGAATTGATAATGCAATTGCAAGTCACTTAGAGGCTCCATTCAACAAATCAACATATAATAGTGTGGCTGGTGTAAGTCCAGATGAAAACACACTGATGATAAAAGGTTTCTACAAGAATGGAGAGCGAACTGGAAGAGGGTATTCTTTTATGTATCGCACGGAAAGCGGCTGGTCTGAACCAAAAGGAATTGAAATAGATGGGTATAGCGAGATGCCTAAAGGCGATTTCGTTGGTCAGTATTGGTCACAAGATGGTAAACATTTACTCCTATCTTTTTCTGAGAAATCTGACGATAACAGCCAAGATATTTATGTTTCTCATTTGCAAGAAGATGGTACATGGGCAAGACCTATTAACTTAGGAAGTACAATCAACGGACCTAAAACAGACGACCACTCACCATTCCTCGCATCTGATGGTAAAACACTTTACTATTCATCAAACAGAGAAGGAGGAGTTGGGAGTAACGACATATGGTTCTCCAAACGATTGGATGATACATGGACAAAATGGAGTGCCCCTGAGAATGCAGGAAGTGATATTAACACTGAGCTTTGGGATGCATATTACTCGATCGATGCATCAGGGGAATATGCCTACATGTCAAGCAGTAAAAATTCTAAAGGGAAAGAAGACATAGTAAAAATCAAATTGAAAGAGGAAGTGCAGCCTGATCCGGTTATTTTAATCAAAGGTCGTGTATTAGATTCTAAAACAAATGAGCCGATTTCCGCAACAATTGCTTACAACAATCTGAACGATGGAAAAAACTATGGTGTCGCTCGAACAAACCCTAAAACAGGAGAATATAAAATCGTTCTTCCATATGGAATCAATTATGACTTTAATGCAAGTGCTGCAGACTACATAGGAGTTTCTGAAAATCTTGATCTTAAAGGGTTAGGAGAATATAAAGAAATCGAACGTGACTTATTCTTAGTACCTATTGAAGTTGGTTCAACAGTTAGATTAAACAATATTTTCTTTGAGTTTGGTTCTGCAACACTGAAATCAGCATCTTACAGTGAATTAAACAGAGTTGTTGAATTCATGGAGAATAACCCTGGGGTAAAAATTGAACTTGGAGGACATACAGATAACGTTGGAAATGACAATTCCAATATGAAACTCTCTCAGGACCGTGTGAACTCTGTTCTTTCATACCTTAAATCAAAGAATGTAAATGAAGGTAGAATGGTCGCTAAGGGATACGGCGAAAGCAAACCAATCGCAGATAACAATACAGAAGAAGGAAAACAAAAAAACAGACGTGTTGAGTTTATCATCATAGAAAGATAGAATTACCGCATACTATACCCCTATATCTAATTAAGGCCCGAGTTTGACTCGGGTCTTTTTTATTTTCGATACATTAAAGCTGTTATGTATTAGAAAAGAATCTGAGACTTTGCATTCTTTACAAACAATAGATTGAATGGCATATTTTGAAGCAAACTAAACTTATCTTTTATAGGATTGAGTGTTAAACTAAAAATAAACTAGAACTGAACATTCGACCTCGTATCCCAGACCTTATCTATTAATTAATTCTTGCTCTCGCTGAACTCATTTTTTCCAGTCTATACCTTAGCATAAACTCAATACCACCTCTACCTCTACTCGCTTGAGTAAGAGAAGACACATTCAAGTCATAAGCCATACCGATGCTATACTCTGCAAAATTGATCAACAACTTATTCACGAATGCATCCCCAAAACGGTAATATGCTCCATACGCAATTGAGAATTTTTGTTTGAAACCAGTGCGTTGAGAGCCTCCGTGAACTGTGTATTGAAAATAAGAACCCGCATAGATCTCTCGATGACCTCCCTGTTGTTGATAATATGCACCAGGAAGCATTTGCCATTTAGAATCGCCTAAATTGAACGACCCACGAACAAATCCCGAATAGCGCATGTGAAGATCGTCCTCTCCTCCAGAAATGAATGAATATGAAGGTCTATTCACATGAAACACTGATGCACCTGCGGTTAACTTGAAACCTCCAGAGTTAAATGAATTGCGCGATAATGAATTATAATTGTAAACCACTCCCGCAGCTGCATCTAAATGACCGAAACTCATGTTCCCGAAAGATTCACCACTTGAAATAGCTTGATCAAAAGTTGACCCATTGTATTGAGATTGCCACAATCCTTCTGAAGAACCCAGACCTCGCTGAGCATAACCTACTTGCATTCCTAATCCTAATGTGCTCTCTTGATTAATTGGTAAGTGATAGGCCAAATTTAGATTAACATTGGAGGTAGTCATATTTAAATCTCCAGCAACATCATGAAAAAAATTGATGCCTCCAGCCAAAAATCCTCCATCTCTGCGAAAAGGTTCAAATCGCATATCAAAAGATGCACCAAGTGTATTAAAAGGTGCCGCAACACTATTCCATTGTGAACGATAATTCACTATCCCCTGAATTTTACCATCTAGACCGGCTAAACCTGGATTCACATTAAATGGAGAAAATCGCATTTGTGAAAAATGTACATCCTGAGCGGATGATGAAATCACCAATAAAGCAGTTATTATCGAGAGCGCTATTCTATTCATAAGCATCAATTGTTCTGTGAACAGTAGACGTTAAAAATACGAAAATGGTTGAGTTCTTAAAATAATAAAGATGAATCTGTATGTTTAACCACGAAAGCCAGATTCTTTAATCCCTATTTGGAGTTAAAATCACATATTGAGGTGAAATAGGAAGGAAATCAGAAAGATGAAATTCTACATTCCCAAACATTTCTTTATACACTGATTAAAAAATGAGTTGCAAAAAAAAAGCGCTCCACTGCTGGAACGCTTTTATGTATTCTGTATTTCTTAGAGGACTATCCCTCATTCTCTTCTGAGCCTTCTGAAGTTGCTCCTTCTGCTCCTTCTTCAGTCTCTTCTTCGTCGTCATCTTCGTCAACTGCACCACGTGCCATTTTAACTGAAACAACAACCGCATCAGATGCATGAAGAAGTTTAACACCTGGAATTTCGATATCTCTAACACGAATAGACATTCCTATACGTAATGGAGTTACATCTAGTTCAACTACTTCTGGAAGATCTTTTGGAAGACCTTCTACATTCAACCTTCTAAAGATTGCTTGCAAACGTCCACCATTCAAAACACCTTTAGAACGTCCTGTGATACGCACTGGAATACCAATTTTTACTGGCTTACCATCTTGTAGCTCAAGAAAATCAACGTGCATCGGCTTATCAGTTACAGGGTGCATTTGTAGCTCCTGAATGATCGCTTTCTTTTTTGTTCCATCAACATCGATTTCGATTTGATAAACATCTGGAGAAAAGATTAACTTTTCCATGTCTACATCACGTACGGAGAAATAAGTTTGTTCTCCTGAACCGTAAAGTACACAAGGTACACCTCCACTGTTACGAACAGCCTTAGCGTCCTTCTTCCCTACGTTCGCTCTTGGCGAACCGCTCAATTGTACTACTTTCATTATATATTAAATTATGAGATTACAAAGTGTTTACTTATAGACTCGTTATGCACGAGTTTTTGAATCACATCACCGAATAGTTCTGTGATACTGATCACTCGGATTTTATCCGACTGCTTTTTCAAAGGAATTGTATCTGTTACAATCAATTCCGTAAGATTTGAATTTTCAATACGCTCATAAGCTGGACCAGAAAGTACAGCGTGTGTACAATATGCACGAACACTTTTCGCTCCTCTTTCTGTTAGAAGATCTGCAGCTCTTGTCAATGTACCTGCTGTATCACACATGTCATCAACGATCACTACATCTTTACCAGCAACATCACCAATTACGGTCATTTCAGAGATGACATTCGCTTTCTTACGTTGTTTGTGACAAATCGCTAATCCTAAGTCTAATTTCTTAGCGTATGAATTAGCTCTTTTCGCACCTCCAACATCTGGAGCAGCCATAACTAAGTTTCCAGATTCTGCCATCTTCTGAATTTCTGGAAAGAAAACCGTAGAAGCATAAAGATGATCTACAGGAACTTCAAAGAATCCTTGAATTTGGTCAGCGTGAAGATCCATTGTCATCAAACGATCCATTCCTGCAGCTGTCAACATGTTTGCTACAAGCTTTGCACCAATTGCAACACGAGGCTTGTCTTTTCGATCTTGACGTGCAAAACCGAAATACGGAAGTACCGCAATAATCTTACGAGCAGAAGCTCTTTTCGCAGCATCTATCATTAACAACAGCTCCATCAAGTTATCTGCTGGAGGCATCGTAGATTGTACAATAAAAACATCTTGACCACGCACTGTTTCTTCAAATGACGGTTGAAATTCACCATCACTGAATTCAGAAACACTTACATTACCAGGAGCAATACCATAGCTCTTAGCTATTTGCTCTCCTAAATGCTTGGAAGCACGGCCTGCGAATATTTTTACTTCTATAGACATAGCGACTTTTATTAAGGGGACAAAATTAATGAAAATAGTTTGTTTTATTGGTCCTTTGACAAATTCTTTCAGCTGTCCTCAAAAAACAAAAATGGTCAGGTACAAAAAGGTGCACCTGACCATTCCACTAAACCATAAGAAACTAACACAGCATGTCGTGTTTCAAAAAGTATATACGCTGCAGAATTAGATTTGGATTGCGTTGAGCTTTAATT
Source organism: Brumimicrobium sp. (assembly GCA_965656195.1). GTDB lineage: Bacteria > Bacteroidota > Bacteroidia > Flavobacteriales_D > Crocinitomicaceae > Brumimicrobium. The sequence continues at coordinate 4,996 of CBFHJL010000089.1, read as the reverse complement.
AATTTTGAAACTTGAAAAACAGCAATGCCATGGGAAAAATATTGATCAAGAACATAAAAGGACTATTTCAAGCAAATGACAATCTCGTTTCCGCAAAAAAAGGAAGCAACATGCAAAAGTCAGACATGTTGGAAAACGCTTTTTTGGCAATCGAAAATGATACAATTGTTGCCTATGGAAGCATGAAAGACTGGGGTGGAATTACCGATTGGAGAGACCTTGAAGTCATTGATGCTGAGGGTAAGTTTGTTCTTCCTGCTTTTTGTGATTCGCATACACACGCTGTTTTTGCAGATACACGTGAAGGAGAATTTGAAGATCGGATCAGAGGGTTAAGCTACGAGGAGATTGCACTAAAAGGTGGTGGAATTTTAAACTCGGCAGGTAAGCTTCAACAAATGGATGAAGATCAACTCTTCGAAGATGCGCTGAAACGTATTCATTCTTTGGTGCCTTTTGGTACTGGTGCGATAGAGATCAAATCGGGTTATGGGTTGACGACTGAAGCAGAGTTAAAAATGCTGCGCGTAATCAAGCGACTAAAGGAAGCTTCTCCAATGGCCATCAAAGCAACGTTCCTTGGAGCACATGCCATTCCAAAAGAATATAAGGAAAACCGCCGCGGATACATTGACATAATGATCAATGAAATGCTGCCAAAAATACAAGAAGAAGGGCTGGCTGATTACATCGATTGCTTTTGTGAACGCAATTATTTCACCGTTGAAGAAATGAATGAGATCCTGGAGGCTGGTGCTAAATACGGTCTGACTCCAAAAGTACATGTCAATCAATTCTCGGTAATGGGCGGCGTAAAAGCAGCTGTTGAACACGGTGCGAAATCAGTCGACCACCTTGAAGAAATGGATGACGCAGATATTGATGCATTAAAAGGTTCTGAGTGTATTCCAACTTTACTTCCCGGGTGTTCTTTCTTCTTATCCATTCCCTACGGAAAAGCACGTAAAATGATTGAAAACGACCTCCCTGTTGCACTTGCTTCAGATTTTAATCCGGGTTCGGCTCCATCAGGAAATATGCAATTCTTGACTTCACTTGCCTGCACTAAAATGAAGATGACTCCAGTTGAAGCATTGAATGCGATCACAATCAATTCAGCTGATGCGATGGATTTAGCAGATACGTACGGTTCGATCAGCATTGGTAAGAAGGCAAATATCTTGATCACGAAACCGATGAATGCTTTGGCTCGAATTCCGTATTCTTTTGGTGAAAACAATATAGAATCTGTATTTTTAAACGGTGAATTATTTAAGCAAGGTTAGTGGGTCTCAAATGAAACTTTTAGTGGATTTTAGCGTTCTATTAGAGTGAACCTATTTTTAAAATTTCTTCTTGCTGCATTCCTGTTTCTTTCGACACTGAGTCAAATTCTTGCTCAAGAGAAGGATAGTATAGATAGAAGTAACTACCAGTTGCTATGGAAGATCACAGGAAATGATTTGACATCACCTCAGTATCTATTCGGTACATATCACAGCAACGACCCTGACATATTCAACTTTCCAGATCAGCTCTATACTGCAATTAACAATGCTGATGCAGTGATTTTAGAAACGGATATCACCGAATTGATGGGAGATGATCGTTATTTTGATTACCCTTCCTACAACTTTGGAAATGATATTTTTGATTGGATTATCCCTTTTTCAAATCGGGATAAAGTCACATTTACCGGTTATGGATCTGATAACGGCAGACCACAATTTATAGACCTTTACTTCAAACAGATCGCTGATAATTGCGATAAGAATTTCTATCCTTTAGAAGCCATAGAAGATCAGTTGAAGATCGGATTAAATAATGAGTTAGACACGAATATTCAAGGGTATATTGAGTCTCCGTCCAAAGAGGAAATGAAAAAACTCTACCTTGAGGGAAAAGCAAATGAACTCCATGATTTCACGAAGCTTTCAACACGCAGATATGTGAACCTTTACGAGGAGTTATTGGTAGACAGGAATCATGTCATGGCAGATGGTCTGGATACTTTAATGCAAAAAGAAAAGGTATTCTGCGCAGTTGGTGCCGCTCACCTCATGGGACCTGAAGGAATTGTGCCATTACTTAAAGAAAAAGGATACACTGTTGAAGTTGTGAATGCAAAGTTTTCAGAGGAGAAAACGACAGAAGAAAAAGAGTTAGACAAATGTTCGGGCTACTACTACAATGATGATAAGTTTGGCGTCAACATAGAATTCTCTGGAAAACCGTTAATTTCTGATGAAGAAAATGGAATGCGACTGGTTCAATATAGAGAAATGGGGCAAGGCAATACGTACACGCTAAACATGCAACACTATGAGGTTATTACAGATCTCGATCAAGTGATTAAGGATTACTTCACAACTGAACCTGAACACATTTCTCAGTATGATTCTTTGATGATTGGAAATGAAGTCAAAGCTCGTCAAGCAAGAATAGATCGCGGAGGAAACAATGTATATTGGATGCGGGCTTTTCATCATAATGATATTGTTTATACGCTCTATTGCACGGGTGGCTATCGTTTTATTAATTCTAAACGTCCAGAACGTTTTTTTGAAACATTTTCATTTTCTCGAAGCACAGTAGAAGCCGCTCTCGACTCAACATTATTATCTCCTTCAAAAACGATGGAAATAAAAATGCCTCTTAATACCTCCGTTTATTCAGACGAAACGGAATCAGATCGTTACTGGTACGCAAAATGGTTTGATCCAAATAGCAAAACTTCATTATATGTTTACGAGAATCAAATAACAGACAACTCCATTTACTTGGATGATCAAAATTATGGTGATTATCTAATAGATGAGTTTGACCAAGAGCGTATTAACTTTTATAGTCATATAGAAAATGAGAATTACAGTGAGAAGTCATTCAGTGCCGAAAGATTAGGGCGTAAGGCATTTGGAAAAATGAGAATTGTAGGAAATGTTGTTCACTATGCTCAATACACCGGTTCAGATAGCCTCAAGGCAGTTAAATTTTTAGAAGGATTTAACTTTAACACAGCACGCAGTGATTCCACTCCAAAACAGAAAAAAATAAGTAATGCTAACCTGTCTAGCTACTTAACCCGTTCGGGATTTTCACCAGAAAAATATGATGAAAAATATTTGTACCGATCAACCAAACACTACTTGGTAAATGATCCAGAAAATATGATTACGTTTCAGGCATATAAGAAGGATTTCAAATCATGGGCATTTTCCGATAAGTCTTCAAAGCAATTATTAACTGACCAGGTAATTTGGCCTGATAGCACTATCGAAGTTGAAATAGACACAAGCTTCTACATTATCGAAGGAAAACCCGCAATGGAGTACACGTTTCATTACACATCTTCTAAAAACACGCTATCCGGCAGAGTTACATTGAACGGTAAAACGATAGGCACTTCCAACATGATCTATCCTTATGCATTCAGGTCAAGCTATGAAAATCTTCACTTTCTGGACAGTATGACTTTCCTAAACACTGTGGAGGACTCCCTAAATGGGTTCGATCTCATCGCAGTTAAAAATGAGTTGATAAATAATGGTCCAAAAGGAATTGCTCAGCTTTCTGAGAATGATCATGTCAATGCCAAACATATGGGCGCAATACTAATGATGGAGGACTCTATTTTTGAAAAATACGATGACAATGGATTTCTGCAGTACACACTTCTATTTAAATTGGCTAACTCCAAAGAATCAACGATTAAACCACATGAGATATGGAAGTCTAGAGCAACTAAAAGCAATCCACTTTTAACTGAAGCATTGCTCTACTATAGTGCTAAGAAACAAAATGAATCAGCATTCAACTTGATTGCAAAGGGAGCAAAAGAAAAAAATATCCCTTGGGATAATAAGGAGCAATTGATTGGGATTTTAAAATCAAACGCGACTTTCCTTTCCCAGATATGGTCATCTTTTGAACCTTCTATACAAGACAGTTTGAGCTGGAAGATGTCTTTCCATCTTGCCGAGCTTACAACAAGCCCGTTTTTTGAGAACACTTTCAAAACAGAAAGTTTTGCTCAGTCCATGCTTTCTGCCAAGCAACCTGAGTGGGCAGCATTTCGATATTTAGAATGGATCTATAAAAGTGAGATCCCAAATAAAAAAGAATATCTAGATAGCTTGATCAACTCATGGGAGGTAAAATCAGAAGAAGAATTTCGAATGGGTGTAAAAGTTGCGTGGCTTCATGTGCTAAATGGGAAAGTCGATCGTAAACTCAAAAAGATTTTAAAAAGTAACATTACCAGCTCAATTGCTTATTCGAAAGTTATGGCTGTTTCGGATTCACCAAAATATGACATCTTCAGTTTCGAAGAAATTTTGGGTATGATCTCTTTTGATCATTTTGAAGATAGCTTTTATGACCCGTATAAAACAATCGAGATACGAGATGATTTCGAATTGGCTGACCGAAAATTCACACTTTACAAATGTGTAGAAAATAAGAAAGTATACTATCTAGCCCAAGAGATACCAAAAGATGGAAGGTTACCCAGTTATAAAGACTTTGGTGAAGGAGCGTATTTTTTCTTTTTCGAAATCGAACCAAGACTGGAAGAGTTGAAACACTCGTTATTAGAGCGTCTTAGCGAATCGTCACATTAAGTTTTTTCTGCTTAGAAACCGTAAAACTAGCTTCACTATAATACGGCGGACCAAAAGTTCCTCTAGCATCATTGGAGAAACCATACTTTTCTTCTGGCATACCTAAAAAATTCTTATCAAGAAACTTATTTTCATTTACATCATGAAAAACGGCTAAAGCATATGTCTTACCTATTTCAAGATTGTCAATACTAATACTAGGGCTTTTCGATTGAACTTTGTGAACCATATTCACATCTCCTTTGCCAAATTTGGGAAATTTATCAGCACTCTTATAAATTGCAATCATCAAATTACCTCTCAATTCAGTAACTCCGTGAATCTGCAACACGATGGAAGTACGATCACTTTTTACAAATGAAAAACTCCCTAAGACC
>CBFHJL010000088.1:0-11811 GCA_965656195.1 Brumimicrobium sp. | reverse complement strand
ATCGTTTGCAAAGACGCAGACCTTGAACTGGCACTGAAAGAATTAATAATTGGGGGCTTTGCCTATTCTGGTCAGGTTTGTATCCATACGCAGAGAATTTATGTCCATAACTCTTTGTTCGACACGTTCGTTAATCATTACGCTGAAGCGGCTAAGGACCTCAAGATTGGTGACCCTCTAGATCATGATACAGAATTTGGGGTAATGATAGATGAAAGCAATGCAATACGAGTCGAAAAATGGGTGGAAGAAGCTTTGAACAGCGGGGCTGACCTAATAACAGGACATAAAAGAGAAGGTAATTTATACTCTCCAACAATTTTAACTAAAGTTCCCAAAGGCGAAAAAGTTCGAGATGAAGAGGTTTTTGGCCCCGTAGTGGTTATAGAATCTTTTGACAATTTTAATGAGGTAATAAATCAAGTAAATGATTGTAAATGGGGATTGCAAGCAGCAATTTTTACAGACAGTATTAAATGGCGGGATGAAGCTTTTTACAAACTTGATGTTGGTGGAATAATCCATAATAAATCAACTACCTTTAGAGTAGATGATATGCCTTATGGTGGTATTAAAGATTCTGGTTTTGGCAGAGAAGGAGTTCGTTATGCCATGAAAGATTATCTAGAAGCACGCTTGCTCGTAAGGTAGATTTATAGATTCTTTAAAAATAGTTTGAAATCAACTCTGTTTTGAAATCTCTAGTGGTCTAAAATTATATAAATTTGCGACCATGGATAAGAAAGAAGACAAACTCAAAGAGGTAATATCGCACGCTAAGGAATACGGTTATGTATTTCCTTCATCCGAAATATACGATGGTTTATCTGCTACATATGATTACGGTCAACTAGGTGCAGAATTAAAAAGAAATATAAAGGACTATTGGTGGACAGCTATGGTTCAAATGAATGAGGAGATTGTGGGGCTTGACGCAGCAATTTTTATGCATCCTCAAACTTGGAAGGCTTCCGGTCATACCGATGCCTTTAATGATCCTATGATTGATAACAAGGATTCTAAAAAACGTTACCGTGCTGATGTTCTTGTAGAAGAGCATATTGAGAAGTACCGTGATAAGATCAAGAAGGAAGTAAAGAAAGGTCATAAACGATTTGGTGAAGATTTCGATGAGGTTCAATTCTTAGCTACGAATCCAAACGTAAAAAGAAATCAAGATAAAATTGATGCTCTTGAAGCCCAGCTAACTGATATTCTTGAAAGCGACAATCTGGATGCTTTGAAAGGAATGATCGAGGAGCTAGGAATCGCTTGTCCAGTTTCTGGTTCTAAAAATTGGACAGATGTTCGTCAATTCAATTTGATGTTTGCTACGGAATTAGGTTCGGTAGCCGGAGACGCGTCAAAAATATATTTACGTCCTGAGACAGCTCAAGGGATCTTTGTAAACTTTTCAAATGTCCAAAAGACTGGACGTATGAAAATACCATTTGGTATAGCTCAAATCGGTAAAGCATTTAGAAATGAGATCGTGGCGCGTCAGTTCATATTTAGAATGCGTGAATTCGAGCAGATGGAAATGCAATATTTTGTTCGTCCAGGGGAGGAACTAAAATGGTATGAGCACTGGAAAGAAAAAAGAAATAAATGGCACAAAGCACTTGGTTTAGGAGATGAGTTTTATCGCGACCATGATCACATTAAACTTGCTCACTATGCCAATGCAGCTTCTGATATTGAGTTCGATTTTCCGATGGGCTTTAAAGAACTGGAAGGGATTCATTCAAGAACGGATTTCGACTTGAAGAAGCATGAAGAGTTTTCAGGGAAGAAATTGCAGTTTTTCGATCCAGAGTTGAATAAAAACTACACACCTTATGTAATCGAAACATCTGTAGGTTTAGACCGAATGTTCTTAGCGATATTCAGTGCGGCATTGAAGAATGAAACATTAGAAGATGGGTCAGAGAGGGTTGTGCTTTCTATTCCTCCAGCACTAGCTCCATATAAGGTAGCGGTAATGCCATTGACTAAGAAAGACGGATTACCAGATAAAGCAAGAGAGATCATTGAGGATCTTAAATTTGATTTTAACTGTCAATATGATGAGAAGGACTCTATCGGGAAAAGATATCGTCGTCAGGATGCCATAGGAACTCCTTTTCACGTAACTGTTGATCATCAATCATTAGAAGATAATACGGTAACTATTCGAGACAGAGATACTATGGAACAGATCAGAGTTTCAATTTCTGATCTTCACGGAATCATAGATGAAAAGGTAAGTATGAAGAAATTGCTTCAACAGGGTTAGTCGAAACTTACATTTATTATAAATAGGGAACCTTAGATTCAATTTTTTCTGATTTCTTTTTTTTCTTTTTCAGGACACCTCCTAGTAGGAAAGAACAACTTAAATCAATAAATATATTGTGTTTAATTACATCGAGTGGTCCTGGCATTAGCCCTCCTTCAGCGTTAAATGATACTGAGCCAAAGCGGCCTTGCTTGATCAAGAAGTGTTCGAATCCAATAACAGCTCCTATGGGACTCATTGTTAAGTTTGGCTGTATGTCATGTCTTACATAGACGTAATCGTCAGAGTTATATGAGTTATACTCGTTGTAATTGTATAGTTTTTCTACGACATTATCAAACTCTTGATTAAATCCAATCAAAAGTCCTCCGTAAAGATGAGAAAAACTTCCTTTTCCATAATTTGTTATGTGTTTTGATTTACTCTTTATAACTGCATCTAGCTTGTAGGCAGTTACTTGAGAAAACAGTAGTCTAACTACATGTTGAGTTAAATAGCTTGAAGTTACACCTTCTAAAGTTACTTCAGTATTGTCAATCGTTCGAATAGCGCTTAGATCACGTTCACCAAAAACGAAGTAAGTGAACATTGGACGATATCCTAACCCAATACCTGTGCGCTGAGTCAACGTATAATCAATTTTGCTAACTTTAGAGGAGTTGTTACTTGTAGTAGCACTAATAAATTTCTTCCCGTGAAAATAATCATGTTTGAAATAAAAGCATGCGTCAAATGTTAAATCTCTTGATGTTTCATGGAAGTACATAGAAAATTGATCTGTACCTTCTGTATAAAATCTTTGAGCATAAGCTTCAAAAAAATGATATCTACCTTGGCCTTTAATATAGAGGTCTTTTTGGATTAATCGAGTGTCGAATCCAACGCCAAGAAGGGTGAGGTTATGAAGGTTTAACGAGGTAAACAATTTTGGGCCAAGTCCCAAATAGGAGAAATCTGGATTGTCATGAACACTTATTACTTCAAGTGAGTCCTTTTTTTGAGCTAAACTAGGAAATACAAACGTGGCTCCAAAGATAATCAGTAGCTGAATTCTAAAAAGATGTAACATGATGGGTACTATATTTCAAAGGTTAAGTTGAACCACGAAGTCTCGTTGTCTTGAGCGTTCCAAGTACCGCCGAAGTCATAGTCGCATGATTGGAAATTTATATCACCATTATCCTCAAGGAAAATATAAACAGTCCCTGAGCCTTCTTGATCTGGCCAACCATTTTCAGTATATAAAATATCAACTTTATAACCACTTCCTGTCAAATAATAGTCTCCAGAATATACCTTGGAGAAATCTAAAGGTTTGTCAAAGACGAATTCAATTTTTCCATTACTCGAGTTATCCATTTCTGCCGTGAATCTAATGTTCCCATTGGCCAGTGTATCAATAGTAGAACTTAAAAGGACTTTGGTTTCATATACCCATCCGTCGGTAAGGTATAGTGTGTTTGGTGTTAAGTTACAAGGTGCAATATTTTGCTCACAAGGCTCACAGCTTCCACCGCAGTCAATTCCGGTTTCATCGCCATCGAGAATACCGTTGAAGCAATGAATTGCTCCAAGATCCTCTAAAAATGTTTCAGTACGTTTTTCTTTTTTTCGACAACCAAAAACTATAAATATGGATAGAATCAAGATGATATAGGGCCTCATAAAATATGTGTTAAATCAAATTGACATAAAATTAATAATTTTTTTTGAACCTATTTTCGCCCAGCATAGAAGCTAGATACAGCATGAATTCAGCGTAGTGACTTTTATACAGAAGCGTTTGAATTAACTTTCCGAAGAGCCAGTGGTTTCTTTAGTTCTTTTTTAACTTCTTTCAATAGCAATTCAACGATAGTGATAGTTGATTCGCTAATGGTTTAATATTTTAAATAATTTAACTCTTTTTCAGTCGAGATAAAAAGAGTCGAATGATTTCAATTACCAACCATACCCAAGGAGCGCCATGCATGACAAGGTCAAACCAATCCATTGGTTTCATCCCATTCGCACCACCAAGCACCCATTTTACCTTTCCAAAGAAATGAGGTTCGGGCACGAAAGGAGCTAGTCCTAGTGTCAATGTAGCGATTATTGCAATGACTAAATTATTGTTTTTCATGTTTTCTTCTCCTTTTAAATGGTGCTACAAGCTGATCAAAGAAACTTGGGGCATATTCTTCATCATCTGGAAAACCTAGCTCTATATCTCGGCCTTCGTGAGGTATGTAGTCAGTATTAAATACATAATCCCAAATGCTCAATGAAATACCGAAGTTCATTCCTTTCGGGTGAGATGAGGGTAAATGCTTGGCATGATGCCATATATGCATTTTTGGGTTGTTGAAAATATACTTAAATGGTCCATAATCCCAACCTACGTTAGCATGGTTTAGATGACCAATTGTAATAGCAAGCGCATGAACAATGAACGCCAATTCAAGTTGGAATCCAAAAATCATTGAGAGAGTAATGTATTTGAAGCTATTGTAAAGGAATGTTTCTCCAAAGTGGTAGCGTAAATGAGCTGCAAAGCCCATTTCTTTTACCGAGTGATGTACTTTGTGAAACTCCCACAAGAAAGGAATGCGGTGAAGTAAATTATGAACTCCCCATTGAACAAAGTCCGAAATGATAAAGAAAATGAATAATTGCCATCCCCAATGTAGGTTTGATAAGTTGATTAGGTGTCCTCCTTCATACCCTAAAGGTGAAAGTATATCATTGAGAAATTCCGTGGTTACCGACGACAGCGCTACAAATAATAGTAGGTTAAAAATGAAAAAATTGAAGAACATATAGAATGCATCAAGCCAAAAATCTTTTCGAAATGCTTTTTGCTTTTTTCTCCATGGAAATATCAATTCTAAACCCCATACTGCAAGCGATATCACAATAAGGAAGTAAAAGAAGTTCAGTTGTCCTTCCTTGATAGGTGTTAAGATCGTTTTCCAAAGATACTTGGCATACGATTCATAACCTTGTATAAATATGTCCCAATATTCATTCATTACTGCAAATATAAGTCAAATTGAAAGTCACAGGTGTAACACTTGTTGCATAAAAAAACGTCAGTAAAACTAATTACTGACGTTATAATATTGGTAAATCTATTTAGCCTAATTCGCTTTTAGTATACTGATAGACTTATCTCCAAATACATTGTTTGAACCGTAAGGAGATCCTGCTCCATCCCATTTCTCCCATTTTTTGAGTTCTATGTATTGAGGGTTCTTCGCAATTTGTTCAGCCTCTAGGCGGATTGCTTCAGATTTAAATTTCGCAGATACGATCAATGCGGAGTCACCTCTGGCTTTCTCGATTTTCGCATTCGCTAAGTACTCTTCCTCCAACTGCTTTTCTTTTGCTGTAAGGTTTCGTTGTTTTTGCGTTTCTTTTTCTTCAATCTGATTTGCAATGTTCTCAGGTAAGTTAACATCAGCAATCTCTACATAATTTAAGTGTAGGTAGTTGCCGTCAAAATCTTTCTCAAGAATTGCTTCGATTTCACCTTCGAGCGCCTCTCTTTTAGAAGAGTAAACTTGCTCATATGTGTAACGACCGATAACATCCTTAATAGCACCCTTTGATTTGTCGTCAATAAAAGTAGTATAATTTTCACGATGCTTTTTGTGAAGATTAGCCACGTTTCTTGACTCAATATTATAGTTCACCGACACATCCAAGGTCACATCAGTACCATTTATATCCATTACCTTCTGGTTATATTGCTTCGATTTATTAACCACTTCATAAGTAATCATTTTATTCCATGGAAGTATGAAATACGTTCCTTCATCATAGACCTCTTCCTCCACAATACTCGGAGAGTTATAAGGTCGGAATACAAATCCCTGCTCACCTGGTTCTACATCTACCCAAGAATTCAGAAATATAATTATTGCAATTAATGCTACTGCACCAATTGCAACCAATCTTACCATTTTTTTAGTTTCCATATCGATCTTTTTTTCCTTTTTTAATTACGTAATCTATTGTTAAATAAATGATTGAAATTAAAGCAATCAGCACCAATACCTTGATAAAGGGTGATGACTTGAACAAGTATCGAACAGATAAATATGTCGAGCCACCAATGATAATTGCTGCAAGAATGATTCGAAATATTTGTCGAGTTCTAATGTTCATGATACCTTTAATAATGCAGCAAAAGTAATAAAATCAAGCAGGTTAGCCCAACCTTTTGCTATGTATATAAACCACCGTTAACATTAATTGTTTGTCCAGTAATGTAATCTGATTCATTTTGGATAAGATATGAAATAGAATTGCATATCGCTTCTGGTTCTCCTAGTCGCTTTAGCGGGATGTCAGCCTCTATTTCTTTTCGAAGTTCTTCGGGTACATCTCTGATCATTCCTTTGTTAAAATATCCTAAAGCTAGATTGTTTGCCGTAATTCCGGAAGAGGAAAGCTCTTTGCTCAATGTTTTAGTGAGTCCTATTAAACCTGCTTTTGATGCGGTATATGCCGATGTGCCGATAAACCCTGTTTGTCCAACAACAGAAGAGATATTTATGATGCGTCCCCATTTATTAGCTTTCATTTGCGGAATTGCATGCTTACATACCAGAAATGGAGCGGTCAAATTTGTTGCTAAAGTCTTTTCCCAGCTTTCTAGAGAAGTTTTCCAAGAAATACTGCTGTCAGAAATACCTGCATTATTAATCACTATATCTAGGCGTCCAAATTCATCAATAATTGTATCGATCATATTTAGCACCTCTGTTTCGTTGGTCAGATCTGCTTTATGCAGAAGAATGTCATCACTGTTATCTATTGTGGGTTTGTTTAGGTTGTGATGCAAAACAAGCTTATAATTTCGGTTTTGAAAGCATTCAGCAATTGATGAGCCCAGCCCACCAGATGCTCCAGTTATTAGCATTACTTTTTTCTCCATCGATCAATTCGCTTTAAAAATTTATACCAGCCAGGACTATTATCCCATTGATAGCAAAAATAAGTTTTATCCTCGGCATTGAAGCGTGTATTGAAAAATCGAACGCCTTTAACACGAGAACCACCAAAGTCAAATTCTTTATTTTGGTCTAAACTATTCTTAATCAGGTAGTCCATTAAAGCATACATACCTCCTTTATCTTTGGCTTTTTCTGTTGTTGTTCCTTTTAGATACAGCATAGTTTCTTTGAACTCTAACCCTAGCAAACCGCCAACGGTTTCAGTGTTCTTTTTAAGTACAATAGTCTTAAGGGTTATGTTTTTTGGTAGGTCTGATATGAGTTTGTCCAATGCTAAAGAAGATGAGCTATCATATAGATCCATTTTTTTGGAAAGCTCATGTTTAATAAGACTAAGAACCTCAGAGGATTTACTGTTGTCAGCTACTATAGATAGTTCTGATTGCTCGAATTTTTTTAGCATTCTTTTAGCTTGAGTCTTTAACTTATATTGGTCTTTATTTAATGATTGATATACGAACGCTTCTTCAGAAAGTTGTGAAAATAACGATGACTTTGAGTGCAATATTCCTTTGGGGAATTCCTCTGTCATAGATCGGGTTAAATCATCGAGATTTACTTTTGAAGCGTCTCCAATAATTTCTGAGTAACGATTGAAGAAAGGAGGATAAATACTCTTAACGCCAAGTTTAGTTATTACACCAACGGGAAATCCATAAGAGTACGAATCATCTATAAATGCATGCCAGTCCGGACAAGTTGAGTTTAAATAATGAGATGAGCTGAAAACTGTGGACTGATTACAATCGTTAACGAGAGCATCCCATTTTTGATAGTCAATATCTTTATTATGTCTCCAGCGTCCTTTCATTCTGCTGCTGATAACGTTAAAAAGCTGTTTTTCTTTTGCTGAACCTTGATATACTGTTCGAGTTTTTCGAATGAAAACTTTGTCATACTCTTTGGGTGACCGATAACCACAAGGTCTGATCGATTTTGTCGTGCGAAATTAGTTGTAATAGTATTGAGCTTGGAAGCATAATATCCATCGCAACTTACATGATCCCAAATTGGTCTTTTGAGGGATTCATATTTCTTTCCGCCTTGTGAAATGAAATTTCCATCTCCAACCATTTTATGTCTTCGTGGTATTAGTCTGCCAAGGATGTAGAGTCTCCAAAAGAAACCAGGTTTATATTTATAACCACCAATCGGTAACTCAAGAAAATGGCCATCTTCTTCTTCTGTACAGAGGTCATTCTCAAATCTGTACCGCCCCCTACTTGGAGCCTTTCGGAAATCGAAAAAATAGTGCTTTGTTTCAAGGTGACCACCTTGAAATACAGTGGAGTCAATAGATATTCCAGCTTTTTTAAATATTGAAGAAAATTTTTCAAACGGTTGTAAACACCATCCACCTGCTCTGTAACCTATTGTTTTAGTTCCTGTTATTTCTTCAAGTTTAGATTTGTAGTCAAAAACAATTTTCTCGATTTTATCATTTTCGAAATCGGCAAGTTTATAATTACCATCTATATTAAAGTTCCATGAACCATTCTTATATTCTGCAGTCTCCCAATGCGGATGAATATGCAATTGAATGTCATGACCTTCATTGATTAATGCTTTGATCTGTTTTTTAATCTGAGTTGAAGTTTGAGTCAATTCAGGATGATTCACTCCATGTTTTTCCAATTGAATGATATATCCCACATCTACAAAAAAGGTAAAACGAGTATTTAGCTTTCGTGCGATCTCCATTAATTTTGAAGTAGGGGAAAGAATGCACTTCTCAGCACTTCCCGTTGGTTCTCCGAAGAAAAGTTCGTAATCAAACGTAAGAAAAATATTCATTCTTGCGAAGATAGTGAAATCCTGTTGTTGGGAAAGTAGTAGTTTTTGATTATTGGATGGAAACTTTGTAAGATCTACCTGTATCTAAATTATGAACTATGAAGACACCTGTTTCTGTAAATGGCACAATCTCTTTGTCTATCACTTCTTCGACTACTCTTCCTTCTATACTTAGAATTTGATATTTGGCGGACTTGGGCAGGTGTAAAAGTTGAGTTGTGTAATCGAAATAAACTATAGATTTTTCGACATTAATAGCTTTTAAGCTTTTCGTGTAAGTTGTTCCATCAAAATCTGTTGAACGTAGTAAGTAATAGTTGACACCATCTACTGGAGTATTGTGAAGAACTGAATAACTTAATCGAGTTGTCGAATTTCCAGACCCTTGGATAGTTTCAATAGCTTCGAAGAACTTCCCGTTTTTGGAATGATAGATGGTAAATGAGTCATTGTTTGATTCAGAACTTGTAATCCAGTCGATCATAACACTATTGTTGTAGCGGATACTTAGGGATAAATCAACTAGATCAACAGGCAGTACAACAGGGTTAATGGCACACCCATTGTTTCCTTGTTCAATAGCTAACCCGCCATTAAAGTCCCATTTCGCATAGTCCCCATCTGCTCCAGAGTTTAATGCGGAGTCAAATGAATAATCAATCACATGAGTGGTACCATCGGTTGAGGTGATAGTTGTGGTCATGTAACGAATTCCGGAACCTGTCGAATTCACAAAGTTACCTCCTAAATTCCAAGAAACATCTTGGGTGTATATGATGTAAATAGGTCCTGAACCGCATAAATTAGAAAAATCCAGAACGTCCCCTGGGCAAATAGCTTCATGAGCTAACATAAAGGTAGCATTAGGTGGGATAGTCGTATTGGTAGCGTCAATGAATAAGCCGGGACAATTAGAAGAGTCATTTAGCGCAGAGGTAGTTGTTGTATTGTTTACAAGTGGGTCTGTAAAACTATTGGTTGGGGAAGGAAAGCTTCCATAAGTCAATTCGAAATTAGTACTATTCATCAGTATTGAGTAATCTCCAGAGTTGCCAAATATTACCTCGTTATTCCCTTCTCCACAAGATGTATTACAAGAGTTGATTATCATACTGGTTGCGTGCGGAGGTTCTAAAACACATGGACCTCCCGTAAGAGAGACTGTTATATCAGTCCCGTTATCTGATCCATTAACAACAGGGTCAGATGAAACGACACGTATTCTATACCCAGAACCTGCAGATGTTGCAGCAGGAATCGTATAGTTAATTGTTCCTGTTGGATCAGTACCACTCGCAGTTAAAGTTCCTACTGAGGTTGGAGAAGCGAATGATCCAGAGGCATCAGAAAGCTGCGCGGTAAAAACGTTTCCACCATTATATACTCCCGTCGAGGTGAAATCAACACTTCCAGTTTGACCGTTGGAGCAATCAACAGTATATGATAATGGAGATACGACGCCGGTTGTTATGGTGTTGGAAGTTGGAGGGCCACAGGTTCCAGTTAATAAAAAATTATCAAAACCAGAATAACCACTTGTGCCATTGTTATTCACTATGATTTCAAGAGCAATAGAAGATGTGCCACCGGGAACATTATAGATGACTGTTCCTTCCGCATTATCTCCTGAAGTTGAACCAGTTTGAAGCGTAACTCTTCCTTGACCAACACCGTCCAGAAAAACCTCATAAAAAGCTTCGTCAGAATTTGCATTATAACCCTCAATGTCATAATCAAAAGAGATTTCAACATTCGAACAGCCCGAAACATTAACCGATGAAAATGTAGTCACGGCATCTCCTCCTGTTCCAAAATCACCTTCATCATCCAAATCACGTTCTCCCAGGACATTGCCGCTTAGAGGCGCGTAATCTAGCCCCGTTGCATCAGCCATCGAAATAATACCATAAAAACCATCGTCAGCCCAACCATCAGGAAGTGGATAGACATTGTTATTCGTATTAGATCCCTGATGACTAAAATAAGTCACACTCGACGAGAACCCCCAACTAGAAGCGCCATCAAAATCCTGTTCAACAATAATTTGACTAAAGGAATAGTTAGTCAATAGAATAAGAACAAATCCAATAAATAATAATACTTTCATTTTAGCACAAAATCTTCAAACATGTTGACGCTTCAACTTACTTGAGGATTAATATCTAACTATGGTTTCAGTGCAGCACAAACACGTCAAGGATATCATAATTAGATTTTCACTGTGAAATTAGGGCAGAACGAACTGACCACCTAAGTATTAACATTAAAAAATTATTAACGATGTGTTAGTAACTTATACACAATCCTATTTCAGCTACAAAGCAAAAGAACTCTCGAAATTCGAGAGCTCTTTTTGGATTAATCATTTGCCTTTTACTTAACAGCAACAACTTCGTCACCAAAGCGCTCATAGTTGACCAACCATGCAGCAGCATTTTTAACATAACGTCCAGTTCCCGCTGTATCCCAGTTGATATATAGACGAGTGAATCCGCCATCAAAAATTAAACGTTTTCCATCTTGCTCGTAGGCTGCTGCAACTAAATTTCCTGCTGAACCATAGATGATTGGAGTTAGGTCTTTGTGATCATCAATTGTCGCGATTGTAATGCCTTCGTAAACATTTTGTAATCCAGTAGTGATTAAATGATTTGGCATAAGTCCTGACTTCGAACCTTTCGCTAAAATGTTTACCGTCTGATTCCCCATTGTATTTCCCTTCATTGAAACTCCCAGTAA
>CBFHJL010000087.1:0-11845 GCA_965656195.1 Brumimicrobium sp. | reverse complement strand
CTTTATTCTATAATGGCATCTGAACGCAAAGTATATTCCCTTACACAGTTAAATCAATCGCTGGAAAATCATTTCTGGTCAAAGTTTGGTGATCGAACTTTTTGGGTGACTGCTGAAGTGATAAAGGTGAATGTGAAAAGTGGTCACTACTATTTAGAGTTAGCAGATACTAAGAACAGTGCAATGACAGCCAAAAGCTTTGCTACCATATGGTCTAGAAATTATAAGCTTATTCAAGAACAAGTTGGAGCATCAGAGCTTCAGGGTATATTAAAGCCAGGTAATAATGTTCTGTTTGCATTAAAAATTGAATACCATGCTGTATATGGTCTTAAGCTAAATGTATTAAACATTGATCCAGCTTATTCTTATGGAGCTATTGAAAAGAAACGTAAAGAGGTTATTTCTCAATTGCGCAAGGCTAACCTTCTGGATCGACAGAAAGAATTGAAAATGCCTGCCATTATCAAACGAATTGCCCTAATAGGCTCTCCGGATACTTCAGGATTCACTGATTTTAATGATGAGCTATTGAATAACCATGAATACAACAAATTCATTATAAAGGTTTTTCCTGTTAGAGTTCAAGGCGAGCAGGCTATTCCAGAAATCACTAAGGCTATACTGGACGCATCTTGCTATGACGCAGATGTGATTGTTATTCTCCGAGGAGGTGGAAGTAAAATGGATCTCGCTATTTTTGATGATTATAATATCGCTCAAGCCATTGCCAAATCAAGATTGCCTGTTTTGACGGGTATTGGACATGAAACGGATAGGGTAGTCGCAGACCTTGTTGCTCATACGCATTTTAAAACTCCTACAGCAGTAGCCTCACATATACATTATGCTGTTTCTTCTTTCAACGAGATCATGAGAGACTTGCATGACAAAGTGATACACAGAGCTCAACAGTTGATTAGTGGAGAACGAGAAGAGTTTAATCATTTGAATAATTACCTTCAGCATTACAGTAGAGCAATGACTCAACACTGGCGAACCGTTTTTCAACAATTACAAAATGATATCAGTTCAGCTGCTTTTTCTACCGTGCACGAAGCAAGTCGTGGACAAGAAAGAACAATTCATCAGTTGATTCATCAAGTGGAGCGCACAGTTCGAGACGAACAGAATCATTTAGAGCGTGTTCTCGATGAAGTAGATATGAATGCACATAGGTTAATTAAAGATGAGCGTAAATTCACCTTAGAACACATGGTCGACAATGTGAGAGTGTTCAGTAATAATCAAGTTGAAAGAGATCGGGTTGTGTTAGAAAACTTAAATGATTTGCTTGGTGTTTTAAACCCTAATAAGATGCTTGAAGCTGGATATACGATTTCGACCATAGAGGAAATTGATGTTGATAAGCATGAAGGAGATATTAAGGGCAAGATTATGAAAACACTAACGAGCCAGCGCTTAATTACGAGTAAGATTTCAGAAGTTAAAAAGATAAAATAAGAAAATGAAGATTGATGAGAAGTTGACATACGAAGAGGCGATGAAGCGTTTGAAAGAGATCGTCGGCTCTTTGGAACGCAAAGAAGTTAAAATTGATGTGCTATCTGACACTGTTATTGAAGCAAAGTCTCTAGTGGAATTTTGTAGAAAGAAGTTAGATAGTACCGAAGAGGATATTAAGAAAATCATAGATCCTGAAGCTGAAGAAGATGCATGAAGCCAGATGAGCGTAAAATAATTCATGTAGATATGGATGCATTTTATGCGTCTGTCGAACAACGTGATCATCCAGAGCTTCGCGGCAACCCCTTAGCCGTTGGTGGCTCAGGTGGGAGAGGGGTTATTGCTGCAGCGAGCTATGAGGCGAGAAAGTTTGGTGTCCGGTCAGCAATGCCTGCGAAAACAGCTCTTCGAAAATGTCCAATGCTTTTATTTGTAAGGCCAGATTTCGAGAAATATAAGCAAGTATCTGTTGAGATCAGAAAAATATTTGAGAGATATACAGCTATCATTGAACCACTTTCACTGGATGAAGCTTTTTTAGATGTTACGTACACTAACTTTGAAGTATCCTCAGCGACGCTCATCGCTCAACAAATCAAAAATGATATCCAGAATGAACTTAACTTGGTCGCTTCTGCAGGAGTATCTTACAATAAGTTCCTGGCAAAAATAGCATCAGATCAAGATAAACCGAACGGGTTGTATGTTATTTCTCCAGAAGAAGGCCCTTCCTTCATTCAGGAATTACCTATAGAATCTTTTTTTGGTGTTGGTAAGGTCACAGCCGAGAAAATGAAGAAGAATGGTATCAACTTAGGTAAAGATCTATTGAAGTATCAAAAGTCTGAATTACAACAGCTCTTTGGTAAATCTGGAGGGTTTCTTTATCACATTAGCAGAGGAATAGATAACAGAGAGGTTAAATCAGACCGTAAAAGAAAAAGTGTTGGGGCTGAGAATACGTTTTCTGATAATATCCATGGTGGAATTGCAGTGAATGAGAAGTTTTCTGCAATTTTTGATAAATGGTGGGAAAGATATTCGCATCATGGAAAGTGGGGAAGAACTATAACGGTAAAAGTAAGAAACGCGGAGTTCGAAACAATCACACGATCTTTCACCTCAGAAGAATGGTTGCAAGATAAAGATAAGATCCGTAAAATAGCTTTTGAATTACTAGATGAAGCAGATGCTAAGAGTCAAAGAATTCGTCTAATGGGGATCTCAGCAAGTGGACTCATGAATAATGAAGGTGAAGAGGAGGTAAACCAACTTTCACTTTGGTGATTTATACCAAGTAAGCAATTGAATCATCGTGCAACTCAACTTCGATACGATCCTGAAGCGTTGTTGAAAGTGTTAGTCCAACGTAATCAACTCGAATAGGGTATTTTCTATGCTTACGATCTACCAAACAAACCGTTTTTATTCTGTCTGTTGGCTTTTCTAACAACTTCATTAATGCATATTGCATTGTTCTTCCAGAATTAATTACATCATCAACAAGAATTACTGTATGACCTTTGGTTTCGTTATTATCAATAGATAGCTCAATAGAGTGATTTAATGGTTCATGCTTGTCTATGGTAATCTCTGCAAGTATTACTTCTTGCTTACTGATATCCTTTAAGATCTCTGATAATTGCTGAGCTAGAGTAAACCCATTGCCTTTTATACCGATTAAGAACAGTTTAGGACTTTCATAATTATTTTCCAAGATCTCATAGGCAATACGATTAATCTTTTGTTGAATTTGACGGGCATTTAAAACGGTCGTTTTCATACTTCTAATTATCTATTTCTGTTACTGATCCAACGCTGAAATTCTCTAGCATTTTTATTGTGTTGACTTAGCGTCTTCGCAAAATTGTGTAAACCATCGCCTTTTGGCTTGGCACACATAAAAATGTACTCATTGTTTTCTGCATTCAATACAGCATCAACAACGGAAGATGGCGGTATGCAGATTGGGCCAGGAGGCAAACCAGTATAAATATAAGTGTTGTAAGGGCAGTCAATCTCTTTGTGAACGTTCAGAAGTCGTTCGACACCATCTAATTCATCACCCCAGCAAAACCGAAATGTTGGATCACTTTGCAACTTCATTCCACGTTCGAGACGATTGATGTACAACCCAGCTATTGTTTTCCATTCATCTGGATACTTATCTTGCTCTTTATAAACAACTGACGCTAAAGTTACGGCATCTGATTGACCTTTAAAGACCGTTTTATTTCGCAATAACTCCATGCGTTCAGGATTCCAAAATGCTTTAAATTCTTTAGCCATATATGCAAGGAAGTCTGTATGATCTGTATCCCAGAACATTCTGTAGGTGTTTGGAAGGAATAAAGCACTAATCTTTTCTTCGGAAAATCCATATTTATTCAATATACTATCACTCAAAACATAATTTACAAAT
This sequence comes from Brumimicrobium sp., assembly GCA_965656195.1. Lineage (GTDB taxonomy): Bacteria > Bacteroidota > Bacteroidia > Flavobacteriales_D > Crocinitomicaceae > Brumimicrobium. Next base: position 7,956 of record CBFHJL010000087.1, on the reverse strand, counting down.
ACTGCACTATCTAATTCTAATTGTTTCGAAATCTTACTTGCTACTTCTTTGATATCTTTACAGTTATTGAAAGTCACATTAACTTCAACTTCAAGATTTCCGTTACCAAGTCTATTACGAGTAAAACCATTTATTAGGGTCTTGTATTTTGTTTCAGGTTCAATCTCATATTTTCCTGCTCCAAGCTTCTCTGAACTGAAAGATTTGTATTCCGCAATAGAGAGGAATCCTTCTTTATCATTGATGATCTCAGCACTAAGTAACCTGTTTGCTACTTTTTCTAAGGAGTCATCAGAATGTATGTAAAAAACTGTCTTTTCTGAATTTACGGTAGTTTCATTACCGTCAAAATAAGCAGAGATAGAATCACAACCTGATAAAGTAACTACGATTCCTAAAATGATAATTGACTTCCAAAGTTGCATTTACTGAATGTTTTTTTCGTAAAAATACACATCCACAGGAACAGAATCGATGTTATATGCATTTTTTCTTAATGATTTCGAACCGAATCCTGCCTTTTCGAATAAATTCTGACTGGCAACATTCTCAACATTAATTTCACAAAATAAATGAGCAAGTCCAAGCTTATCTTTTGCAAACGTTGATGTGAGATCTAAAGCTTGTAAAGCAAAGCCTTTTCTACGATGTTCACTTTTTGCAATTAATATCCCGATACCGGCTCGTTCTTTATGAAAGTCTATATCGTAAATATCAACAGTTCCTATTGCTTGAGAAGATTCCTTATCACATATCATAAACCTGAACTGTTTATTTGCTTTGATATTTTTTACTGATCGTATAAAGCTCTCTATTTCGTCAATTGTATAGCTGCTTTCAATGCTTGAAAACTCGTCAAATTCTTTATTATTCTCCCATTCAAATAACAATTGAAGATCAGACTCCTGTGGAGGACGTAAGATGATATTAAACAAATTATTCATTCTCTTAATTTATCAATCCTCTCATTTATTTCACGTGAAGAGTAGTTTCGAATACCTCTAAAGTTAATTGGTAAATAAGCTCCATATATTTTTAATATATGTTCATCTGAATTTAAATCAGAAAGTAATTCACCCACCTTGTTATGACCTCCATCGCGATAATAAGCTGAGCTTATAGGAGTAAGACAAGTGTCACCGGTAGATATCTTTCCGTCAATGTCTTCAAAAATCTCCTTAATTGACTTGACAGGCATCCTGTTTAACTCGAATATTAGCGTACAGATTTTTTTTCGTTTGATTAGCGAGTTTATTTTATCGATTGAAAGACCTAAGTCTATTCCATTGGCTTTCACTGAATAGAATAGGTCGTTTACCACAACGCCAATATGGGGAGGTATTTTATCAGCATGAAAAACGTATAGGTAGGTGCAATTATGATTCAAAACAAGTTTGTCAAATGCAACGATCTCATCAGAACTAATTTTAAACTGAAACTGATCCATTAAAAACGTATGTTGCTGGTCCAATGAGATAAATATTTTTGAATCCTCCATTATTTGGAATGGCACTAACTTTTAGCTGACCACCTTTAACCTTAATCTCTAACTCAAAAGGTTCTGTCACATTATTTTTTAGTGCATATGCCAACGCTACTGCTGATGCTCCGGTTCCACAAGAGAAAGTTTCATCTTCAACACCACGCTCATATGTTAGCATGTTGATCTTTTGAGAATCTACTTTCTGGGCAAGATTGACATTAATACCCTGTTCTTTATATTTTTCATTGTATCGGACTTCTTGACCATATTTTACAATATCCATTGTATCGAGATCATTCACAAAACAAACAAAATGAGGACTTCCTGTATCTAATACAAATGCATCATTATCTTCACTTATAGAAGGTACATCCGACATGAGTAGATGAACTTGCTCTTCATTCAAGGAAGCGTTGTGTTCACCGTCGATAGCTAGAAAATGAGCATCCTTCTCGAATAAACCTAATGAATGTGCAAAAGCAACAGCACAGCGGGCACCATTCCCGCAAAAGCTTCGTGAGCCATCGCTGTTGTAATACTTCATTTCAAAATGGTATTTATTATGCTTGTAGATACAAATTAATCCATCTGCACCAATTCCGAAACGACGATTACACAATTGTTGAATTAAAGGTATAGATATTTCAATATTAGACTGATTCACGCAATCAATCATGATGAAATCATTACCTGTTCCTTGATACTTTTGAAACTTTATTTCCATCTAGAGTTTAACTGTCTTGAACTGGTTTGTTTTCGGCAGTCGAAGAACGAATGACTTTGTTTTTAAAATCAATTCGCTTTTATCGTCTTCCACTTGCAAAGAAATAGATTCTTCAGGATTAAATCCAAATAACTTAAGTTTATTTCGGCTCAACTCGTAACCCGTTAAATTCAATGGACTTTGCCAGAATTCAATAATCATCTTTTCACTGAAACTGTTAGCCTTCTTATTGAGTAGTTCAGAAACATCCAAGGAGTCTTTTGTAATCCATTCTATTTCTAAACTGCGTGTATTCATTAATTCTTCACGCATGATTTCCGAATCTATCACTTGATCGATACTGTCGAGATTAAAAATCCCAGATGTATCATCGAATGCAACGTCTAGAGTGTCATTATTCATAAGAGAGTCCTCGTAAGTTTTTTCTATATATACAGGTTCTTTAACTTTAATAGTATCTCTTACGACCTTTTCTTTAATCTTTTCTATGAAAACCTTTTGAACTTTTGTTGAATCATCTGACGATAAATTATAACCTATCAACCATCCAGCTGTGAGCGACAGAATAATGATAATCAGATATTTTAGAACTTCTTTCATTGTCAGATTAGGCCGCTAAATTACAAAAATTGTCACTCGAAAAAAATCATTTTTGCTTAACAACTTTTAACAGCATGATGTATAACATGAATCACTTTTTGGTGTTATAATTGTTGTAATCGTTTGACTAAAAAAAGCAATAAAATGAGTAGAAATTTAAAAACAATCGGATTAGGAATTCTCGGAGGATTACTTCCATTGGGAATTTATTTTGCCTTGAATGTGGATTCAGTAGATTCAAAACGTAATTTAGAATTGGGTCAAGCTGAGAATACTCCTATAGTAAACACAAGTTTTAAGAACGCTTTAATTGATCCTTCAATTGATTTTACCGCTGCGAGTGAAAGAAGCGTACATTCTGTAGTTCACGTGAAAACAAAGGTGGTTCAAACTTATGTTCAGAGAGATCCGTTTTTGGAGTTCTTTTATGGACCAGGTTCAGGTAGAGAGAGGAAGCAATTTGGAGAGGGGTCAGGCTCAGGTGTAATCGTATCAAAAGACGGTTATATTGTCACCAATAATCACGTAATACAAAATGCAAGCGAAATACAAGTTACTTTAAATGACAATACAACTTATGATGCAGAGATTGTTGGAACTGACCCATCAACAGATATTGCGGTTTTAAAGGTGGAGGCAAACGACTTAACTCCAATGCCTATAGCCAATAGTGATGACGTAAGAACGGGTCAGTGGGTCTTGGCTGTTGGGAATCCATTTAATCTAACATCAACTGTGACTGCTGGTATTGTATCAGCAAAAGCCAGAAACATTAATATTATTGGCAACCAAAATAAATCTGTGATGCCAATTGAGTCTTTTATTCAAACGGATGCAGCTGTAAATCCAGGTAATTCAGGAGGAGCTCTAGTAAATACAAATGGAGAGTTAATTGGTATCAACACTGCTATTGCTTCCCAAACGGGTAACTATGCAGGATACTCCTTTGCTGTTCCTTCTCGCTTGGCAATGAAGATTATGAATGATCTTGTTGACTATGGCATGGTACAAAGAGCATTTTTAGGTGTGCAAATCCGAGAAATCACCCAAGAATTGGTTAATGATGAGGAATTGCCAAATACTTCGGGAGTTTACATTACAAGAATAAATGAAGATTCAGGAGCGGAGAAAGCGAAAGTAAAAGAAGGAGATGTAATACTTAAAGTTGGCACACGCGAGGTGAACTCACCATCTGAACTTCAAGAAGCGATTGGTAGAAGACGTCCTGGTGATAAAGTGACATTAACACTAAGAAGAGGAGAAGAGGTCATTACACGTGACGTAGTTTTGAAAAACATAGAAGGGAACACTGAATTGAAATCTAAAGAAGAAGTAGAACGATATACTGCACTTGGAGCAACATTTGGAGAATTGTCTAAGGAAGAAATGAAAGAACTCAATACAGACCACGGTGTTAAGATAACATCAATCAGCGCAGGAAAACTGAGATCACTCGGTTTAAGAGAGGGAATGGTAGTTCGAAAAGTGAATAATGATAAAGTTAGTTCGGTAGATGAACTTACTAATTACTTAAAAAGTCAACAGAACAACGGTATACTTTTAGAGATCATGCTAGAGAATGGAGAGATTGATTATGTAGGGTTTGGACTCTAAATGTATCAAATACTAGTACAATCCGTTGTTCTAAAAAGTCCGTCTGTGGTATATAGAATTACATATTGCTGACGGACTTTCATTTAAAATTAATTTTGTAGAAACATTAAATTGGTGTAAATTTGCCAGACTTTCATACCAATCAATTAAAGTAATCAAAGAAAAGCATGAGACAACTAAAGATAACCAAGTCAATCACCAACCGAGAAAGCCAATCGTTAGATAAGTATTTACAAGATATAGGTAAAGAAGAGCTTATCACGGCTGACGAGGAAGTAGAGTTGGCACGTAAGATCAAACAAGGTGATCAACGCGCATTAGAAAAGCTTACTCGCGCGAACTTACGTTTCGTTGTCTCAGTAGCAAAACAATATCAAAATCAAGGGTTAACACTTCCAGATTTAATCAATGAAGGAAACCTAGGATTGATCAAAGCAGCTCAAAAGTTTGATGAAACACGCGGGTTTAAGTTCATATCTTATGCTGTTTGGTGGATTCGTCAGTCTATTCTTCAGGCATTGGCAGAGCAAGCTAGAATTGTTCGTCTTCCCTTGAATCAAGTAGGATCATTAAATAAGATAAACAAAGCTTTCTCAAGATTAGAACAGGAGTACGAAAGACCTCCATCAGCTGAGGAGTTAGCTGAGGCACTTGAAGTTCCGGAAGATAAAATTAAAGAAAGTATGAATGTTTCTGGACGTCATGTATCTATGGATGCTCCTTTGACAACGAATGAAGATGGTGGTACTTTAATGGACGTAATGGCTAATGCAGACTCACCGAAGGCTGATACTCTCCTTATGTCAGAATCACTTCAAAGAGAGATTGAACGATCATTATCTACGTTAACAGATAAAGAAAGAGAAATAATTAGATTGTTTTTCGGTATTGGAATGAATCATGGATTAACACTTGAAGAAATTGGATCAAAATTCAATTTAACAAGAGAACGTGTTCGCCAAATTAAAGAGAAGGCTATTCGCCGTCTCCGACATACCTCACGAAACAAACTTCTAAAGGCTTATTTAGGATAAAATTTTAAGGCTGCTCATATTGGGCGGCCTTTTTTTGTATCAAATTTGTAATATATTTAAACTTAAATTATAAAGATGGACGCTGCAATCGGTTACGAAGAACAGTTAGATGCACACGTAAAAAGAGAACGTGCTGCGGTAAAATTAGCGAGTAAAACAGGACAACTACTATATGATCAAGGAGTTGAACTAGTGCTATTTAGAAATCACTTGGTTAACCTTACGGTTTCTGAAATCATGAATCTACATGAGTATGCGGAGAATGTAGTTAAAAAGCCAGTAGATGTTTTTTCTACTTCTGATTTGGCCGAAGCTCTATTAACGATTGATCTTGCTCCTTCAAAGTTAGATATTGGTAAACTTGCATTTGAATACAGTCAGGAGAAAGCTAACTATGCTAGTGAAATAGATTTCTTGAAAGATAAATTACAAGACTTCATTGGTAAGGACCGTTTTAAGCCAGAGCCTAGAGATGTTATTTTATATGGTTTTGGAAGAATTGGTAGATTGGCCGCTAGAGAGTTAATTAAACAAGCTGGTAAAGGTCAACAATTAAGACTAAGAGCTATTGTAACTCGTGATACTTCTGAACAAACTATTACTAAAAGAGCAGCACTTTTCAGAAACGATTCTGTACATGGTGCATTTGATGGGGTTGTAGATCTTGATGTTGAAAATAAAACATTAAACATCAATGGTCAGACTGTAGAGCTGATTGAAGCAAAGAACCCTGAAGATATTGATTACACGAAATACGGAATCAATAATGCGCTAGTCATTGATAATACAGGTGTATTTACTGACAAAGAAGCGTTAGAAAGACACCGACAGTCGAATGGTGTTTCTAAAGTGATTCTAACAGCTCCAGGTAAAGGAATACCTAATATTGTTTATGGAATCAATCAAAAGGATTTAGATCTTGAAAACACTAAGATTTATTCTGCAGCATCATGCACGACTAATGCCATTTCACCTGTTTTAAAGGTAATTAATGATAGGTTTGGGGTAGAGAAGGGGCACATTGAAACTGTTCACGCTTATACAAATGATCAAAACCTATTGGATAACATGCATAAAAAGCCAAGAAGAGGTAGATCTGCAGCGATAAATATGGTTATAACATCTACAGGAGCTGGAAAAGCAGTCACTAAAGTTATACCTGAACTTGATAATAAATTAACTGCGAATGCTGTTCGTGTTCCTACACCAAATGGTTCTTTAGCAATTTTATCTCTTGAACTTGGTAAAGAAACTACAAGAGAAGAGTTGAACGAAGTTGTTCGTCATGCTGCATTGAATGGAGATTTAATCAATCAGATTCATTATTCAGTTGATGAAGAGATGGTTTCAAATGATATCATTGGGAATACGTGCTGCTCAGTTTTTGATTCACCAGCTACAATTGTTGGTCCTAGCGGAAAAAATGTTGTTTTATACGCGTGGTATGATAATGAGTACGGGTATACTAAACAGGTAATTCGTTTAGCAAAATATGTTGCAAAGGTGAGAAGACTGATTTATTATTAAGCTTACACTATTATTTTTGTAAAGGGGTGGACTGTTTCCACCCTTTTTTTTTTCACACAAAATGAAATTCTTATATTTACACTTCGTTAATGCATTCAGTTAAATATAAAAATCTATCTTAGTCCAAGACTTCATTGCTAAAACTAAATCATGAGTAAAATTGATATACTTATTGTAGACGATCATCATTTAATTGCCCAGGCTTGGACGACTATCCTTTCTTCAGTTGAAAATTTTAATGTGATTGGTTCAGCATCTGGAACAAAAGAAGCAATTCAAATGGCGAATTCTTATCGCCCGAATATTGTATTAATGGACATTAATTTAAAAGATGGTGATGGCTTTGATTGCACTGATGAAATTACAAATACGCTACCCAATGTCAGAATTATAGGTTTATCTATTCATGATGACACTGCTCTTGTCAAAAAAATATTGAATAAAGGAGCTAAAGGATACCTTACTAAAAATAGTTCTAAAGAAGAGCTGATCAAAGCGATTGAACAGGTGAACGATGGGAATCAATACATTTGCAGTGAAATCAAAGATAAATACGTAAGCTCTATGTTTGGAGATGGTGGTAGTGATCCCGAATTGACTAATCGTGAAATAGAGATTGTTAAATTAATAGCTAAAGGATTCACATCTAAAGATATTGGTTTACAGCTAAACGTTTCTAATCGAACGATTGATACCCATAGGCACAACATCTTAAAAAAGCTAGATATTCCCAATTCGGCTCAGCTTAGTATTTGGGCGAGGGACAAGGGCTACGTTTAGTTCTAAGGAATTATTTTTGATTTATTTTGAGTTACTCTTACGTAAAAACGCTTAATTGTTCTTGGTGTTTAACCTAGTTAAATATTAGTATTCCTTAAATTATTATTACTTATGAAGGATTCCATAGAATTATGGAATCCTTTATGTTTATGCTATCCAGATAAGATTTACTGCATAGAACAGACTTAAGTTTG
>CBFHJL010000086.1:0-11847 GCA_965656195.1 Brumimicrobium sp. | reverse complement strand
AAGCGCTAATAATTGCAACGTTCTATTTCGTTACTATACTCAAAGTAGAATACACAGCTAAATGGTCTGAATATCCGCCAAAATAACTATTGCCTCCGTATGTTCTATTCGGAGTTTTTGAACCGTCTTTTTTAGTATACAAGAACTTATCATCATATAGGATATTCGCCTTTCCATTATCTATCTCCAGTCCTTTTTCATCTAGCAATCCATTTGAAATGATTATTTGATCAAGTGCCCCCCACTCACCTTTATAATTATGCGTCCCTTGTCCTTTTTCATGGTAGGTAAGCATGAGGTTAACCAACTTCTTATGCTCATCCTTTAACCCCGCTCCTAAAATATTAGATATTGATGTGTTTGTTGGATAATCATTAAAGTCCCCCATGATTATGATATTCGCTGAGCTATTCAATGCCAATAGGCTATCCACTTTTCCTTTCAAAAGTTGTGCTGCCTTTACTCTTTTGTATTCACTCTTTTCTTGACCACCTCTCCTTGAAGACCAATGATTCACAAATACATGTGCTTCTGAACTATCGTAGAAAACGCCTTTTACGTACAAAATATCACGGGTTTTAAAATTTGGTTCATTCTCAAAACTAACTTTGATAGCTTCCTTATATGTCATTTGAAACAAATTGTGGTCAAAGGCAAGAGCCACATCTATTCCTCTTACATCTGGCGATTCAAAATGAGCAATTCTGTATTTTGTGTTTGCTAATCTACCTGTTTTCATGAGGTCTTGAACGACAAATCGATTTTCTATTTCGGCTAACCCAATAAAAATAGGGTTCTCGTTAGAAGTTGATGTGAGTACATCAGATAACTTGTCTAGTTTATCTCGGTATCGCTCTGCATTCCAATTCTTCTTGCTTTCTGGTAAAAAGTCTTCATCCTTTTTTTCCGGATCATCAATTGTATCAAATAGGTTTTCCACATTATAAAAAACCAATGGCGCATCTGATAAAGTGTCTAGCAACTCATGAGGGTACATATTTTGAACCTCTCCTTGCCTCTGATGTGGGGTCTTTTTATTAGAAGTGTTATTCGCGCAAGCGCTTAAAAAACAAAATATAAGGCCAATAGTTACTACAGAAAAAAGTCTTGTGTTATTCACTCCTACTACGTATTATAATCCTAACTTCTTCTTTAAACCATCAGGTATTGCATCTTTATGCAAATAAATGTTGATTGTCTTAAGTTTGAAGTAGTTCTCTGAAACATAAAGGTATCCCTCTGGGTAGTTTCCAGTACCCCAAGAGTTCTTCACCAAGAAATATTTTGTGCCGTTCTTCTCTTTATACAATCCTGTGATGTGCATTCCATGGTCATCTGTAGTCGTTTTATTGTCGTATTGCTCTTGTCTCATTTCAGGAGTAATTTCTAGCTGATCCAATGGTGTATAGAATGCATTAGAAGATTTGTCGGCACCGGCATTTGAGAAATTGCTGTTATCTGAACCACTAACTTCTATCGTGCTTTCATCCTTAGGAACAATTGCCAGTCCTTTTCTAAAGTTGAATCCCTTTTCTGAAACATCTGCGCCCCAGGCAACAGTAAAGCCGTTTTCTAAGGCGTACTCCGCTGCTTCTTGAAGGTCTTCAAGGCTAACATTGTAACTCGTTCCCCAAGCCCAATTGTCCTGAATAGCAAGCATACACTCTTCATATTCGTTAAAGTGAGTGAACGAAGTAAGTGAAACATAATCATCCATGTTCAACTTTGTTTCCTCTGCAAAACTTCTGGGTGTGTAATCCTTTCCATTGAACGTAAACGAAGTTGGTTCAGGTCCTAAATATGCGTCAAGTATTCCTGAAAAACCAGCACTCCATGAAGGAGAGAGTGGTGAATTTCCTTTGTTGTCAACATGTTTCATGATCCCTGACATGTATCCATTCAATCCTCTGTATAGTTCTTGGTGATTATGCTTTTCAAGACCGTAATTCAACCCATTATACACTTCGTTTGGCACAATTCCATGATTTCTAAAAACCCACGGAATATCATGAAAAGCTCCCCCTTGGGCAAAATTGATTTGACCATCCATTCTAACATACTTTTCTGCCTTCCCTTCATAAGCTTTTCGAACAACGTACATCTGGGAAAGAACTGGCGGGTTTTCATTACCTTTTCTGATCATTTCCGATTCGAAAAACGACAACGCTGAAAAACTCCAGCATGTTCCTGTGTAGCCTTGAGAAAGAACTGGCGTTGCATCATGTTTTGCAATCTCTTTAAAAACATATGACGAACCTTCAGCATTCGTTAATTCCTGAGCATTAATAGTTAATGCTAAAGTCAAAGCAATAGCAGATAAAAATATTCTATTCATAATTATGATTTTACTTTTTTAGTACCCACGAAGAAAGACCTGACTGATCAATTAGCGCTCTTTTTTCGAGTAGTTGTTCTCTATTTTGACTGTTCGCAGCAGAAACTCTGTGAAGCCCTTGGTGTTTATCTACAATTATGCCATTCAACCCTAAAGATGAAAGTTTTTCAAGCATTCCAATAGCGTTCTCTTTTTCTTCGAAACAACCAACGATCAGGTGGTACCCCTTTTGAACTGATTCATTAGAGTTATCTTTCGTTGTTTTAAACTTATTGTATCTAACTGATACATAATGATCTTCAGTGATAGGAAAAGAGAAAACATCTCCAGAATTAGGTGTTAAATTCGAAGTTATCTGATCCAAATCATTCTCAACATTAACTATATCAGCCTTGATTCTGTCTTTTTTTAGGCCTTCCAAATATTTAGACCCCTCACTCTCTGAAAAAGGGTTAAAATCTTCGCTGTAGATAATACCAGACTTTAAAACGTCTGTTTTCATTGGGATCCAGAAACTATAAAAAGCAACAGGAATGAATGCCGCAACCGCCGCATACCTTACTACTTTTCGTAAGACTGACGTTTTTGGAGAAGGACTTATCTCTTCTTTAACTTCTTGATTTAAGTTACTAGACGCAGCAGGAATAGGTTTTTCATTTTCGGAAACACCTCCTTTTACTACTTTTAACTCAGTTGAATCACTTGTTTGAACCTCTGCTACTTTTACTTCCTCTTTTTCTTCTTCAACAGGAACAAACTGTACACTTCCCATTCCGTAGGATTCAAGCAACAAATTAAAGAATCTATCTTGCTCGAACGCCATTTTTCCAGCATTATTCAAATAGAGAAATCCGACGTTTTGGAAGTGAACACGCTCTCCAGAATTGAGCCTAGACTTAATTTTAGCTACATCTGTAGCAACAGATTCGTTCGCCTCATCGTAAGATATCGTTCGCTTTTGCGCCAAAGCATTCACTAAAAGTCCATCATTATTCGTTAAACTCTTATTGAAACTTAAGGCCTTCGATGGTGGTGTGATCGTTCCTTTGTTCACGTCTACTTTAGCAGAAACAGTGTTTGCCACAAAACCACCAAGAGATGGCACGACTACACAGTTATTCTGCATTAGTAATTCACTAAGTATTTCATCAAACACTACCATAATAACAAAGATACAAATTTTAGTTTTATTAGTCTTCTTCTAACTGATTCTTCATCACTTTCAAAACATGATCAACATCCTCAGGAACATCAATATTTGGTGTCTCAATATCTGTTTCAACAACTCGGATTGAGTATCCATAATAAAGCCATCTCAATTGTTCAAGGCTTTCAACCTCTTCTAACTTAGTGGCAGGAGCATCTATCAATTTATTCAGCGTTGCACATCGGAATCCATAAAGACCAATATGCCGCATGAACGGGTATCCGTTCCCGTTTCTTTCAAAAGGAATCTTACTTCTTGAAAAATATAGGGCGTCTCCCATATGATTCACAACAACTTTAATTCTATTATTATCCTCTAGCTCTCCTTCTTCTATTTGTGAGGTTCCTAATGTGGCAATGTCTACTTCATTATCTTGAAAAGCGCTTACCAATTGAGACAGTTGTTCAGGGTCTACCAAGGGCTCATCACCTTGAATATTCACTACAACATCATAGTCATTATATGTTTTAACCACCTCACCGCAGCGCTCTGTTCCACTTTTGTGTTGGTCACTAGTGATCATTACATTTCCATCGAAAGACTTAACGTGCTCAGCTATCCTGTCGTCATCTGTTGCGACAATTACTTTGTCAAATATTGCAGCTTGACTCACACGTTCGAAGACATGTTGTATCATGCTTTTACCCAATAAATCTATTAAGGGTTTACCTGGAAACCGACTTGATTCATATCTGGACGGAATAATTGCTAATTTCTTCATGCTAAAACTTTGCCTGAAAGCGTATTACAAACTGCCGTGGCGCTCGAATGTCGCCAGGACGTGTCATATACTCTTCATTAAACACATTATTCACTACGAAATTCAGCAAAAAAGTTTCATTTATTTGGTAACCAATTCTAGCATCAAATACAATGTCACCATTATTATTTTCCTCTCGGTATTTAGCTAGACCCGGAAGAACCTGTGTATTACCGACCAAAGGCACATTGATTCCAGATTCAAAATTAGCATCAATGTTTTCCATAAAACTATTATACCTACCGGTGAATCCTAGCATTACCTTTTTGTATTTGAATTGAACATCTCCCTTAGCTAAATGTCTAAACCTATATTTTAACATGTTGGAAGTTGTATCTGATAAGCCGCCATTTCCATCAACTCCATATACATAGGCTGAATCAGGATTGAGCACAATTGGATTCATGTATGTGTACCCCATAAGCGCAGTAATCTCCACAGGTCCAACATTTCCTGTTCCATTGATGGAAAGCTCTACTCCTGTAATTCGCGCCTGCTCTGCATTTTCAGCTCTAAAACCAAACCATTTTTCTGGGAAACCAGGGTCATTAGGGTTAAAACTTACTGGAATTGAATCCGGCTTGAAATACCCAAAAGCAAATTCCATCATATTCTCATACTCGTTTATAAATCCGGCAACATCTATGAATCCTTTGAAGTTACTAATCTTAAAGCCTTGTTTAATACCCAATTCTGCTGACCAGCCTTTCTCAGGGGTTAAGTTGGTGTTTGGGAAAATATTTAATGCTCCAATTGATGTTGACGCAAATCTCTCCGCAACAGAGGGGTAACGAATAGCCTGACCAAAAGAAGCCCTTAGAAATGTGTATTCTGCCAACTCGTAATTCGCACCTAATCTAAATATTGGACGAATTGGAATGGCGGTAACGGAGTCGCTAGAAAAATAAGTTCTAGAATCTGGAGAAAGAGCGTTTTGCTGGAAGTATTCACCTCTTACTCCTCCAACGACATCAAGTTTTCCGAATGTTTTTTCAAGTTGCCCATATATCGAATAATTTCGCGAATCGTGATCACCGAATAATTCTGATCTAACCACATTAAATATACCCGTTGCTCCTGTCGTCAAAATGAAATCGTTCTTGAATTTACGTTCAAATTTATAGTCCGTATAGTACATAGAAGCAGCAGCACTTTGTCCATCCAACGATCTGTTATCTGTCAAATACCACCTGGACTGAACACTATGTTTGTTGTCGTGTTTATCATACCATTTTACATACGGGTCTATATTAATTCTTAGGTTTTCTGTCACCGAAAGCGATGAAGTGTCGCTGAAGGGATCAGCAGTACCTCCACTAGGTTGATATCCTAAACTGTCGCTTTCCCAAATGATGAAAAGCCCCTTTCTCTCCATGTTTGCAGAATAATTCAGCCCTGCCTTAAGTCTCTTAATCTTCTTTGGTTTGAAAATAAAGCTTCCGTTAAAACGAAATCTATTCTGCGCTTCTCCTGCACGAAAACCATCTGTTCTAAAGTTGTATACCGATACTGTATAACCAAAGTTATCCATCATTTTTCCATGATAAGCGTTAAATTGATTAGAGAATAGAGATTGATTCGACCATCTTAATCCAACTCTCCTTGGTTGATCAAATACACCCGCTTGATAGCTTAATTTTGTCTCACCAACCTTTGTTGGCTCTTTATCTCTGAGGGATATTATACCATTCAAGGCTCCACTTCCATATAAAACAGAAGATGCCCCTTTCAAAACCTCTATCTGCGATACGTTTTCAATAGGAATAGATTGCCATTTCGCATCACCAGCATCAGCAGATAGGAGTGGAACGTCATTCCAAACGACCAGTACGCGACTGCCAGCACCGTAAGAAAATCCGCTTCCTCCCCTTATAGATATTTGACCATCCATTGCGTAAGCTCCAGGCGCCTGGTTTACTGCCTCTTCAACATTATTCAATGCTTTGTTCTCAATGAGTTCAGGCTTAATTATCTCTAATGAAACAGGAATATCCTCAATATTCTGTTCTCTTCGAGACGCAGATACAACAACACCCTCTAAGTTTTGAGTCAAAGGAGTCATAGTTACTTTCAATTCCTCACCCTCCATAGACTGAAGAACCGTTTTTGTCATTGTTTTAAAATCGAAAAACTTAAACGTAAGTGTCACTGGATAATCCTTTACAGGAACTGAAAACTGGCCATCCATATTTGTTCTGGTCTTTAACCCTTTGTCAGTTTCAACAAGCACACCTATAAGTGGCTGGGCTGTTTCATCGTATACAATACCCTTTAGGTCTTGAGACATTCCGTAGAAGGAAAAAAGCAGAAAAAGAATAAAAAAATGTTTCATATGTAGCAGAAAAAATATTATCTTAGAAAGACCTAAATATAACCTAAAATTTTGAACGCCACCGAACGCCATCACCAGATAGCCTTGTCTATGCTACAAGGAGTTGGGCCAAAAACGGCTCGATTATTAGTTGCCTACATGGGCAGTGCAACAGCTATTTTTGAATCAAAATCGAACATAAAAACCACATTTCCAGGGTTTAGTCGAGAACGATTTCGATCACTGAATAGAACCAAAGCACTTCTAGATGCAGAAAAGACGATGAACTTTATTGAGAAAAATAATATTTCAACGCATTTCTTTGCTTCTAATGATTTTCCTTATAGACTTAAGCAGTGTCCCGATGCACCAATAGTTTTGTATAGTAAGGGAAAACCACTGCTTAATTACGATAGATCAGTTGCAGTTGTCGGTACTCGAAACATGACTCCTTATGGAAAAAAGATCGTGCATCAACTCATTGATCACCTCAAGAATTTCGATGTTCAAATTGTCTCTGGACTTGCCTACGGAATAGATAATGAAGCACACCGTCGATGTGTTACTAAAGACCTTTCCACTATTGGGGTTTTGGGGCACGGATTAGATCGGATATACCCAGCAAGGAATAGAAAAACAGCTAGCGATATGCTAGAAGCCAGAGATTCTGGTTTACTAACAGAGTTTCCACACAACACCCTTCCTGATCGAGAAAACTTCCCCCAACGCAATCGTATCGTTGCTGGAATGACAGACGCAACTATTGTTGTGGAAAGTGGAGCCAAAGGAGGGTCGCTGATTACTGCTCATTTAGCGAACGACTACAACCGTGATGTCTTTGCATTTCCTGGAAATATTGACCAAGAATTTTCAAAAGGGTGTAATTCTCTTATTGCAAATAACAAGGCTCACCTCATAACTTGTGGGAAAGATCTGACCAATTTATTAGAATGGGAGAAATCTGGAGTAAAGAAACCCATTCAAGGAAGTCTGTTCGAAAATTTAAATGGTGATGAAAAGAAGATCGTTAAATTGATCAAAGAGTTCGAAAAGGTATCTTTAGATGTTCTTTCGTTTCGACTAAAACAACCTGTCGGTTTGTTAAGTGGTTTGCTACTAGGTTTAGAAATAAAAGGTATAGTAATGATGCTTCCTGGTCAGAAATATATGCTTGGAAACATATAGGGTCGTGACATCCATAAAGACATCACGACCACTATTTATTAGCAATATTGTTTATATGCTTCTTTAAGGTTTTCTGCAATCATTTCAGCAGTTCCGCCTTCAATGTGGTGACGCTCTAAAAAGTGAACAAGCTTTCCATCTTTGAAAAGAGCAATAGATGGCGAAGAAGGAGGGTAAGGCAAGAAATACTTTCTTGCTTGCTCCGTTGCTGCACCATCAACTCCAGCAAATACAGTTGCCAAAGTTTCTGGTTTCTGATCTGCATTAAGCGATAACTTAACACCCGGACGCATATTACCTGCTGCGCAACCGCAAACACTATTAACGACAACCAAAGCGGTGCCTTTTGAATTCTTTATTGTATTATCCACCTCTTCTGGAGTTGACAGTTGCTCAAAACCAACTGTTGTCAAGTCTTCCTTCATCGGTGCTACTAATTCTGGAGGATACATATTTATTATTTTTAATGATTCTTAATTACAAAAGTAACAAGCAAAGTTTAAAAATGTGCATAAAAATGGATCAATATAATAAACCTTAAGGCTACTTTGAATAATACTTCTTGAAAAACCTTCGAATGTCTATCTCTTCATCCAGCTCATCTGCATGAAGAATATTCTTAATTAAATGCTGCGAAAAGTATGGAGCTAACATATATCCCTTTGTTCCCATTCCATTAAACACATAAAGCCCTTCTTTCTCTGGATGCTCTCCTATTAATGGACGTCGGTCAACAACCGTAGGTCGAATTCCGCCTTCCTGGTCTAGTATTTCAAAGGAAGCCGTTGATAGTTGCTCATATTGAGTCATCAACTCATTTCTTGCTGATTCTGTCGGAGAAGTATCCGTTTTATCCCAACTGAATGTGGCTCCAAGCTTGAAGTCACCTCCTTCAAGAGGTAAGACAAAGCACTTTCTATTTAATATTTCATCTTTCCTAAATTCATTGGAGCGAATAGTTAATACCTCGCCTTTCGTTTGTTGTAAAGGAAGAAATCCAAAGAAGGGGTTGTATTTACCGCGAAAACCTTCAGCAAAAACGATTGCGCTAAAGGACTCTCCTCGATATGTTTTAGCTTCAGCATTTAATTTTTGATAATCAAAGTTTTCTATTCTCAGGCTACCCTTAGACAAAAAGTAATCATGATTGGCTTTCATGAATCGTTTCGCATCAATATAACCAGGAGAGTTCACCCAACCATTACCATGTTTGTTGATCACATAATCTGGAATTGGTTCTGCCGCTTCAAAGTCATAGATGTACTCATCGTATTCTTTTTCCTTTAATCGTTTCTCCCAATAGTCGCGTTCGTCTTCAGTCGAAAAAACACGTCTTATTTTGCGAGGGAAGAAAAAACGTTGTCCCGTTTTTTCTTCTATCTTAACATAAAAGGATTTTAAATACGGTAAAAGTTGATCGCCTCTCCAGGTTTTAACCATTTTTCGAAAAACCATTGGATTAATCATTCCTGCAGCTATAGCAGAACTTCTATTTACGCCTTGGTCAATCATTGAGAAGTTGACTCCCAACTCTTCCAGCTGATGCGCTAAACATATACCAGACAAGCCTCCTCCAACGATTAAAACACGCTCTTTCATCAGATTTTTATGTTTAAAATTACAAATCACCTAGGTTCAACCATCATTTTCAACCAAAACAAAATAAGTAAAAAAATAAGCATAGTCATACAAAATCACTGAGCTTTAAATACAGTGAGACTTCGATCGATAAAATATTTTAAAAAAAAGCGAAACAAACGTTTCGCTTTATAATTGTATACTCGAATTCAACCATTACTCTTCCATACATTTCGTCATTTCCTCCATGTATTTTTCATCACCCATTTCTTGTTTAACGGCTTCACAATCTTTATTCAATTTTTCAAACTTCGCATTGAGTTCCTCTAATTTAGCCTCATCTCCAGCCGCTTCAGAATATGCCGAGTTCATTTCGCCTAATGCTTCTGCGCAATCACAAGGTGTTGTTGCTCCTCCGCATGACAATAATAGCATTGATAACGAGACAATTGCAAAAATCTTTTTCATAATTAAGTTTTTATCGATTTATAATATTTTAAATATAAACGAAATATACCCATAATAGTGAAATAGCAAAAGGATTTATAAAACAATCCTTTCTATTGATTCATTGATTTTTATGGGCTTTTGACCGAAAGAGTTCTAAGGCGCATCAATACTGAGTTTTTTATTCCATTGGAGAGGCCATTTAAAAAACGTTCATCAGACATTGACTGTATTTCAGGAATTAATTCAGGATGCTTCTTACCAACGCTAAGCATCAATCTAAAAGCTACCATTCTACACGAGCTTTGAGCACCTAAGTCTTCCCAGCAAGAAATGGCGATATCAAATATAGGTCCTTCGTTCTCTTGAGAAAGCTCAACATTCTCTAGAAGTTTTAGTAGCTCCCTCATGTGTCCCGATGGTTTTCCTGGAACAGCTTTGCAAATACTAAAAACTTTATCTTCTAAGCGCAATTCCTTTTGTTTTAGTGCTTGATTCAATAGCCAGGCTGCTTTCCATGCCTTCTCATGAGGGGATAAAGCAAATCCTAATGTATCATCAAAAGCTGAAGCACAGATTAAATCAACTGCTTCGTTCTTCGGTAATTCTATGAGATCAAGTATCAGCATTTTGAGAAGGAGTATAGTCCTTTAGTGTTTCAATCTCCTTGTCTAGCTTCTCTTTGAGAGGTTCGATATATTTCATGTATTCAGGAAGGACCTCCTCTTTCATTGGTTCTGACTTGGGAAATTTTTCTGATCTGTGATTGATTTGTCTACCATTTTTCCAAAATCGATAACAAACATGCGGACCTGTAGCAGCTCCTGTTGAGCCTACGTAACCAATAACGTCGCCTTGTTTGACTCTTACCCCAGGTCTAATTCCATCAGCAATTTTGCTCATATGCAAGTACTGGGTATCATATGTTTTATTGTGTTTCAGTTTAACATAAATACCATTTCCTCTGCTTCTCGACGCCCTAGACACTGTTCCATCAGCAGTTGCTATTATTGGGGTTCCAGTTGGCGCGGCGTAATCAGTTCCTAAGTGTGGTCTCCTCGTTTTATAGATTGGATGAAAGCGATTCATATTAAAAGAAGAGCTAATCCTAGCAAATTTTACAGGCGACATTAGGAATGGGCGTTTCATTTGTCGTCCTTTATGGTCATAAAAACCACTTACTTCCCCTGTTGAATCAACGAAATTGAATGCATACATTCCATCATCTCGATGTTCAAACCAAGCGTGACTTATCTTTTCAACGGCATAAGGAGTACCCTCAACAGATTTTTCATCATAGTAAACCACAAAACGGTCTCCTGCCTGCAATTTAAAAAAGTCAATACTCCAGGCGTAGACTCCCTCTATGGCATCGACTATTGCCGCAGACATTGCATAGGTATCAAAAGATTTTCCCAGTTCTACGCTTAAATTAGAGTTTGGGTGTATAACACCACTTACCATTTTTCTTTCAACAGAGGTTGGGCGATCCTTTTTGGAGATGATGACGGAGTCCTTTGTAAAATCAAACGTTATGTAAGAAAAAACATCTGGTTCATAGATCATGTGTTGCACAGTTCTGGAAGTATCACCTTTCTCTGTTAAAATTGTAAAGGGTTTTCCCGCCAAGATATACTTCAGCCCTATAGTACTATCTTTTGCGACTCCAGCGGTAACATTAATTGTATATTGATCAATATTGTAAGGAAGTAAAATATCTCCCCAAGTCCAACCATTTCGGACTGTGTCCAAGTGAACGTCGTACTCCTCCAGATCAAAACCAAATAACTGATTGTCTGCTACCTCCAGTGTGTCAGGTTTAAGTATTGGTTTGGCTTCTGGGGCCTTTTCCCCACAACTAGAAAGAGCCATTATAAGCCCAAGAAATAGAAAGCTTGCTAAAACGCTTATTTCCCTAAAACCTCTTCTACCCACGATTTCCCCCATTCTTTTATTTCTTTTTCTGACCACAACGCTGGATAAAATATTCTTTTTTGAAAACGAGGCGGTAAATATTTCTGCCA
>CBFHJL010000085.1:0-12162 GCA_965656195.1 Brumimicrobium sp. | reverse complement strand
TACGATTACCTTTAAACTCTGGCCAACATCCGTTTTAATCAAAAAAGGATATAGGCTTCGCATTGCTATCGCCGGTGCAGATAAGGATACGTTTGATAAATTACCCAAACGCGGAAAACCTACACTTTCGATCTTCCGTAACGCTGAACTTCATTCGTTTGTGACTTTGCCAGTTGTGGAGTAATTAGGCCGTAATGCAGTTATTTCGATGCTCCTGTTACTCGACGTCGTTTCGATCTCCTCTTTTCAGTATAGTTCTTGGTTCATATTTTCCAAACTTTCATCTTTGAAAAACAAGCGTAAATTCCAACCCTTCATTTTTGCATTCGCCTATTAAGAAAAACGAAGACTATGAAAAAGATGTACATTAATTTATTAGCTGTATTAGCATTTTCGGCTCATATGGCCAACGGACAAACTTGGTGGTCGCAGAATTCGAATTCTTCAGAGCGATTACAAAACGTTAATTTTTATGATAGTCATAGCGGTTATCTTTTTGGCGATACACTGAGTACAACGATTAAAACCAATAACAAAGGTGCAACCTGGAGTGAAATGTCCATGAGCTTTACCGAATCGGATATAAGATCAAGTGCATTACCGAGTTCAAGCGTGATTTACGCAGTGGGTGTTTACCATGCCATAAATGGAGCTGGAATTGTATTGAGTTCCCAAAATTCTGGTATGACTTGGGATGTGAATACATCAATAGCAGAAGATCTCTTTGATGTTTCGTTTGTGAGCACAACGCGTGGCTTTATTAGTGGAGAGAATGGATATGTGGCAAGAACTGTAGATGGAGGTACTACTTGGGTAGATCTCAATACAGGGACGGATCAAGACTTGTTTTCTTTAGACTTTGTTTCTGAAAACGAAGGCTGGGCAGTTGGAACGGTAGATGTTAATGCGGCCATTATACATACGCAGGACGGCGGAGCAAATTGGACATTGCAAACGAGTGGATTGGTAGATCCATTAAATGCGGTTGATTTTATCGATGCAAATAACGGTTGGGCAGTTGGAGAGAATGGAGGAATCGTGAACACTACAGATGGCGGAACGACGTGGACTGTTCAATCCAGCAATACTACTGAGTCTTTAACAGATGTTGACTTTGTAGATGCGAATAACGGTTGGGCAGTTGGAGCTGGAGGAACGGTTTTAAAAACTACTGATGGCGGAACAACATGGGTAGCCGAAAATAGCGGTACAACAGCGGATATTCTTTCCATTAAAATGAGAAGTACAACATTAGGATGGATCTGCGGTGATAACGGGGAGGTACATGTTTATGCTGAAAACCCGCCAACATTGTCATTGGGTGAAGAGGAGAGTGTTTCAGTACAATTATATCCTAATCCAGTTCGTGAAAACCTTGTTATTCAATTAGATCATGAAGTGGAACATGCAGAAATAAAGTTGTTCAGTACGGAAGGGAAACTGATACAGTCATTGGTTTATGTTGCACAACAGCAAAATATCCTTGATCTTTCTGCATTGACTCCTGGTATTTATATTGTGAAGATCGAAACGACTGCTGGGATTACAAGTCATCGTATTGTGAAACAGTAATAAATTAAGTTAGCGCTAAATATGAAACCAGCCTTGTCAAAAGGGCTGGTTTTTTTGTGAAGTTCTACCGATACGGAAGTTCAACTTGCCATGTTGGATTTCGACCGGTTTTTACGGTTGTGAAAGAGTAGTACTATATCTCAGAGGTGGTGCTATCTCAATTCCGAAGATTACTCCCGCTTAAGACGGTTGGGTTGGGGTGAAAGATAGGTTTATGCAGACGCCAACAAGCTTGGGTTGTGCTGCTGAAAAGAGGGTGGTGGGTTCAACACTGTTTACCGATGGATAAAGTGGAAATAATTTAGGGATAAATCGAGTGATGAGGGGGATTAAACACTGAAGATTGCTGTATAAACAAGTGTTTATACGCGCTATATACAGCGATCTAAATCCAAACAAATCACTATATTTATCAATCCAAACCACAACCCATGGAGAAAGCACTGCAAGCATTATTAAAATTCCGCAACGAAAGAGACTGGGAGCAATTCCATAATCCTAAGGATCTCGCTTTGGCAATTAATATTGAAGCAGGGGAGTTGTTGGAGCTCTTCTTGTGGAAGGATGCTGAAGATGCGAAGAAAGAACGGGTTAGGGAAGAACTAGCTGATGTTTTCTCATTTGCGCTATTATTAGCAGAGAAATATGATTTTGATGTCGAGGAGATCATCATGGATAAGATCAAATCCAACGCGGAAAAGTATCCTGTGGATAAAGCAAAGGGGACTTCAAAAAAGTATAACGAACTCTAATCTATGTCCGCTTTTAACATTCAACATTACGACTTTAACCAACTGCTCTTTGATCAATTTCAAGGGCAACATTATGCCCAGGATTTGTGGCCTGTAGTCTATGTACTGAGCGATGGTGATGTCAAAGAAGCATATGTAGGTGAAACAACTGATGCACTCTCAAGAATGTCTAGCCATTTGAAGAACGACATCAAGAAAAAACTTTCGGTCGTTCATTTTATCACGAGTGAGAAATTCAATAAGTCCGCGACATTGGATATAGAGTCCAATTTAATCAAATATATTTCGGGAGATGGTCAGTATAAATTGATCAATGGAAATGTTGGATTAGCAAATCACAATTATTACCAAAAAAAAGAGGTGTATTGGGATATGTTCACTTCTATTTGGGATAATCTGCGATCTGAAGGTGTTGTTAAACACTCGCTGGAGCATATCGATAATTCAGATCTCTTTAAATATTCTCCTTACAAGAGTCTTACCCTTGAACAAAGAATTGGTTTGAGAACAATAATGGAGAATCTACTCGATGATAACTACAATAATGTAATCGTGGAAGGAGGGGCAGGTACAGGTAAAACAATACTTGCCATTTTTCTTTTTAAACTGCTTAACTCAGACCTTGAAGATTTTAATTTTGGTGAATTTGGTGAGGACGAATTAGCCTTTATCGAATTGGTACAGCAACTCAAAAAGAAGTACCGATCACCTAAAATGGGGTTGGTTGTTCCTATGTCTTCTTTTCGAAATACGTTAAAACGAGTATTTAAAAATGTTAAAGGACTTAAGACAAGCATGGTAATTGGCCCAGCTGAAGTTTCAAAAAGTAAATATGATATTGTTGTCGTCGATGAATCGCATCGATTAAGACAGAGAATAAATTTAGGAGCTTATTACGGTGCTTTTGATAAAGCGTGTCAACGGCTTGGTTTAGATGAAAAGAAAAGCAATGAGCTCGAATGGATTACGATGCAATCAGATAATTCCATTTTGTTTTATGATACTGCTCAGTCAATTAAGCCATCAGATGTTCTTCAATCAGATTTTGATCAATTGAAGAAAGCACCAAACACGAAAGTAGAGAAGCTCAAATCACAGTTTCGTGTAAGAGGTGGAAATGCGTATGTTGATTTTATTGATAAGTTGCTGCACAATCAACTGGAAGATGACCAGACGTCTTTTCAATCGAAACGCTATGAGTTTGGGTTATATGACTCAATTGATAATATGGTAGCGGCAATCAAAGCACGTAATTCTGAAGTTGGTTTAGCACGGTTAGTAGCAGGGTATTCATGGAAATGGATTTCAAACAAAGACGCTTCACTTTACGATATCGAGATTCAGGGAACGGCGCTGCGATGGAATTCAACAAATCAAGACTGGGTTAACTCAAATAATGCGATAGACGAAGTTGGTTGTATTCATACTACACAGGGATATGACTTAAACTACACTGGAGTTATATTTGGTAATGAAATCACTTATAACAAAACAACGGATTCAATTGAGGTCATTGAAGAGAACTATCACGATAGAAACGGAAAGCAATCCATCAAAGACCCTGATCAGTTAAAAGATTACATTATTAATATTTATAAAACAATACTCCTTCGCGGAATCAAGGGGACGTATGTGTATGCATGCGATCCTGACTTACGCGAATACTTAAAGCAGTTTGTCCCAACTGTTGACGGTGAGGCGAAAGCACAGCTGACTAAGCTAAATCTGGAGGATGTTATACCTTATGAAAATGCAATTCCATTTTATAGTCTCGATGCAGCAGCAGGAGATTTTAGCGAAGTGCAGAGTGTGGATGATCTGGATTGGATCGCTTTGCCGAAGGATCTTAAATACAGTAAGAATCTTTTCGCTGTTCGTGTGGTTGGTGAATCCATGAACCGTATTATTCCCAACGGCTCAATTTGTTTGTTCCGCAAATACGAAGGAGGCTCACGAAATGGTCAGGTGGTATTGGTTGAGCATACAGATTTGCAAGATCCAGATACAGGAGGAACTTATACTGTAAAAGAATACCACAGTCAGAAGAATCAAAAAGAAGATCAATGGAATCATTCTGCCATCACCTTACACCCACTATCTACAGATGAAGCTTATTCGCCCATTCAATTGATCGAAAAAGAGGTAAGTGGTTTGAAAGTGGTTGGTGTTTTTGATAGGGTTTTGGGAGTGATGTAAGTAAAATAGAATTTGTGGAAAAAGAAGATCAATTGGCATACTACTTAAATCAACTTAAGAAGTTGAGACGATCCCGAAACAAAAAGATTGGGGCTGCTCCTCATAAACCAGTATTGCTGCTCGCTATTATCGAAGGAATTGAGAATGGAGAAATCTTTAACAATAGGATTGAAATAACTCCAGAGCTTGTATTATCATTTAAGGATATATGGTCCAAGCTTGTAGTTACAGAACACACCGCAAACTTCGCACTTCCATTCTTTCATATGAAATCAGAGCCTTTTTGGCGATTGGTATCCTTGAATGGCGCAGTGATTCCAGTAACTGCATCAAGAAGCATTAAAAGTTTAAGTGCGTTGAAAGATTCCCTTGCTTTTGCAGAAATAGATAAACAGCTTTTTGCTTTACTTATGGATCCTATTTCGCGTGAAGTAATTAAGAAGGAGTTACTCGATTATTATTTCCCTGATACCAAAGATCAATTACTGAATAGAGACAATGCTTTCGTTTCACAACTAGAAGATCAGGTATTGAATGAAGATCGAGATACCTACGCGAAAAGAGTAGAGGAGCTACGATCAAAGATGAAGGTAGACGATTTTGAGGAAGAAGTGTATGTGCGCAGTGGAATCTTCAAACGAGAAATACCAAAGATTTATAATTATACCTGTGCCATTTCAGGATTACGAATAGAAGCAACAATTAACGCACAATTGGTTGATGCTTGTCATATTGTACCTTTTGCTGAATCGAAAGATGATACAGTAGGGAATGGATTCAGTCTGACACCTACACTACACAGAGCTTTCGATCGTGGATTGATTACGATTAATGATGATTATGTGGTTCGTGTTTCTCAAGGTGTTACAGAGGTTGATTCTGCATACGCGTTAAAACAGTTTGAAGGGAAGCAAATGAATTTACCAAATAAACAACAACATTATCCATTGCAGGAGAATTTTGAGTGGCATAGGAGGGAGAGGTATGTTTTGTGATAATAAAAAAAACAGTCTAATTAAGATAATTTAGTGTTAAGTGGAATATCCTTGAGGAGTTTGACAAAAGTAGCACTCCCTTCTTTTTTCTCATTAAAAGTAAGATCACCATCAAGACCATCTATTGATTCAAACCCTCTGGCTACATCATCCACGAATTCTTGAGTATTAGTTTCTAAATTAAAATGTTTAAGAATCCTACATTGAAATAGTAGCAGATCTTCAATACCATGAGAATCAAATTGATTGAATAAATCCCGATAAATAAAAGGTTCTTCTACAGACACAGTAATATGAGAATCAGTTGTGTCTTTAAGAAAGTCTAAGTATTCTTCAAGTCCTGTGATATCCATATCTCCATTCTTAAACAAAGCAGAGTACCTTTAACCTCAACTGTCGATGTTTTGTTAGTCATATAAATTGCCTTAATTTTACTTAACCAAACTTAGATTTATGAAACACCTGATCCTTTTACTGCTTTTCATAATGTCTCTTTCGCTGAATGCTCAAGATTTTGGTGACTTCGGATGCAGCTTTGAAAATTCATGCGGAGATCAGTCGCAAGATACACTATCGAATCCAAATAACATTTGGGAAGTTGGAATGCCGAATAAAACAGTTTTTGATACTTCTTATAGCGGAACCAATTGTATGGTTACTGACCTCGACAGTACTTATCCTGTCAGTGACACTTCTTATTTTGTTTTGGGCTATGAGGTCGGGGTAGGATATATATTCGAATTACATGGGGCATATTGGGTTAATTCAGATTCCTTAAATGATTTTGGAACAATTGAGATCTCACTAGATGAAGGGAATTCATGGGTGGATTTAGTGAATGATACTGTTTACTTATCTGGTAACGAATGGTTTGGGCAAAAGCCTGTATTAACTGGGGATTCGGATGGATGGAAAGAGTTTAATTTTCTGAGTACTACTATTTCTGACCATTTTAATTATAATGACTTCGACACTGTGATGTATCGTTTTGGATTTATTTCTGACGGTCAAAGCGATACCCTGGATGGATTAATGTTTGATGATATATATATGCTCGATTGGATGATGAGTGTACGTGAATATTCAATGGGTAGTTTTGAATCCAAAGCATATCCAAATCCAACAGCAAACGAAGTCAGTATTTCGTTCTCAAACCCACAACTTCAAAAAGCTTCTTGCGTGATCATCGATGCTTATGGTCGTATCGTAAAAGTTCCACAAACCACAACCACAGCATCGCTGCAGTTTGATCTACATGATTTGGAGAACGGGATCTATTACTATCGTATCCAAATGGGGGATGAGGTGAGTAAAGGGAAGGTTGTTGCGGAGTGATTTTTTATGTAATAGATCTTTCTTCATTTTATAACAGGTAAGAACTGTATTCTTTAACAATATCGATATAGGTTGAGTGACGCGTATAGGAATATCACGTTGGGGAGCCCACTACCTGACTTCTCAACGTCTGCGACGGATTCGAAGTGACGGTTGTTATGTGAGAACATTCGTCGCGCGAAGCTCGACGATATGATAAAAAAGATAAGCGTCACATCCAGTGGGTGCAGCCCCGAGAAGTCACTTTCTTCAAAGGTATATTACTAATCATTAAACATAAACGAGCCTTCTTCAATGTTAATCTATTAAATTCGCAACCTAATTAAATCATTGCAGAACAATTATTCTCCATGACCGTCACATCAGCAAAAGAACTCAACCTATCAGATACTCAATTCGAACGCTTGTTCAACATCATTCGCATTGCCTATGCCGAAACAGAGAAGGAAGTGTGGGGAGAAGGATATGTGCGCGTGAGTAGAGAGAGCCTGCAAAAACACATCGAGGACGATGAATTCCTCATTGCAATGATCGATGATGAAATTGTAGGTGGTATTCGGGTGTATGAAAAGGAACCAGGCTGTTGGACTTTTGGTTTACTAGGTGCTGCCTTTGAACACAATGGAAAGGGGATAGGCAGAGCATTGATTGGGGCAGCTGAGGATAAGGTGAAGTCAGCAGGAGGAACTGAAATGAGCATCGAAATCTTGCGTGCAATAGATATTGATACAGATTTTAAGGTGCATTTAGCCAAGTGGTACCAACGGCTGGGTTATGAATATACAGGTAAGATTGACGTGATGTCGGTTTATCCAGATGCTGATAAATGGGCGCGGTTGGTGAATGATAGTGAGTTTGATTGTTATGTGAAGAGGATTTAGATGGGGGTGTAGGTATATCTTCTCTTCATTTTTTTTATTCACTTCAAAAATTTTTCAAAGGTGTGAATGAGCTCCCTTCGGTCGGTTCATTGATGAAAAGAGCGAGCACTGCTCGTGAAGACGAGAAGCAAGACCGCCGAAGGCAGCACCGAAGGTAACCGTTAGAGCCGCTAGCTTCGAGGTACGAAGCAAAAAAATCTAGGACATTTTAAGGCGTCTGCTTCGCACCGTCGATTCACCCCGAACGCTTCGCTTATCGTGATCGAACGACCTGACGCTGGAAAATGTCCGGGCTAAAGAACTAACCATTTCATTGTCTGATTCAAAAATAGGAAAGATAGATCTAAATTCTTACCATAATTGTTAGAGGTTGAGTGACGCGCATTAGAGTTGAACGAAGGAGCAGGGAGCTGGAAATTGCGAATGGTGACGAAAGCTCCGCAGGCTTGCCGGAGGAGATCGTCGGCGCCATCAATTTGCAGGAGTGCAACCGAGATCAACTATCAAGCGCTAGACTTTTTTGTTACTTTTTTTGGATATGAAAAAAAGTAAAAAGAAAATTTTAATGAGTGTTATGCTATACCGGGATCTCGATACAGTTCTCGTTTCACTCGAAACAAAATCATTCACAAAAAAAACACCCACAACTTGAAGCTGCAGGTGTCTTTCAATATCTTGTTTCGCTTACAGCTCTCCAGCCTGAATTGGATTACCTACCGTTTTGTTATAAGCATAGCCTTTGATTTCTAACAGATCACTTTTTTCAGAACAGTTCACAAGAAACCATCCATAGATATATCCACTATCTTTCTGAAGTCTAAACCCAAAGTATTTATCTCCTGCTCCTTTAAATTCAGCACCCCATGAAGTACTGAGTAAGTAATTACTAGGATCCATTCGGTTATTCCAGTTTCCTGAACTTGCATTAAAGGCTGTGTTTTGATCCATCGCATTAAGATATCCGTATTGAGAATCATCAAGTATTTCGACTCCGTTTACAGAGACATCTGCGGCCAGTGTATCTGTATTTGATTCATCCCAATTGGTGTTCATCGCTTTGATGTCCATAATTGAAAATGTAAATACCAATCGTTCATCATATGGAATTTCAATCGTTTCTTGTCCTATGCCATCAAGTGTTATATCAAGTGATTGATATTCGATATTATCCGCTTTTTGCTCATCGGATTCAATCTCTTTCTTTTTACATGACGTTGAAAATAGCGCAACGCCTATGATTAACAAACCTACTGCATTTTTCATACTACTTACTTTTTTGTATAATGCCTTTTCTGAATCAAGAACCTCGTCGACTCAAGGAGATTGATCTTCGTTTGGCATATTTATTTTTCATCAATAGAAACTCCTCGATTTTGAATTTATTATTTGAGAAATGTTAAAATTGAATTTTATCATTGTTCGTCTTAGCGAACGTCGAGCGGAATCGAAACCGAACGTCGAGCGGAGTCGAGACGAGAGCACCTAACATAAATAAAAATCAATTACCATACAGGTAAGGCGGTCGCGATGCACTGAGCTTGCCATAGTGATTTTGTCGAATGAGGGTGTTCCGATCGAAACGAAGTGTAGTATCAGAATGTAACGCGGTGTGCCCAGCTTGTCGAGGTAAGATCCCAACAACGACAGCCCTATTCACAAAAAAACTATTATATCTTGAATAAAAAGTTAAGAAAGTTAATCACTATTCATCCCTAACCGTCCCTGTAAAGAAATTCACCTTCCCACTGATTGGATTCCCCGAACTTCTTCTGAACGATGAAATTTGACCGCAATGCCAAATACTATCGGTGATTTGACCATTCATAAAATTCCAAAACGGGAATGATTCATCATTACCTCGCTTTATCGTGAACGCTTCTAAATCTTCCACAGAAATCTTTCGTAGTTTTTTGCTCAGTGTTTTTAGATTGTTCAGAATATATGCTCTTTTCTCGAAGTATGAAGGATCTTCTGGAGGCGTGTTCTCTCTTTGCATGACTGTATTGAAAATAAGTTGTGTCATTCCGAGAATATGATCTATCGTTTCCCCTGTGCTTCTAGATTCCTCATTAGGTCGATAGACCAGATCTTTCTCTCGCAGTCCTTCCGTGGCCCAATAAAAGCGAAAACCAAGCCCGTCAATTAAACGCGAAGCCATCGTCCCGGCTGTATATTCAGTTGGGTATTCTGGGATTTCGTAATAGGGGAGAGCGTCATTATTCTGCGAAAAAGAACTCATGCTTAATAGTATTGTTTTGACGAATATGATTGCTTTGAAAGCTTTCATTATTTATTGTTTTAGATAGGGTTCTAAGGTAGTGTTTTTTTGTGATTAGGAATTAGTGACAAGTGATTAGTTCTCCATAGTTAATATCGCTAATCACCGCGCAAATGAATGCAGAGCGGAGTCTTTGGGATTGCCAAGCGGAGTCTTAACGAACGTCGAGCGGAGTCGAGACGAGAGTTCGCCCCCCAACCATTTAGCAACCCTCTCGAAAACAACTTTTTGTAAATGAATAATTTATTATTTTTGGAATTATTATGCTAAAACTACTATAATGAGATTGATACTAACGATTACCCTTTCTCTACTTCTGTGTACATGCTATGCTCAAAATCTTGTTTTTACCGAAGCTCTGGTTGGAAATTATAAAGAGGGAAGGTTTGCTGAATCCATAAAAGTTGTGATAGCTTCAGCTGATGAGGGGCGACAAAAAAACGAAATATTTAAGGTTGTTTATATGAAAGCGGGACAAGATGCTCAAACCTTAATATATCGTGATATTAAAGGGTCTCAACTTGGTGAATGGTATGCTACAGCAAAAGGGGAGCTCTTCATTCGTTTTATGATGAAGAAAGACGGGAGTTTAGTTGCTGAGTTGGGCAATGATACGAACTATGACCAAGTGATTGATACGTATAGAAAGTTTACTTTCGAAGGAGATGTTGAGTCGAGTGGTCTTGAGGTGTTTCATGGAAAAAGCAATAAGGAGCAAATAGAAGGAAATGATCTGGGAGAACAGGACAGAGCTAAATGTGATCAGGAGATAGCGACATTAAAGCAATATTTTATTGAAAATAATGAGTCTTTAATATATGAAACGAAAGGTGAGCGGCTCTACGTGATTGCGAAGAGATATGGGAGTCACCAAACGTTGAAAGGCGTGTTGATCAAGTATACAGATATGGATGGATCCTATGAGATAACGCACAAGGTAGATATTTTCTACCAACCCAACAGAGGGCAATATGGCTGTGCATTTCAAATTTTTAAATGTGGTGAAAAATCACAACTAGAACGTTATACAGTTACGATGGAAGACAAAAGTAATTCCATTACACTAAATGATGTGGAGTTCAAAAGGGTCGAACGTTAATCGCAGCTCCAAACCCTAAACCCTAAACTCAAAACGCCCCTAAGCTCTCTGTTCCATCTTTTTTTCTGCCTTTTCAGTTCCCATTTCTGATTGACGTTCACCTTTTCGTTGATCATTCTTGCGCTCTTTCAGTTCATGAGAGATTAATTTCAGTTCTCGACTAGTTTGACCTTGAGCACTTGAGTTTTCTTGTGCTCTTCTAATAAGGTATGGCATCATTTCCCGCACAGGACCAAAAGGAACGTATTTAGCAACGTTATATCCTTTATGGGCCAAATTATACGATATATGATCACTCATTCCAAGCAATTGAGCACTGTAAATACGTCGATCATGTTTATGAATCCCCTCTTTTTCCATTAACGCTGACAATAAATAGGTGCTCTCTTCATTGTGTGTTCCATTACACAATTCAAAATCATTTATATTCTTAACGATGTACCGCAGACAATTATTGAAGCATTGATCGGTATCATCTTTTGTTTCATGAATAGGAGAGGGGTATTCACCTTCTTCCGCTCTTTCACGTTCTTTTTCCATATATGCACCTCGGACAAGTTTCACTCCGTAGTTTACTCCTTCATTTTGCGATTTTCTGTGCATTTCCTTTAGAAAGTCATATCGATCTTTCCGATAAGCTTGAATGGTATTGTAAACAATTGCTTTGTCCTTATTGAATAATTTCATTTTATTCCAGGCCAATTGGTCTATTGCAGGTTGAAATGCATAATCTTCTGCATCAAAAAATAAGGGGACATCTTTGTCATATGCATTTTTTGAGATCTCATGAATGCGTTCTTCAACACGTTGCCATTCAGATTTTTCTTTGTGACTTAGGTCTTTTTCATGCCAACTTTTTCGTTCTAGAATGCGATCACTGGCGACTCCTGAAACTTTGAATACTGCAAAAGGTATTGCTTTGGTGTGTTCGGCTTTCGTTATGGTTTCGATGATTTTATTTGCTGTTTTGTTGAGTTGTTCTTCTTCAGCACTACCTTCTACCGAATAATCTAAAATTGCACCGATGTTATAATTATCTAATTTAGCAATTCTA
>CBFHJL010000084.1:0-12268 GCA_965656195.1 Brumimicrobium sp. | reverse complement strand
TTTCACTTTTGATACTGTTTGTTTAAACGCGGTCACGACATTTATCGATCAAAGTCAAAATGCTGTAGACTGGGAGTACAACTTTGGAGATGGTACAATCGTTAACGGTCAAAACCCTACACATACTTACTCAACCGATGGAACGTTTGCGGTCTCACAATTAGTAATAAATGCTGAAGGTTGTACAGACACATTAGGACGCGATGTAATTGTTCGTCCGAATCCAACAGCTTTATGGCAGGCTGATACGGCGTGTTTCTCTTACCTTACTTCATTTACAGATAATTCTGTGGATGCAATTACTTGGGACTGGAACTTCGGTGATTTAGGCACGACGAGCACACAACAGAATCCACAACATTTATATAGCGATGATGGTCTTTACAATGTTGAATTGATCGTATCAAATACATTTGGGTGTACCGACACGCTGAATGATGATGTGCTTGTTCATCCGCAGCCAGTCGCTGACTTTACCAACGCAACAGTTTGCGCAGGAAACGCAGTGGACTTTACAAATACTTCGCAAGGAAATCCAATATTATTCTCGTGGGACTTCGATGATGGGAGTCAAGTAAATACAAATGAAAATCCTACGCACGTTTTCGCTAATGGTGGGTTTTACGATATAGAGTTTATCGCTGAGAACAATGTGGGTTGCGCAGATACCTTAGTAGAACAGATCGAAGTATTTACTGTTCCGGATGTAGCATTTGAAGCTGACACAGTATGTCTTTTTGATATTACTAGTTTTACAGACCTTACTCAAGACGTAACTCCACTTCTATCTTGGGACTGGGACTTCGGAGATGGTAACACTTCATTTCAACAAGACCCGAGCTACATTTATCAAAACCCAGGAACTTATGATGTAACATTAACGGTAACCAATGTAAACGGATGTGACTCAACAATCAATCAAGATGTCATTGTATCTCAAGTTCCAGAAGCAGATTTTACCGTTCAAACAGATTGTTTTGGCGCACCAACAGTATTTACAGATCAGTCAATTAATAACCCAGGAATTTGGATCTGGGATTTCGGAGATGGTACAGTTATTAATGGCGGTCCGAATGAAACACATTTATACGCTGCTCCAGGAAATTACGTTGTTACACTGGATGTCTTAAGTAGCGATAGTATCTGCTCAGATCAAGCTGTCCAAGTAGTAACGGTAAGCCAACAAGCACAAGCTGATTTCTTTATTCCTAATCAGATTTGCGGTGGAGAAACATTTACGTTTACAGACAATAGCTCTACGAATTTAGGCACCATCGTTTCCTACGAATGGGACATGGGTGATGGCACTACATATACAACAACGGATGGAACCCATGTATACGCAGCAGATGGAATATACACAGTTACACTAGTCGTAACTACCGATAACGGTTGTCAAAGCACGTACAGTGAAAGCATAGAAGTATTCCCTGTGACTACAGCAGATTTCGATTGGAGCTTGGCTTGTGAAGGACAGTCAATTCAATTTACAAATACATCAACAGGAAATACTACTGATTGGTTCTGGGATTTCGACGATGGAAACAATTCTACACAACAGTTTCCAGAACATACTTTTGCTGCTGTGGGTGATTACGATGTAATGTTAGTAGTCCAGAACTTAGCGGGTTGCACTGATACAATTATCCAAACCGTAACTGTTTACCCACTACCTCAACCTGCATTTACGTTTAATGAAGTGTGTTTTGGAGATCAAACAGTGTTTACTGATCAATCTACAATACCATCGGGTTCAATCACAGGATGGAACTGGGATTTTGGACTCAACGAAGGGAATTCAAATGCCCAAAACCCATCGTATACCTTTAACACATATAGTGTGAATCATACTGTAACTCTTGTTGCCACCTCAGCTCTCGGCTGCACGGATACGATCACTCAGAATGTAAACTTACTTCCAATCGTAAGTTTCGATATAGCGTTAAGCGAAGTCAGTGGATGTGCACCTTTGGAGGTAGAATTTAACGATCAAAGTACTGCAATAGGAAATGCAGATATAATTAATTATTACTGGGACTTTGGTGATGGAACATCCTCATTTAATGAAGATCCAACGCATATCTTTGAAGACGAAGGACAGTATCCGATATCACTGACTGTTTCTACTACAACGGACTGTCAGTTTATCAATGATACGTCAGTCATAATTGATGTATTCCCTGTTCCTTCAGCAGGGTTCTCGGTGGACCCTCCTATCACCTCAATTGTAGATGCCAATGTCACTTTTACTGATGAATCTTGGGGTGCAACCTTGTGGGAGTATGATTTTGGAAATGGAGATTACTATAATGTTCCTAGTTTCAATCATATTTTTCAAGAACCAGGTGATTATGAAATTACTCAATATGTGTTTAATGAGTTTGGATGTTCAGATACAGCAATGAGAGCGGTAAGAATTCAAGACGATTTGATTCTCTACGTTCCCAACACATTCACTCCTAACAATTCAGGATTAAACGATTACTTTACCTGGGAAGTAAGCGGCTTCAACTCATTTGAAATGCGCATTTTCAATCGTTGGGGAGAAGAAGTCTTTAATTCTGATGACCCTGATGGTTCCTGGAACGGAGATTATATGGGTACTACTGTTCGTGATGGCGTCTATGTATGGCAAGTGAAGCTACTTGACCTGCAGGATAATGAGCGAATCTTTACCGGTCACGTTACTGTATTGCGTTGATTGAATTCTCCGTATCTTTGAAAGAAATTTCAAAACCGTTTCATTATGCGTGTTTTATTTATCGATACTGTGCACTCTATTCTAGAAGAACGACTCACCAAAAAAGGATTCATCTGTATAGATGGAACCCAATGGACTAAAGAAAAGTGTTTTAATAAAATAGATAAATTCCAAGGGATTGTTGTTCGGTCTCGTTTTCCTATTGATGCTGAATTTCTGAATGCTGCATCTAACCTAAAGTTTATTGCACGTAGTGGAGCTGGATTAGAAAACATAGATCTCGAAACGGCTAAAAAAAATGGTGTGACTTGTTTCAATGCGCCTGAAGGAAATCGAAATGCAGTAGGTGAACATGCGCTTGGAATGTTGCTTGCATTATTCAATAATCTGTGTCGCGGTAATACGGAAGTAAGAAAAGGCATCTGGAAGAGAGAAGAGAACCGTGGAGTTGAACTTGACGGCAAAACTGTTGGCATAATTGGTTACGGAAACAATGGACGAGCATTCGCCAAAAAGCTTTACGGATTTGATGTCGATGTGCTTGCCTATGATAAATACAAGTCAGATTATGGTGATCAATTCGCCAATGCCGCATCAATGAAGGAAATTTTCGAACAAGCTGATGTAATTTCTTTCCATATTCCTCAAAATGAAGAAACGCTATTCATGGCAGGTGAGGAATTCTTTAAGCAATTTAAGAAGCCCATATATGTCATAAATCTTGCACGAGGAAAGATCATCAAATCTTCAGACCTACTAAAAGGACTACAAGAAACGAGCATTCTCGGTGCTTGCCTAGACGTCCTCGAATACGAAAAAGCATCTTTTGAGAAGACTCTTGCTGCAGATGATAATCCTGAATTCAAAACATTACTTGAAATGGAAAATGTGATCTTCTCTCCACACGTTGGGGGATGGACACATGAAAGTTATTTCAAATTGAGTGATGTGTTGGCAGATAAGGTGATAGGAAAGTTTAGTTAACCCCTAAATTATTGAATGGTTTTCCCCGTCTAAAATAAACTACATACCCTAACATCTATCTTTGTAGTTTCACTTATCTTCGCGCAAATTTTTTATTCTAGTTATCAATAGGTTATGGGAAACAAT
This sequence comes from Brumimicrobium sp., assembly GCA_965656195.1. GTDB lineage: Bacteria > Bacteroidota > Bacteroidia > Flavobacteriales_D > Crocinitomicaceae > Brumimicrobium. The sequence continues at coordinate 8,457 of CBFHJL010000084.1, read as the reverse complement.
AGGATTGCTGTCATAGGCTGCGGAAACTTAGGTTCTGCAATTATCAATGGATTAATCAAAGATGGAGTAAAGCCATCGGAACTATTCGCCACGAAAAGAAATATTGATCAACTTAAAGACCTAAAAAGTATTGGCGTTACGACTAGTCCCTCAAATATGGATGCGATTGAATTCGCTGACATCATCATTCTCGGTTTAAAACCATACAACATACTTGAAGTAGCTGAAGGCATTAAAGATAAAATCGATCCAGAGCGCCACATGATTGTTTCATTAGCTACGGGAATTACAATTGAGCAGCTTGAAGATATATTTACCAAAAAGGTACAGATTTTCAGAGCTATGCCAAATACCGCAGCAGAAGTAGGTGAATCTATGACCTGTATATCTAGTAATACAGATAATGTAGAAAGCATCGAAAAGGTGAAGTCCTGCTTCGATTCAATCGGTAAATCCATATTAATTAATGAGCCATTAATGGATGCCGCAACGGTCATTGGTGCTTGCGGAATTGCATATGTACTTCGCTTCATGAGAAGTATGACACAAGGGGGGATTCAAATAGGCTTCGATGCAAAAACAGCAAGTGAAATTGTGTCTCAAACTGTAAAAGGAGCAGCGGAGTTATTAATCAAAAATGAATCTCATCCCGAAACAGAAATCGATAAAGTGACTACTCCAAAAGGGTGTACAATTGCGGGACTTAATGAAATGGAGCACAATGGATTTAGCTCTGCTTTAATTAAAGGGATTACAACATCTTTTGAAGAAATCAACTAAACATCCTTCATCACTATCCTAGCAGTATGCCTTGTTTTCTGTTCCATTAAGGTTTCTTTGTGTGTCGTAACTCGATCAATGGTAGCTTGATCAAAATGACGTATTGTAACAAGCTCTAACCCTCTATTATAACGAACAACGTAGTCTTCGCTCAGTAAATCGACGAGCTTATTTAAACGTAAATCATCAATATCCAAACACACCGTAAAACTTACGGCTGAATTCTGCATTATATTGATATGTCCTCCCGAGATTGCCAGCTTTCCGAATATATCACTCAAGTTTTGCTCGACAATAAATGAGAAGTCTTTTGGAGTAATGGACAGTAAAACTTGATTTACTTTAAAAATAAACGAAGGAATCAAGTGATCATTTTCCGTAGATTCCTGTATAACTGTTCCTGCTGCTTCCGGATCGACAAACGACTTTACAAATAGTGGAATGTTTTTATTCTGCAATGGCTTGATCGTCTTTGGGTGAATTACCGAAGCTCCATAATAAGCCAATTCAATTGCCTCCTTGAATGAAATACTATCAAGTTTTACCGTGTTATCAAACCATTTTGGATCGGCATTCAACATCCCTGGAACATCTTTCCAGATCGTCACACCCTCTGCATTCGTGCAATACGCAATTATTCCTGCTGTGAAATCGGATCCTTCTCTACCTAAAGTTGTAGTAAAGTTCTCTTCCGTGTGACCAATAAACCCTTGCGTAATACACACTTTTTTATCCGAATGATTACCTTTAAATCTATCGATCAACTCCGTTGTCATGCTCCAATCAACCTCTGCCGAACGGTAAGTGTGATTTGTTCGGATAAACGTTCGGGCGTCACCCCATACGACATCATCTCGATTCAATTCTAAAAATGCAGTGATTATTCTTGTCGAAATGACCTCCCCGAAGGAAACAATTTGATCGTATTGGAAATCATAATTAGGAGCCATTTTTTCAGACCTCTTATTCAATAAGTCGTCAAAAAGTTCATCGATAATCTGAAAAATAGGTAATGAGTAATCTTCAAAAAGTTCCTTCATTATTTCAAGTTGAAATTGTCTTCTTTCCTCAACTAATTCATTAAAAGTATCAACGTTTTTATCGTAAAGAGCACTGACGATGCTTTCCATTGCGTTGGTCGTTTTGCCCATTGCAGAAACCACAACAAAAAGATCCTCGTTTTTGAATCGATTTAAGATCCCAGCTACATTTTTAACCGCTGCTGCATCTTTCACAGATGCTCCTCCAAATTTGAAAACTTTCATCCCCAGTAAATTTATTCTGCGAAAATAATTTTATTACTTTAGAAAACTATCTAACGTAAAGAAACTTACAAGATTTGCTAAATAACGAAATAATTGAACGACTTCAGGAGAATAAATTTGCTACTGACACTTTCGAACAGCTTAAAAAAGATTTTTTGCGGGTAGGTATAGCATTAGAGCTTCCCGACGAAATTTTGGCGAATCCAAATGATTTTTTAGAGTACCTGACTAAGGAAGTTGAGCTAGTTATGAATGAAGCTCCTCATCTTCTTACGCAACTGCTGTATATAGCCGACCTTCCTGAATCACAGGTGAGTCAACTATTCGATGAAGCAGAACAACCCCATCGTTCTTTGTCTGAGGCCTTACTAAGAAGGTCTGCACAAAAGGTGTTATACCGCGAGAAATATAAGCTAGGTTCACTTTGAATCGCACAAACTGTAACGGTAGCATTTGAATAATGAATACTGAGTAGAGGATATGCCATCAGAAACTTAAAACAAACCCAATACCTTGTTGTGTGAATCCAACCCCTAAACTAAACGTTAACCTGCTACTATAAGCGCTATCATTTCTGGCGTGATATGCATCAATCGCTTTTCGAGTTTGACTCTTGGTTCGACTTTCAAAAAGAAGTGCTATTCCCAGTAATCCACCACCAATCGCGACAGGCTGCCATAAAAAATCACCTGTGAAAAAGAAATAGCCTAATGCGAATCCTAACGGAAAACCTGACAGTGTAGAGAAAACAGTGGAGAAAGCATGACTTTCTTTTGCGAATTGTATGTGCGTAAACGCTTCAGGGTATGGCTTCATGAATGAATACAATTCATCAAAACTCATGGTTTCAAAGTCTATTGTATCTACCTTTAAATCCTGATTAGGGTTTGGAACATTGTCATTTTTTTGTGCGCTTAAATCAAATAAATTAAAAATCGAAAATAGGATCAAGATAAAGGCTTTCATAAGGGGTATATCAAGAATAAGTTAGATTAGTGAATTTAATAATTAAATTTTAACTCTCGACCTTCTAAACAAAATCACGCTTTTTCATGTATTTAGTCTAAGAAAATTGTAGATTTGTTATTCCATAAATGTTAACAATAACATGGACAAAATATCATATGTAGGCAATGCCGACGTCAATGCAATTGACGAATTGTACGAATCGTACAGAAAAGATCCTAACAGTGTAGACGAAGGGTGGAAAAAGTTTTTCGAAGGGTTTGAATTTGCCCAAACGAGTTACGAAGAAGGAGGAGGAGTTCCAGAAAACTTCCAAAAAGAGTTTAAAGTAATTAATCTGATTGAGGGTTATCGCTCGCGTGGTCACTTATTTACAAGAACTAATCCTGTTCGTGAACGTAGAAAGTACAGCCCAACGCTAGACATTGAAAATTTCGGTTTAGAGAAATCTGATCTCGATAAAGAATTTCAAGCTGGATCTGAAATTGGATTAGGAACTACAACGCTAAAAGATATCATAGATCATCTTGAAGCTGCTTATTGCGAAAGCATTGGACTTGAGTTTCATTATATTCGTGATCCTGAGCGCCAGAAATGGTTCATGGACAAACTCGAATTGGACAATCGACCAAAGTTCAGTAATGAAGATAAAAAGAAGATCTATCGAAAGCTTAGCGAAGCTACATTATTCGAGCAGTTTTTACAGAAAAAATACGTTGGTCAAAAGCGTTTCTCTGTAGAAGGTGGAGAAGCGTTAATTCCAGGTCTCGAAAGAATGGTTCGCAAAGGAGCTGCCCATGGAGTTGAAGAATTCGTGATGGGTATGGCTCACCGTGGTCGTTTGAATACGCTCGTAAATATTTTCGATAAAGATATTGAGGAATTATTTGGGGAATTTGAAGGAAAAGAATTTGACGACGAGGATTCTTTTGACGGTGATGTGAAATACCATTTAGGTCAAACTCGCAACATTAAAGTTGACGACAAAGAGATACAACTGACGCTAGCACCAAACCCTTCACACCTTGAGGCAGTAGACCCTGTAGTAGAAGGAATTGTTAGAGCCAAAATAGATGATTATTTAAAATCAGAAGATAAGATTGTACCGATCCTGGTACATGGTGATGCTGCTATTGCTGGTCAAGGAGTTGTTTATGAGGTTATTCAAATGGCTCAACTTGACGGTTACAGAACTGGAGGTACTATTCACATCGTAGTTAACAACCAAGTTGGCTTTACAACGAATTATCGAGACGGTCGTTCAAGTACTTATTGTACAGATGTAGGTAAAACTACACTTAGTCCCGTTTTCCATGTAAACGGTGACGATGTTGAAGCTGTCGCACAAGTATTTTTAATTGCATTAGAATACAGACAGAAATTCCATCAAGATATATTTATCGACCTATTATGTTACCGTAAGTATGGTCATAATGAAGGTGATGAGCCGAAATTCACACAACCAAAACTATATCAAGCTTTAGCAAAACATCCTAACCCTAGAGAAATCTACCGTGATCAATTGATCAAAGAAGGTGTTATTGATGAAGAATTTGATGAATCGGTCAAGAACGAACTCAACACGAAACTTGATGATCGTTTTGAAGCATCAAAAAAGCAAGAGAAGGTCAATGTGACGAATTTCTTAGGAGATCTTTGGAAAGACTTTGACTATGCAACAGAAGAAGACTTTAAAGAAAGTCATGTCACTGGAGTACCAAAAGAGAAATTAATCGAGCTTGGTAAGAAATTAACCACGCTTCCTGAGGGAAAAAATGTTTTCCGTAAGGTGAAAAAACTCTTTAAAGATCGTGATAACATGATCAAAAATAATAATCTTGACTGGGGAATGGCAGAAATGCTTGCCTATGCAACATTATTAGTAGAAGGTCATCCCGTAAGAATATCAGGTCAAGATGTTGAAAGGGGTACATTCTCTCACAGACATGCTGTTGTAAAAACAGAAGATGATGAAGAGGAAATCATTACAGCGAACATACTCGAGAAAGGCCAAGCTGAAATGTCAATATACAACTCTCTATTATCAGAATACGGTGTACTTGGATTCGATTACGGTTATTCTTTAGCTCAACCTGAAGGACTGACAGTTTGGGAAGCACAGTTTGGTGACTTTATGAATGGAGCGCAAATTATGTTCGACCAATTCATCACGGTAGGTGAGGACAAATGGAACATTCAATCGGGACTTGTAGTTCTTTTACCTCATGGTTACGAGGGACAAGGTTCAGAGCATTCCTCAGCGAGAATGGAAAGGTTCCTTCAGAGTTGTGGAGATTTGAATATGCAAGTTGTCAACTCGACTACGCCAGCTAATCATTTCCACTTGTTAAGAAGACAGTTAAAACGTAATTTCAGAAAACCTTTAATCGTTTTCTCTCCGAAGATGCTATTGCGTTATCCTAAAGCAACATCTAAGTTGGAAGATTTAGCACAAGGAAGCTTCAAAGAGGTGATAGATGATCCACAAAACATTCATGATACCGCAACAAACGTAGTTCTTTGCTCTGGTAAGGTGTACTATGACTTTATTGCTGAAGCTGAAAAACGTGAAATTAAAAACATGGCATTCGTTCGTGTTGAGCAACTATACCCATTACCAATTGATCAAATCAATGCGATATTAGGTAAGTACAAAAATGCTAAGAACATAATTTGGGGTCAAGAAGAACCTGAAAATATGGGAGCATGGACTTACATGGCTATGAACATGCGCCACATTGACCTAAAATGTGTTTCACGTAAAGGTTCTGCGGCACCGGCAGCAGGAGCTAAGGAAATACATTTAAGAAGATTAAAAGCACTTTACGACAACTTATTTGAATACGCAGCAGTAGCTGCAAAATAACATTTAACAATACAATCATGTCAGTTATAGAAATGAAAGTACCGAGTCCTGGAGAGTCAATTTCAGAGGTTGAAATTGCAGAGTGGCTCGTTGAAGATGGTGACTATGTAGAGAAAGACCAAACCATAGCAGAAGTTGATTCTGATAAGGCTACACTAGAACTTCCAGCGGAAGTTGCTGGAACAATAACACTGAAAGCTGAAGAGGGGGACACTGTCGAAGTTGGTCAAGTTGTCTGTTTGATTGACACTTCAGCTGAGGCTCCAGAAAAAAAGGAGGCCCCAAAAAAGGAAGAGAAGAAAGCTGAGGCAAAGGAAACTGCTTCAGAACAGAAAGAAGAGAAGAAAGAAGAGAAATCTTCAAAACCTGATCCTGGACCCTCAGAGAAAACATACGCATCTGGAACTGCATCTCCTGCGGCTTCTAAGATCATGAAAGAAAATAATGTTTCTGGAGATAGAATTAACGGAACAGGTAAAGATGGACGAATCACGAAACAAGATGTGATTCAACATATGGCTGGTGGATTCAGTGCTGATGCGGCTGCCGGATGGGGTGGAACTCGAGACAAAGAGCCTAAGAAAATGTCCATGTTACGCCGTAAAGTTGCGGAGCGCCTAGTTTCTGTTAAGAATGAGACAGCGATGTTAACGACGTTTAACGAAGTGGATATGAAACCAATCATGGACCTTCGAACTAAGTACAAAAAAGCATTTGCAGATCACCATGAAACTAATTTAGGATTCATGTCTTTCTTTACTAAGGCATGTACTGAGGCCCTAAACTTATTCCCTGCAGTTAATGCTCAAATAGAAGGGAAGAACATGATCGTTCACGATTATGCGGACATCGGTATTGCAGTTTCTTCTCCAAAAGGATTAATGGTACCTGTAGTAAGAAATGCAGAACAAATGTCATTAGCTGAAATCGAAAGAGAAATTAAGCGATTGGCAATTAAGGCAAGAGATGGTAAAATCACGCCAGACGAAATGACGGGTGGTACTTTTACGATTACGAATGGAGGTGTATTCGGCTCTATGATGTCGACACCAATTATCAACCCTCCACAATCTGCAATATTGGGAATGCACAACATTGTTGAGCGTCCAGTTGCTATAGATGGGAAAGTTGAAATTAGACCCATGATGTACTTGGCTCTATCTTATGATCACCGTATTATCGATGGAAAAGAAAGCGTAAGTTTCTTAGTAAAGGTTAAAGAAATGCTCGAAAATCCAGAACGCATGATCTTTGGAGGAACTGACCCTTATGAAGTATTATTAGGATTAAAATAGTATAGATTTTATATATTTGGTGAAGATAGGTCGTCATTTTGATGGCCTATTTTTTTATCCGTACAGCAAAGATGGACGATTTAGAAAACTTAGATGACTTTGAGTTAAATGTAATTGACAAAGCTGAAAATGCAACAGCTAAACGCTACGTTCAAGTATTTGGCTGGATAACTTTCGGCTTAGGAATCATTTATCTTATCATATCTTTTATCAGGTTCATTATGATGAGCTTCATTGATGCTTTTTCAGATATAGCAAATAATTTATCCCATCAACAAAACAATACTTTTGATGCTTTGAAACGATTTGTTGATTATCAAAAAATGCTCACAGTTGTAGCAATTATTATTGCTATCCTATTTATTGTAGGGGGTATTGGTTATGCTCTGCGCAGAGAGTGGGGTAGAAAGTTATATTTGATTGTTTGCTTGTTGGGTATAGGTTATCACCTATTCAGCGGATACATTACCTTTTTCATGCTTTCCGACATGAACGGGCAGCTAGGAAACAATGCTAATAGTATGGGGATATTTTCTCAAGGTTTAAGTTCTATAACATGGTTTTTTACCAGCCTAATACCCATGGCTTACCTAGTAATCAACGTGATCATTGCTGGAAATACTTCCACAAAAGAAATAATGAAATAATTATGCGATATGAAGTACTTGTAGATATTGATCTACCTCTTGAGAAAGTTGTACAGGAGTTCGAAAATACGGAAAACTACTACGATTGGATGAAGGGTCTAGAAAAACTGGAACATGTAAAAGGTGAACCAGGTAAAGAAGGTTCCCAAACATATCTTCATTTTGATACTGGTAAGCGCAAAATGAAAATGCTCGAGAAGGTTCTAATTAACAACCTACCAAAATCATATAAAGTCAGTTATGAGGTAAACGGAGTATATAATGAAGTTGATAATCAATTTGAGTCTTTAGGTCCCGAAACAACAAGGTACACAACAGACAATCTATTTCAATTCAAAGGAATTATGAAAATAATGGCTTTCTTGATGAAAGGAGCTTTTAAAAAACAGTCTTTGAAATACCTCAATGATTTTAAAAAATTTGTAGAAAATAAAGCTTAATGCAAAACATCCGATGGATGTGAAACTTTCTGCATTTAAAGATATTTACTACATTTGCCACCACAAAAATTGAAGAATATGTCACATGGAATAAAGCCCGGTGTTGCGACTGGAAAAGAGGTACAAAAGATATTCAATTATGCCAAAGAAAAAGGCTTTGCTTTGCCAGCTGTAAATGTAGTTGGTTCTGACACAATT
>CBFHJL010000083.1:0-12386 GCA_965656195.1 Brumimicrobium sp. | reverse complement strand
ACAATAACCTTGCGTTTTAGTGATAATTAAAATCTATCTAAAACTCTCGAGATGGCACCTAAATAAGACTCGCCAAATAAGTTAAGATGAACCAGATTTGGATACATTTGCCCATGAAAAGCCCTCTCCTCCCACCCTTCTTCTAAAGGGTAAACATCATTATAAGACCGATAAAAATCATCTGTAAATCCTCCGAAAAGCATTGTCATTGAAATATCCATCTCCCGATGACCATAATACACAGCAGGATCATACAAAAATGGAACATCATTATTTGCTATAAAGTAGTTTCCCCCCCATAAATCACCATGCAATAAAGATGGGCTCTCTGTTGGAAATAAGCCTTCTAACTTAGTACAGTATCGCTCTATCCTTTTAATGAAAGAACGATCAACTATACCTTGATTAAAAGCCTTTTTTACTTGCGTCAATATTCTATGTGTGGCATAAAAATCGGCCCACTTTTCCTCATATGCGTTGCTTTGATGTAGCGACCCTATGTAATTATCTTCTTTCCAGCCAAACCTGTCATACGAAACCCTATGTTGTTTTGCTAGCTCTATACCAAGATTTTGCTGACCGATTGATGTGTTTTCTGACTTTTCTGCGTACTCCATAATCAAGTACTGAAACTTACCTTCGGCAAAGCTCTTTATCGGTTTAGGATAGAAGGCACTAGTTTTTTCGATCAGATAGTCCAACGCCGTTCGCTCTTTCTCAAGCATTCTTGGAAAACGATGGTTTTCATTTTTCTTTACGACCCACTTTTTTTCATTCACACGGATAACGAATACTTCATTTATGTCTCCACCGCCTAAATGGCTATGAAACACTGGCGTTTGATCTAATTCACATTGACTCCTTATCGCTTCAAGGTCAAAATCCATTTAAAGTAATACCTATTTATTATTCCAGTTTGACATGGTTTTTTGCAAGCCTATTGTAGTAAACCCTTTGATGAATTCAGCAGCGGTTTTTATTCGTTCCGAAAGTTGATCCTTCTGCTCATCGCTCCACTCACCCAAAACATAGTCGACTTGTTGCCCTTTATGAAAATCTTTTCCTACACCAAAACGCAAACGCGCATAACTTTGAGTGTTAAGGGTTTCTTGAATATTCTTAAGACCATTGTGACCTCCATCACTTCCTTTACCCTTCATCCTTAGTTTACCGAAATCCAAGGCAATATCATCGGTGATTACCAGAAGACGCTCGATAGGGATTTTTTCCTTTTGCAAATAATAGTTAACCGCCTTGCCGCTTAAATTCATATAAGTAGAAGGCTTTAAAAGAATGATGGTTCTACCTTTCCATTTTGCAGTAGCCACATCACCTAATTTGACTGTTTCAAATTTAGCCTCTCGTTCAATGGCAAACTCATCCAAGACTTCGAAGCCTATGTTATGCCTTGTATTATCATATTTATCCCCTGGGTTTCCAAGCCCGACAACTAAATATTTCATAGGGTCCTCTTTCTTTCGATTGAATAATTTTTGTAAAAACATACTATGCCAAAAAGACCTAACCTCTGGGGTTTGAAAATGTATTCACGTCGAAGCCCGTTATTTCATCATCACATAAAATCACCATGCGCTCTACGATGTTTCTAAGCTCTCTGATGTTACCTGACCAATTGGTGTTCTTAAGTGCTTCTAGAGCATCTTCAGAAAACTTTTTTCGTGGAATACCATGGTCAGCACAAGTCATTGTTAAAAAATGATCAGCTAACAAAGGAATATCTTCCGGCCTATCGTTCAAAGTAGGAACATGAATAAGAATGACGCTTAATCTATGAAAAAGATCTTCTCTGAAGTTTCCTTCCTCTATTTCTTTTCTTAAGTTCTTGTTTGTAGCAGCAATTATACGCGGAGCAACTTTAATGTTCTTTTCACCCCCAACACGTTGAATTACATTTTCTTGGAGCGCTCGTAAAACTTTTGCTTGTGCTGAAGCGCTCATATCCCCTATTTCATCGAGAAATAAAGTCCCCTTTGTAGCTAGTTCAAATTTCCCTTTCTTCTGCTTTACAGCAGAAGTGAAGGCTCCTTTTTCATGACCAAAAAGCTCACTTTCTATTAACTCCGCGGGTATAGCGGCACAGTTTACCTCGATAAAAGGATTTTCTTTTCGCGGACTATTATCATGAAGCGATCTAGCTACTAATTCTTTCCCTGTACCATTCTCTCCTGTAATCAAAACACGAGCTTCACTTGGACCAACTTTAGCGATCATTTCTTTGATCTGCATTATTTCTTCCGTGTCACCAATGATAGATGACCCTTTAAAGCGCTGTACTGTCTTTTTCAACGTCTTTGTCTCCTCAACCAATGAGGATTTATCTTTAGCGTTTCGAATTGTAACAAGGATTCTATTTAGGTCTAAAGGTTTTTCAATAAAATCAAAAGCTCCTTTTTTAATTGCCTCTACTGCAGTTTCGATGTTCCCGTGACCTGAGATCATTATAACGGGGCTCTCTAGTTTTTCCTTTTGAATTTCCTCCAAGACCTCCATGCCGTCCATTTTAGGCATTTTTATATCACAAAAGATAATATCGTAAAATGATGCTTTTGCTTTGGCAAGACCTTCTTTTCCATCTTCAGCTTCGTCAACCTCGAAATCTTCAAACTCCAGGATTTCCTTCAGTGCTCTCCTGATACTTTTTTCATCATCAATAACTAGAATTTTACCCATGTCTACGAGATTAAGAAATTACATTCAAAAATAGTAAACTTAGGCGAAATACAATTGATATCGTCAACGTGTAATAAGAAAGAACTTACTCGACAAGTTTTTGCTTGATAACATGCAGGATTTCGTAGGTTTCAGTATTAAATACATAAATTAAGAAATGCATATTTTCTGGAGTTAAATCATCCGGTACTTCATACGAGTAATCTAGTACCCTTAACGTACCATCTGGATCATCAGGAGCAAATGTTGGAATTCCAAAAGGATTGTTATCAACGCTTCCCAAATGTTTATCCCTGTGCAAATAGAATTCATTGCTCGTATTGTTTGGCATCAACTGCCAATCCGTTAAGGTGTCTTGTATAACGTAAACAACCGTATTTATTTCTATTTCTTCTGTAGTCAATTTTTCTGCTTCAACATGCAAGAAACCACCATTTGTACTTTCGAAAAAATTGAATTCAGATTGAAGATTAAACTTTAAATCGTTTGTTGTGAGAATGTCAGTTGCACGACTCTGCCATGTTCCATAAAAATCAAACATTTTCCCATCCACAACCTTCCTGTTCACTGTTCCCTGGGGGTTTCCTATAAAGTTAAAGCCGTTTTGAAAGGTCAATCCGTATTCAATTGCATCAGGGTTGGTATGATCCGTTGAATAGCTCCCTGAAGCTTCTGCTTCTTGAAATGATAGTGCAGCTCCTGGATCAACGTGAATTGATGCAACAAAGATACGATCAGGGTTATTCTCATAAATCGTATGCGCTTCTGTTGCAGCTGTTGGACAATTGTTACAAGTATGCCCTGTATAGTCTTCCAAAAGAACGTTGATGTCTGTATTCGTATTTGCTGGAAAGTCAGGGTATTCATTATCCAAATAATCCTGCCACAATCCTGGGTACAACGTTGTGTCCAAGTCTATGCTTGCCTGATTTTCATATGGATTTTCAACCTTATCACAGCTATTAAAAAACAACACGCCCAAAGCAGCAATAACACAACTAAATCTTTTCATTGACTCCATAATAATCATTTAAAAACTATGCGAAAAAGTAACTGTCAAACCATTCGAAGCCGGCACAAAACGGCAAACTCCTCCAACACAGAACAGACCTGCATTTTGTCTTCCGTAACCTGCCTGTAATCGAGTAGCTCCCCAAATTTTACCTACGAACACCATAGGATAATTAATGCGGTCTTCTGGAATTGGGTTTCCATAATTGGATTGAAATATTGCACTAAAAAACCAATCAGGAGAGATTGTATATTCTACTATTGCTGTAGCCCAATCACCTCTATCCTTATTATTCACTGTCCAAAGCCCTTGAAGCTCCGCCCTAACTGTATGCTTTCTATTGATTTTATATTCAACATCTAAAACACCAATATGAGACTCTATAATTCCCTTTTCATTTGTCAGTTTTAAAACATCATTATTCATTGATATGTTGAAATAATTCAATTTCAGTGTCCATTTCTTATTGAGCTTTCTCTTTATCTGTACATTTATATCTCTCCAGTATAAAAGATCACTTTTATCAAAGAGTCTGGACTCATAGGAAACTCTAGTAGAGTCATTTGCAGGAATACCTGCTGTTCTTTTCAATGGCTCATAAGCCGTTGAAAAATTCAAGGCAACGTCTGTTCCATACTTCCCTCCTAACTTCGAGCCTCTTTTTAACTTATAAATCACATCGGCTTGAAACGCCACCTCTCCATTTGGCTGAGACGCGTAAGGGTAAAGCGTAGCTACAAGGTTATATGTATGAGTCTTTGTTAAAGGTGGGATAAAACCAACCGTGACATCTTGAAGCGTTGCATTTCTGTCGCTTCTGAAGCTCATATTATCAATTGACTTAGCAGAAAGCAGAACACCTAATCCCTTTTGAGAATATCCTGCGTTGATTAGAATTCCCTTTCCATAATTGTAAATAAACGCATTATCCTGAGAAGGGTCCTGTTCTTTGATAATGTACTCTCCATTCAAGAAAAACTTTTTATATGCAAGCTCTAAACGACCACCATAAGACCCAGTATTTTCAGGAAGAACATATTGCGTGTTTTTATCCTCTTGATATTTCGATACAAAAGAACCCGCAGCTGTTACTCTCCATTTATTCTCTGAAAGTTTTGGAAACCATTCGTTCAAATTAAACTCAAGATCTGCACCTCTCACAATACCCGGGGCATAATTATTCTTTCCATCAACAAATGAAAATCGCTGTCGTCCATAAACTGTCTTTAGTGTTACGCCCTTATATGGCCTGAGATTGATTTTCACACCATTCATCATATTATCAAAGCCCAAAGCTCGATCTTCGTAGGCTCTGAATATAAGGCCTGAACCAAATTGCTCATAGAAATTACCGACGGTTATATCAACTAAGTCATTCTCATAACCAAAATAACGATAGCCTAAACCTGCACCATCAAAACGATCTGGATAACCTAATATTCTTGGCATATATGCTTCAACTCTAACACCAGCCTTAAAACCTTGGTTTCTGTAGTTTATATTCATGTAAGAGTTGATCAGAGACTCCTCATCAGGCTGAAGTGCATTAATTGCACTATCTGAAACTAAATATTGATATATCGTTTCCATGTTACCTGAAATGCTTCCTTGGGCAAGCAATGTAGTCCACGTCCAAGTGGTAAATACAAAGCAGGTTGCTATTATCTTACGTTTCATTAAAAAGTAGTGTTTAAAATGGGCCTGTTTACTTATTCCTCTGACGACTCTGTAATTTCAAGAATTTTGTCATACAGTTCATACTCATCCCCTGGAGCGTAGTTATTATGCGAATACACAATATTTCCTTCTCCATCTATCAGAAAAGTATGAGGCACGTTATTCACACCCATTGCTCTTTTTAGCTCTCCATTAGGGTCCAATAAAACTTGATACTCCCAAGATTTTGAATCAACGTAAGGAACAACTCTATTTTTAGTTCTCTCATCATCCACGGAAACAGCGACCAAACGAACACCTGTTTCGTCTTGCCAATCAATGTACATATCATTTATCGTGTTCAATTCCTTCTTACAAGGAGTGCACCACGTTGCCCAAAACGAAATTATTATTGGTTTCCCATCATTTTCAAGACTCCCTGTATGGATTGTCTCTCCCTCTGTATTTTTCAACTGAACATCTGGCACCTTCTTGTTAAGTAAAGTGTTCTCACCTTCCTGAGAATAGCTTACAGTTGTCGTTATAAAGAACGCCGTTAGTACTGAAATAAAAGTAGTTTTCATCGTATACAATTTTATAGTTTGGATTTACTATGCACAAACTGTTCCAAGTGCAAAACAAATATAAGGAAATGATGAAGGTATTGATTATCAATACAGATTGTATTCTTGGATTTTCAAACACAAAAAAGGGGAAGACACTAGTCTTCCCCTTCGGATATCATTTCATGAAAGAATTACTTAACAATTGAAACTCTTTTTGTGATTTCTCCATTTGAAGTTTTCACTTTAACAATATACATTCCTGATTCAAGACTAGCTACATCAATAGATACTGACTGCTCTCCTGAAACATGACCAAGCACTTGTGTTGAAACAACCTGACCTAAACCGTTTAATAATTCAACAGTTGCGTCAGCATCATTTGAAAGTGTAAAGTCTACATTTACATTGTTTGAAGCTGGGTTTGGATATACATTCATATTATTAGCGAATGTGTTCTCATCTAAACTAGCCCCTTGAGTTGACCCATCAGACTGGAATTTTCCATCCAATGCATCTTCGAAAGAAGTTCCATCTAAATCAACAGCTGTAGTGTTACCATCATATGAAGTAATCACAGCACCAAAACCAGAAACAGATGTTCCTCCGTTATAAATCATACCATCACCAAAAGAATCTTCAAGAATAAAAGTATAACATCCTGTTGAACCTAAGTCGATGAAGTACTCGTGCGTAATTAAAGCGTCTGGTCCACCAGCACCAAATTGATCGTCAGTTCCCGCTTGGTAAGAACCCGACTCAATTACTGCATTGTTTCCGTCACGAATTTCCCAAGAAGTCTCTCCAGGGTAATAATCTGTTGTAACTTCTAACTTGATAATGTTTCCTGTAGTAGGAGCTTCTGTTATTTGCTGAGAAAGCGTATTATTAGATACATTATCATCATTATCATCAATCTCAATAGAATAAGTAGTGTTTCCTGTTGGAGTCACAGTTCCAACAACAACCTCTTCTACTTGGTATGGAGCAAGGTTACCTGTCCAGTTAGTAGTAGCAACTTGAGTACCTCCATCATATGCAGAGATAGTTGCAGATGTCAAGTTTGTTGTTCCATAATTTTGAAGAAGAACTTCTAATTGGACATCGTCACAAGTTTCAGTTTGACCTAAATAAGAAAGCAATTGACCATCATTCGCATCAGTTGCAGCAGATCCACAAGCTTGCGCTGCTGAATAATGCTGAGCCGTAGATATTTGACCTACTTCTGTAACTGTTCTATCAGGGCAAATTAATATGATTGTTGGATAATATCCTTGATTTATAATACCTGCGATATTATCATCATTTGCTAAAGGATAAGAAATTCCAACTGTCCAATCTCCTTCTCCCGTGTTTGGATCAGAAATGTTTGCTTCCGCTTCTCCCGGATCAGATTCAACACCAAAAACCATTAGCTCATCAGTTCCGTCAGGACCGTATGCAGTGTATAAGTCTTCTAGAGCATGACCTTGATGATATGACCAACAAGGAGGACACCAGTCAGCAAATGCGTCAAGTACAACAGGTTTCCCTGCATCCAATATCGCATCGATGTCGTGCTGAACCCCGTCAATATCTGTCAATACCACTCCTGCTGGCCATATACCATTGTCAGGAATTTGAGCTTGGGCGTTAAACCCAAACGTAATAGCAACTGTTGCTGCTACTGTTCGTAAAATTTGTTTCATCTTTATTGAGTTTTAAGATTATTTAACCCAAACCTAAGTCGAATTTTATAAAGAATTAAATTATTCGTCTATATAAAATGGTTTAAAATTGAAATCCTAAAACTCTACTTATCACCAACAACTCAAACATATTCTGTTAATAGTTTAAAAATCACTATATTTATTAAGTAATTCAAAACTTTCAAACTATGATAAAATTTGTACTCTCGTTTTTAGCTTTACTTTCTTTAAGCGTTTCATTCGCTCAAGGAGGTGTTAAAATTGTTCATGTTTCTGACCTAGATACAGACATCAGTGGTACTGAAGTTGAAGCGGTAGGAGATCCCAGTGATACTAGAATATACTATGACATGAGGGTTATCAACTTAACTGGATCAACCATAGACATCCGCTATCAACGTCAGCGATTAGCCGACTCTAATAGAGATGATGAAATTTGTGATGAAAACCTTTGCTATTCAGCATCTGATGCTCAATGGTACCAAACTCCTGCTGTGATTTCTGTTGATCATGAAGACACTACACTACTTAAACCTCAAATTGATCCAAACGCTGAAGAAAGTTGTGGAATACATGTTTATTATGTAGTTGAAAATGGAACTGTTTTAGATTCTGTTACCATAACTTTTAGAACAACAAACTCAAACTGCTTTTTAAGTTTAGAAGAGGAGGTGTCAAATAATAACGAATTTAATATGTATCCAAACCCATCGAAAAACAATCTAAAGATTGAAAAGCTAAGAGCATCTGACGAAGCTGTTTTGGTTTTTGATGCGCTGGGAAAACAAGTTTTGAAATCAAAAATCAATTCTACTTCGAAGGACTTGAAATTGAATACACTTAATAGTGGAATATATTTTGTTCGAATTCTTAATGATTACGGAACAATGAGCGAACCTAAGAAATTAGTAGTCCGCAAATAATATTAGAAAATATAAATTTGTTTTCTATGCCCTCAGTTTTTAACTGGGGGTATTTTTGTCTAACATAATTTCTTTGAACTGTTTTAGCCCTATTGTTGCGGACGCGGAAAATACAGTGTAACCCTCAGAAACTTCAACCCTGTTCGGATCAATTAGAAACTTATCAGCATGAGCAGGAACATAATTTAGAAGTCCGGCGGCAGGATATACATTTAAGGAGGTTCCGACTACAACGAATATATCAGCTGTCTGAACAGCTTCCGCTCCCTTTTCTAGCATTGGGACAGCCTCACCGAACCAGACAACATGTGGTCTCAACTGATAACCAGCCGGGCATCTATCTCCCATCTTGACCTCCCAACTCTTTTGATCATAAAATTCTGACTCACTATCTGGCCCAGAACTTTTTACCTTATCAATTTCTCCATGAAGATGTATAATGTTGCTACTGCCCGCGCGTTCATGAAGATTATCAATATTTTGTGTTACAATAATAACATTATAGTGTTTTTCAAGCTCCGCTATAGCCAGATGACCATCATTAGGTTTCGCCTCAAAACATTGTTTTCGTCGTATATTATAAAACTCCGTGACTCTTTGTGGGTCCTTTAACCATGCCTCGGGTGTTGCTACATCCTCAATTCTGTACTCATCCCACAGTCCTCCGCTGTCTCTAAAAGTTCCTAGCCCGGACTCGGCGCTCATGCCTGCTCCGCTCAATATCACAATGGTTTTTTTACTCATCTCCTTCTATGCTCTGTTTGTTCTTTGTTTGTGAGCTATTTTATTAATTTTACGCTCTTGCATTAGAAAATTAAAATACGGTTATGGCTAAGATAAGAAAACAAGACGCTCTGGACTATCACTCTCAAGGAAAACCAGGAAAAATAGAGGTAATACCTACAAAACCTTACAGCTCTCAAAGAGATCTTTCATTAGCATACTCACCAGGTGTAGCAGAACCTTGCTTACACATTGCTGAAAACCCAGAAGATGTATACAAGTATACAAGCAAAGCGAATCTGGTTGCCGTAATATCAAACGGAACTGCTGTTTTAGGCCTAGGAGATATTGGTCCTGCTGCTTCAAAGCCAGTTATGGAGGGGAAAGGTGTCCTTTTTAAAATCTTTGCAGACATTGATGTATTTGATATCGAAGTGGACGCCAATGATCCAGAAAAATTTATTCAGACGGTAAAAGCTATCGCTCCAACCTTTGGAGGAATAAACTTAGAAGATATAAAGGCTCCTGAAGCATTTGAGATTGAAGAACGCTTAAAAGAAGAGCTAGACATTCCTGTAATGCATGATGATCAGCATGGAACAGCAATAATATCTTCTGCTGCTTTACTAAATGCTTTAGAACTTGCTGAAAAAGACATAAAGAAAGTTAAGATTGTTATTTCGGGAGCAGGTGCCTCCGCTATGAGCTGTGCTAAGCTCTATTGTTCTCTCGGCGCCAAACTTGAAAATATTTATATGTTTGATAGTAAAGGCTTATTATCAAATGATCGAGATGGTCTCACAGGAAACAAAGCTCATTTTGCTGTTCATAAAAAGTCAAGTGAACTTGCGGATGAAATGAAAGGAGCGGATGTGTTTATTGGTTTGTCACGCGGTGGAATTGTTTCGAAAGACATGATTAAATCAATGGGAGACAACCCTATTGTTTTTGCACTGGCGAATCCTGAGCCAGAGATAGCATATAAAGACGCTATGGATTCTAGAGATGATGTAATTATGGCCACGGGGCGTTCAGACCACCCTAACCAAGTCAATAACGTTCTTGGTTTTCCCTTTATTTTCAGAGGTGCATTAGACGTAAGAGCGAAATCAATTAACGAAGAAATGAAGCTTGCCGCTGTTCATGCAATTGCTGAATTAGCTAAGGAGACTGTTCCTGATGAAGTTAGTGAGGCCTATGGTGAAAAGAGTATCACATTCGGACGAGAGCAGTTTATTCCAAAACCTTTAGATCCTCGTTTGATCTATTACGTTGCACCCGCTGTTGCAAAGGCAGCTATAGAATCAGGTGTAGCTAGAATGCCTATAAAAGATTGGGACGCATACGAGGCAGAATTAAAGAAGAGACTTGGTCTTGATAATAAGTTGGTTCGAACAATAACAGAAAAGGCTGAACGTAATCCAAAGAGAGTTGTATTTGCTGAAGCAGACAATTATAAAGTTTTGAAAGCGGCTCAGACAGCATATGAAGAAGGTGTTACTACTCCAATCTTGCTTGGACGCAAGGAGAAAGTAGAGCAAATGATCGAAGAGTACAGCATGGAGTTTCCAGAGGTGGAGATTTTAGACCCGAAAGCCGATGAAGAAAACGAAAGAAGAGAACGATATGCTGAGACTTTCTTTGAAATGAGAAAAAGAAAAGGCTTTACTGCATATGAAGCGAAAAAAATTATGCGTGAGCGTAATTATTTCGGGGCTATGATGGTTCATTCTGGTGATGCTGACGCCATGGTTTCTGGTGCCACTCGAAAGTATAGAGACGTTCTTAAACCCGCTCTTCAAGTTGTTGGAACACAAAAAGACGTAGACAAGGTGGCCGGGATGTATATCCTTATTACAAAAAAAGGGCCCGTATTTCTAGCAGATACCACGGTTAATTTTGAATTAAGCGCAGAAGAAGTGGCGGATTTAGCCAATAATTTAGCTAAAACAATAAGGAAGTTTAAAGTAACGCCACGAATTGCACTATTGTCTTATTCAAACTTTGGATCTGCTACTGGAAAGGATGCAGATAAAATGGCAAAAGCTGTTAAAATCATACATGAGAAGTATCCAACATTGACTGTAGATGGTGAAGTTCAGGCAAACTTTGCGTTGAACAACGAAATGATGGAGGATCAGTTCCCTTTCTCTGATTTAGCAAATAAAGAAGTTAATACACTTATATTTCCGAACCTTTCTTCTGGTAATATTGCTTATAAGCTTCTACAAGAGATGACGGAAGGAGAAGCAATAGGACCTGTACTCGTTGGTTTGAGAAAGTCAATACACGTTCTTCAACTTGGCTCAAGTGTAAGAGAAATAGTGAATATGGTGAAAGTGGCTGTTGTTGATGCCCAAAACAAATAATTATGATTACACATCTTAGCGGTAGAATGATCGAAAAGTCTCCAACTAATGTCATTGTGGAGTGTGGAGGAATCGGTTATGAAGTTAAAATATCTTTGAATACATTTTCAGCCCTTGGAAGCAACGAGAGCATCAAGATTTATACTCAATTTGTAGTTAGAGAGGACGCTCAGGTTTTATATGGGTTTTCTGATCAAGAAGAAAGGGATATGTTTAATTTCTTAGTTTCTGTATCAGGAATTGGCCCAAGTACGGCAATTATTATGCTCTCTGGTTTAACACCTGGAGAGATTGCACACGCGATAACTTCGGAGGATGTAGCAACAATACAAGGTGTTAAGGGTATTGGGGCTAAAACAGCACAACGCGTTATAGTTGACCTTAAAGATAAAATGTTAAAATTCGAGGTGTCGGATGATAATCTTAGTAATTCGAACAATACTCTTCGCTTTGATGCGTTAACTGCATTGGTCTCATTAGGTTTTGATAAAAAACAAGCTGATAAGGCCTTGAATAAAGTATTGAAAGATCAAGAGACTGTTGAGCTTTTAATTAAAGATGCACTTAAGGTATTATAAATTGTTGTTGATTTGAAAGAAGTATTAATATATAGAAGATTAGCATTCTGCTTAACGGCTCTTTTGTTGATGATTTCATCAGTTACGATTGGGCAGGAGGATCCAGACTCTATTGATCTTCAGTTTCCTATAAATAACCCTTATGATCCAACTGGAAATACGGAGCAAAGTTTCGATTTAGGA
>CBFHJL010000082.1:0-12870 GCA_965656195.1 Brumimicrobium sp. | reverse complement strand
TTGCACTTGCTACGGTAAACAGTATAGAGGTGGTAAGAGCTGCATTTTCGTGATCCTTTAAGACCGTGGGATCACATAATGTTCTTGACACAATACCATCAGCTGCATCACCTGTTAGCATAGAAATCCAAGCACCAATTGTTCCGGTGATCAATAAAAAACCAGCAGCTGGTTTTATCCATCCATTCTTTATAATAAGAGCAGCTAAAAGTAATGCGGTAGCTAAGATCAGGGCAGTGATAGGAAGGTGAACAGAAAGTGCATGAAGCACTTCTGTTCTCCAAATTGATGGAACTGAATGCATGTCCAATTATTCCTTAATATTAACTGATAAAGGATCAAGACGCTGACCTACTTTTTTAACTTCAACCTCAACAGTTTGCCCTTCTTCTAGAGCAGAAAACTCAGCATTTTCTCCATTTTTCGTAAGTACAGTTTCGTCAATGAAATAAAGCTCTAACGTTTGACCTTCAGCAGTTTTAACATAGATCTCGTCTTTGTCAGCTTCTACTTCAGAAATTGTACCTTCATATGTTCCTGATTCTACGGCGTCCGTACTTTCGCCACAAGATGTAACGAAGAACATTGTTGCTATTGCTAGAACTGAAAATAATTTATTCATAATGCTTATTATTTGATTTTAAACAAATGTAGGAATAGATTTTAAATTCTAGCCCTCGAATTATCAAAAGCATTGTTCATTACCCATCTTAGGAAGATTTCAGCACCACCTCTTGCACTGGATACTTCTCGCAAAGACGAGAATAAATTAAAGTCATAGGCCATTCCAGCATCGAATTGACCAAATCGCACAGAAAATCTTGAGATCAAAGCATCTTGATTTCGATAGAATAATCCAATTGCTAATGAAGTACCACCAGCTTCTCCTGCATCACTTGTTTCCTGACTTAAAAAGAAACGATAGTCAGTACCTAGTAGAATTTCCATGTTAGGTCCTTGAAACTGCGCGTAAGCTCCAGGTTCAATAGCCATTTTTGTTGTTCCAATTCCGATGCGAGCATTCGCAAAACCTGACCATCGTACATAAAGTGGATCCTCTTCCACACCAATAAACGAGAAGTTGGGTCGATTCACATGGTAAGCTGCCAACCCTACATTTACTTCCGTTCCGTTATTGTTTCGAGATTGTGGTTCAGGTCTATATCTATAAACAGCACCTGCTCCTGCATCGAAATAAGAGAAAGTTGGGTTGTTAAATACTTCTCCACTTGAGAGCGTGGCATCAAAGTCTAAACCGTCGTATTGCGCACCCCATTGTCCTCCTGAAATTGCAAAGGAGCGCTGTCCGAAGCCTGTATTTAGGCCTAATCCTATACTACTTGATTCATTTATTGTAAGATGATAGGCCGCGTTTAAAGCTACATTGTTCGAACTCATTTGTTGCTCTCCAGCTCGATCACTGAAAAAGCTTATTCCTAAGGCAAATTTTCCCTTAGCTTTCTGATTGTTACTGGGTATTCTCATGTCTGCGCTAGCTCCGATGGTTTGGAAAGGAGCAGCAACAGCATTCCATTGACTCCGATAATTAACATTTGCTTGGATATCAAAATTTGCACCCGCTAATGCTGGATTAAGATTCTGTGGAGAATAATCCATAGCAGAGAAGTGAATATCTTGTGCCGAGCTGAAAAGCGATGTAATCGTCAGTATTGATGTGGTAATTATATTTAATGCTTTCATAATAGTTTCTTTTAGGATTAACGGATAAGTTGTAGGTTACCTGACTCACTTTGCTCTTCACCATTCTGGTCAACATAAGTTAATTTGTAAGCAAATACACTAGTATTCAGACGTTCGTTTTTATAGGTTCCGTTCCAACACATCTCAGGATCATTCGATCGGTACACAACTTCACCCCATCTATTGTAAATATTGATTTCAAATGAAGTTAGACATCCTCCGTAAACACACAGTTCATCATTCTTACCATCATTATTTGGGCTGAACATATTTGGAACAAAAACTTTCCCACACGGGTCATCCACAATTATCTGAACTGAATCTGTTTCCGAACACCCGTCTGCAGTTTGGATAGTTACGATATACGTTGTTGACTCTTCAGGGTTTGCAATAGGATTTGGACAGTCATTGCAAGATAGGCCGTCTGAAGGTGACCAAGAATAGGTTTCGCCTGAAACATTCGGATCAACTGTTGTTGAGATATTCACTAAGTCTCCTTGATCTATTGTTACAGAATCGGGAGTAATAACAGCAGATAGACCGCCAGTCGCATTCACGACGAATGATGTATCAAACGTACATGCTTGATCGTCTGTGATCGTTAAAGTGTAAGTTCCTCCTGAAATATTCAATAAAGAACTTGAACTACCTGAAACGGGCGTCCAATCATAAGTCAGATTGCCGTTTGATCCACTAGCAGTTACGATAATATCTCCATTATTTTGGCCGCAGTCTGCATCATTTACAGTTGCAGAAACATCAAATGGAGCTGGTGCATCAATGGTAATGTTTGCTGTACCTAAACAACCTGCATCATCAGTTACTTCTATCGTATAATTGCCAGCAGATAAATTATTTGCAATGGCTGAAGACTGCCCCCCTGGGCTCCAGTTATACGTATATGGCGCAGTTCCTCCGGTCACATCGGCTTCGGCACTACCAGAACTTTCTCCAGGACAAGAAACATCAGTCACATTAATAATAGAAACAGTAGGTCCGTTCACTGAACTAACATTAACCGTCTCGGTTACTGAACAACCGCTATCATCAGTCACAGTGATTTCATAACTTCCTGCACCAAGCCCTGTTGCCACAGCAGTAGTTTGGTTGGATGCGTCGTTCCATTCATACGTATAATTTCCTGTGCCTCCGACTGCACTAACTGTTGCAGAACCGTCTTCAACGGTGCATTGTGATGAGGTTGTTGAAGTTGTTAAAACTATTTCTGTAGGTTCATTAATAGTCACAACCTCTGTAGATTCACAATTGTTGTTATCAGTAACTGTTACCGTATATGTATCTTGAGCAAGACCAGATGCTGTTACAGATGTACCGCCGGAAGGAGACCAGCTATAGTCAAAAGGTCCATTACCAGTGGCAGAAACTGTTGCTTCTCCATCATTTTCGCCGAAACATGAAATATCTGTTCCGGATGCGCTAAGCGATGGTAAGCCGTTTACAGTAACATTGATATCTGAATTTGTAGACGAACAAGAGCCAATAGATATTACTAAGGAGTAGGTTCCATCATCTCCAGTAGTCACACCACTAATTATAGGGTCTTCATCCGAACTTGTAAAACCATTCGGTCCGGTCCATGAATAAGTAGCTCCTGAAACTGTGTTCCCTGTAAGTTCGATATCATCACCTTCACACAAGTTGCCGTTAATTACTCCAGCAATAGCCGAAGGCAAAGGGTCTATGGAAATGGAAACGTTGTCAGAGGCTGAAGAACATGAGCCTTGCGTGATTATCAGAGTATAGGTTCCTGATTCAGCGCTTGTAGCACCTAAGATAGTGGGGTCTTCATTCGAACTTGTAAATCCATTCGGACCAGTCCAAGAATATGTTGCACCACTAATAGTGTTTCCCGTTAGCTCAATATTATCACCTTCACAGATTGTTGTGCTTACTGCTCCAGCGTTAGCAGTTGGAGTAGGATTAACAGTAACTGAAACATTATCTGTTACTGAAGTACAACCATTATTCGTGATGGTCAATGAATAGGTCCCGGATGCCGCAGTTGTTGCTCCTGTAATCGTCGGATCTTCGTTTGAACTTGTAAAACCATTTGGACCAGTCCAGGAATAAGAAGCTCCTGATACTGTGTTCCCAGTTAATTGTATGTTTTGGCCAGTACAAATTGTGTTATTCACAACACCTGCATTGGCAGATGGATTAGCATTTACTGTTACTGAAACATTGTCCACAATAGAAGAACAACCATTATCAGTAATCGTTAAAGAGTAAGTTCCTGAAGCGGCAACAGTAGCACCTGAAATAGTGGGGTCTTCATTCGAACTTGTAAATCCATTCGGACCAGTCCAAGAATACGTTGCACCACCAATAGTGTTTCCTGTCAGCTCGATATTATCACCTGAGCAGATCGTCGCATTTGTTACTCCAGCATTAGCTGTTGGAGATGCATTAACTGTTACGGAAACATTATCTGTAGCTGAGATACAACCATTATTCGTTATTGTTAAAGAGTACGTCCCATCAGCTCCAGTAGTCGCACCACTAATAGTAGGATCTTCATTCGAACTTGTGAATCCATTTGGCCCTGTCCATGAATAGGTTGCTCCTCCAACTGTATTTGACGTTAACTCTATATCGTCACCTGCACATACTGTATTTGAAACAACTCCAGCATTTGCGTTGGGATTGTTATTCACGGTGATTGTTACATCATCAGATGCAGAGCTACATCCTCCAGATGTGATTACAAGAGAATATGTTCCTGCATCACCAGACACTGCATTAGTGATTGTAGGGTCTTCGGAAGTACTTGTAAATCCATTAGGGCCTGTCCAGGAATAGTTAGCCCCTCCCACAGTATTTCCGGTAAGCTCTATATCATCTCCTTCACAAAGCGTTGCACTAACTGCTGAAGCATTCGCAGTAGGTACAGCTCCTATTGTAATAGAGAAATTGGCAGAACAACCAGCGTTATCGGTATATGTTATAGTGGCTGTTCCTGCAGATTGTCCTGTTACATCGCCACTGCTATTAACAGTTGCAACTCCAGTATTTGAACTTACCCAAGGAATACTGCCTGCTGGAGTTCCACTTCCTGTGAGAGAAATAGTTTGACCAACACAAGCTGTATTTGTTCCAGTAACTTGTGGGTTAAGATCTAATTCGTAGATAAGGAAAGAAGGGCTCGTTGTGCCAGCGTCTGGATCATCATTGATATCATCATAATAAGCTCCATTCCCTGGGTCTAGTGTTGTTATTGATTCAGAGAATGTTGAGCCTCCAATGTATAATCTATTGTCCAATGAAGAGTGAGCAATTGTAGGCTCACCCATGTCACTACTAACATAAGAAGACCACTCTGCTGAAAAATTATCGTCAAACTGCATCAAAAACCCTTGACCTCCTGTAGCTTGATTGTATCCTGAAGCTTGAGGTAAAGTTGTATGACTGAAAGAACGCGAACTTACTATGAATTTTTCACAACCCGTAAAAACACCGTCGTATAATAAGTCGCCGCTAGGGTCATCACCCCAGTAAGTAGACCAATTGAGAGCTCCATCATTATTAAACTTAATAATAAAACTATTAAAATCTGAGAAGGACCCTGAGCTTGGATCTGTATTTAAAGGTGGTGTTGTTTGATTATATGCGCCAGCTAAAGTTTGTATTGGGAAATTAGAGCTGTTTGTTCCACCAATTACTAAAAGATCTTGTGTGACAGGATCTATGATAACTCTAGAACCATTTCCCATTTGACTTTTTAGTCCATCAGAAGCATCACCTCCGTACAAAGTGTGCCAAACTAAAGCTCCACTTGAGTTAAATTTACCAATGATTAAATCGTGATTACCCATTGCCGCTGAATAGGTGCTTTGATAATAGGATCCAGGAAAACTTTGTAAATGAGTATTGGTCGCGTTTGGAGAAAATGTATTATTCGCTTCTCCTACAAAGAAAATATTGTCGTTGTTATCAAACGTAACGTGGAAGTTGTCGGTTGTATTTGGACCTCCTAAGAATGTTCCCCAAATCAAATTATTACTACTATTGAAGAGCATAATATGCATGTCCTGATAATCGCCATTAACCGCTTGGTTGTACGCACCAGGTCTAAAAAGAATTTCTGGGTTACCAAAATCATAAGTCTGTTGAATTATGGCAACTAGACCTGAATTACTCGTTGCAATACTAGGTTGAGAACTTGTATGTGAAGGGAAGGCTGTTGCGTGTAATAATGCTCCAGTATTTTTATTAATCCTCAACCAGTAAGGATCACTACTTGGAGCTCCATAGTAGTATCCTCCTCCATTCACTAAAGGGGCGTCTGAACTTAGTTGACTTCCAACAAAATGGAGAGTTGTACCCGAAATCGCTAATGGATCTGTAGCTGTTGACCAATCAATCGATGTGGACCCTCCGTAGTATGTCGCCCAAACGAGGTTTCTATTGGGATCAAATTTCGCAATATAAAGATTGTTGGAAACGTAATTCTGGAAATAAGCGGACCCTCCAGGATCCACAGTAGGATAATCATTTGCCGCATTATTGATCCATCCTTCCAGAAAGTAATTACCAAGATCATCTGCTATTGAGGAGTAATAATCCAACTCATTATCACCAACAGGTCCTTCGAAATACGTAGCCCATGTTAAGAAAGGATCAATAGTGAGTTGAGAAAATGTAATATCCTTTTCCAAGGAAAAACCAATGACATTATCTTTAAATAATTCGTAGGTTACATCCGTAACTCTACTTTTGTCATCGTCTAAAAACGACAACGGAATATCTTCTTTTATTTCATCAAAATTTGTCTTGATATTTAATTTTCCATCCGAATCGATTGAAACTTTATCAGCCCCTTCATATCTAAACTTGATATCATTTATATCAGCACCTTCTTTTAGTATGAAGTCATATTTTAAGCCTTTTGAAGTGAAGTGAAATAGTAGATCGATGTTCGGATAAACTTCAGTATACCTAATTTCATTATAAGACTGAACATTTTGAATATCCTCCCTTTTGTTGAGGAAGAAATTCGTGTAATGACTTGTTTTGCTTTCGCCTTCAATTTTCGCTTCAGAACTAGAGCCAATCAATTGTAAATCAATTCTATGAAAAGTTGATCCCAATGTAGCTTTGACACTATCTCTAAGGTCTTTGTTGTCGCGGAATGGAGGATTTGAAAAGTCAAACTCATCTTTTTCGCGGAAATTGAATACGATTCGGTCTTTTTCAAAGAAAACTGAAGCATTTCCTACCCCAGCGTAATACTCTACTTCTGGTTGGAAGTTTTGATTGAGGTCGACCACTTGACCTTTGTTTTCTATAAATTGAGCATTTGAGAGAAGAGCGCAGAAGAGCGCAGATCCGAGTAGGAATAGTTTGTGCATTTGTAGTAGATTTTACCGGTAAATTAATAAAAATATCAATTGAACTAATTTTTTTTTAGTTAGAAAGAAAATTGTTCTTGTAACTATCGGATAATCAATAGTAAAAAATAGTGTTATGTCAGTTTTTTTACATTTACACTATTGTTTTGATAATTCTAACAGTATAAAAGTTGAATTCAAATGAATAGTATCTTTGTAAAATATGAATTCACGGTTGAAAGAACCAACATACAAATCCATTTGGAAACTCGCTTTACCCGCAATGCTTGGCGGTATTGTTGAGCCCGTATTATCTTTAACAGACCTTGCAGTTGTGGGAAACATAGGAAGTGAATCATTTGATGCTTCTAATGAGAATTTATCTGCCGTCGCAGCAGTGGGTTTAGCAGGTAGTATGTTATCAGCTTTAGTTTGGATCTTCGCTCAAATGAAGAGCGCTATTTCAGCTGTAGTTTCTCAGGCCTATGGAGCTTTTCGAATGAGAACAGTGGCTTCATTAATTCCGCAAATGATATATTTTAATGCGATCGTAGGAGTGATCGCAATGCTGGGAACATTTGTTACGTCGCCTTGGATCTTTGAAAACCTATTGTCTGCAACGGGTTCAATTTTAAGGGATGCGGTTAGCTACTATGATATTCGTGTACTTGGCTTCCCTTTCACATTGATTACATTTTCAATTTTCGGTGTTTTCCGAGGGATTCAAAATACGTGGTGGGCAATGGTAATTTCGGTTGTAGGTGGAACTACTAATATTTTACTAGACTTCATGTTTGTTTTAGGTTGGGGAGGATTCAATGAACCCATGGGAGTGGAAGGAGCCGCATATGCCAGTTTGATTGCACAGGTAATCATGTTTTCCATGACAATTTACTTTCTCATTTTTCACTCTAAAATTCAGCTATTCAATACCATTAAAAGAATCAATCCAAAGTTCCCAGAGTTATTATTGATTGCTGGGAATTTAGTGTTGCGTACTTTGACACTGAATATCGCTTTGATTCTGACACACAAATTTGCCAATATATATGGAACAGTGCAAGCAGCAACACATGCTGTTCTTCTTAATCTTTGGTTGTTCTCAGCATTCTTCCTGGATTCTTTTGCTACCGCTGCGAATGCAATGGCAGGAAGATTCCTTGGTGCAAGAGATAAGGACGCAATGGAGCGAAATTTAAATCGTAATCTCATGTTGAGTGTAATTGTGGCATTTTCTTTAGCCGCCTTAGTTTTGCTTTTTGATCAGACAATTATGGGGCTTTTGATTGATAATGATGCGGTATGGGAGATATATCCCGATGTACTCCCTCTATTTGCTCTGTGTTTGCCAATCAACGCAGTTGCTTTTGCTTTGGATGGGGTTTTTAAAGGAATGGGGAAAGCGAAGTTTTTGAGAAACGTATTATTTATTTCAACATTTATAGGCTTTATGCCTGTATTGTTCTTAGGAGACTATTTTTCTCCTGGACTCGCAATTGTATGGTATTCAATCATTACATGGATGTTATTAAGATCTATTATTCCTTATTTCTACTTTAGATTCTGGCTGAAAAGATTTGATCCTTAGATAGCAAGGTTCTCCTATTTTCGGATTAACTTTACTACTATGAATCCAATCTATATTGATGCGTTGTGGTTGAGTATTGCCTTTCTAAGTGGATTAGCCATGAAGAATATCAGCCTACCTCCATTAATTGGATTTTTGGCCACAGGTTTTTTTCTAAATTACTTTGGGTTCACTGAAGGTAACCTTCAAGAAGTGATTTCAACCTTATCAGATTTAGGTATAACCTTACTACTGTTTACCATAGGCTTAAAAATAAAGTTATCTGAGCTTTTTAGAAAAGAAATCCTCATAACGACTTCAGTCCATATGCTAATTTCTGCAATGGGAATTGGAGGTGTACTATTTTTATTCAGTTACCTGTCACTTCCGTTATTTGAGGGTATAACGCTTGAAACGGCGATATTCGTCGGTATTGCACTGAGTTTTTCCAGTACAGTTTTTATTATTAAATCTTTAGAACAGCGAGGTGAAATATCTTCCCGACACGGCAGATTTGCCATAGGTGTGTTAATTATACAAGATATTATTGCAGTCTTATTACTTACACTTTCGAAGACGGAATGGCCAAGTATTTGGGTATTGACATTACCTGTTTATTTGTACGTTTTGCATTTTATCTTATCTCGCTTATTATCTCATACAGGTCATGGTGAACTGTTAACAGTATTTGGTTTTTTTGCCCCTTTTATTGGAGGAGCTCTAGCATTTGATTTGGTTGATCTAAAGTATGATTTAGGAGCTTTGATTGTGGGAATGTTACTTGTTAATCACAACCGATCGGGAGAACTATATGATCGTATGATGAGTTACAAGGATTTCTTTCTTATCGGATTTTTTATAAATATTGGTCTTCAGGGTGTTCCGACATGGAGCAACTTGGTACTGGCTATTATTTTACTTGGTTTCATTTTTCTTAAGGGAATACTTTTCTTCAAACTATTTTCCTTTTTTGACTTGAGAGCAAGGAGCAACTTTTTGACATCTATGCATTTATCGAATTTCAGTGAGTTCGGACTCATCGTGGGAGCCGTTGCGGTGTCAAGTGGTTTCTTATCTAGCGACTGGTTGGTTACAATTGCTTTAGCGATGAGCTTTTCATTTTTACTATCTTCTCCAATTGTAGAGCGGTCATATGAAATTTTTGAAGGATTTCAAGACAGGTTGCATTCTTGGAATAGAACTTCCGATGAGATAGATAGTCAACCTTTATTTTCTGGAAATGTAAGGTATGTTGTAGTGGGATTAGGGAGTATCGGTATGCCAGCTTTTCTCAGACTAAATGAAGACCTCCCGAAATACATCAGAGGTGTAGATTATAATCAAGATATGATTAATCAAATGAAAAATGACGGTTTTGACGTAGTTTGGGGAGATACTACAGATCGAGATTTTTGGGAGGAATCTGATTGGAGAGGTGTAGAGTTTGTAATACTTACTATGAGTAATTTTGCATCGAACTCTAATTCTCTCAAACAGATCAGTAAGTTGAAAAATCGTTCGTTTAAAATTGCTGTTATTTCTCATTACGAGGATGAAAAAGAAAAGCTCGAAGAACTGGGAGCGGATTTCATTTATAATTATAAAACTGAGGTAGGTGAAGACTTTGCCGAACATGCCATAGAAAACAGTGATTCTTTTCTCAATAAGTTTTCTTAACTCATTTGAACGGCAGGTTCAAAGTAATTATTTATGATACCTGATAGGATAATCCCCAGGTGAATCAAGACTTTGTATTTGTAACGAAAACAAAATAAGATAATTACTATATATGAAACTATCTTTTACTTTTATGCAAAATTACTTCATGAAACCGATTTTTTCACTTGCTATTCTACTGCTGAGTATAGGTTGTTATTCTCAAGAAAATACTGACATCAAAGTCAAACATGACTCGATGACGTGGGTTGGAAATGACCTGGCAGTATTATATAAAAAGGGTAAAAGCGCACTGTACGATGTAAGTACATCAAAGTTTAAATTGAAGTTTCAAAAGGACTACCTGCATTTTTTTGAAAGTGGTAATATCCTTATTTCCATTGATAAAGATGGTTCAATACGCCAGTATGATTGGGAGAAGGGATTAGAAGGCACGAAAGAGTTTAAGGATGGCTTTGAAGTTTATTTCGTTGAAGAAGGTATAGAATTAAGGTGTGAGTTAATAGATGAAGATCTACTTGTTATTCGTGATCATCAATATGGTCTTTCCTATGATATGCCTTTAGCCAATGTATACGGGGAAGACTCAATAGACTTTAATGGAAATGTAATATATCCTGAACGTCTACCTGATGTATCCAAATCTGGTATATTTAATAAGAGTTCAAGAAAATGGGAAATTGAACCAAAATACAGAAGAGTAGATCATATAAACGAACACTTTTTTATCTTTCACGGTTTCGATGACGATGATGTATACTTAACTATAGATTGGTACCTGCTTAAAAACCAAGATTTTATATTTCAAAAAACGCTGTCTGATAATCAATTTGATGCTAGTTATAAAATATCACTTTTGAGCCAAGTTCTCTCATTGGATAGTATTAAGCTAGTGTCTGGGACAGACAATCATTATTATATTGAGAGAGACGGGAAGCATGGTCTAGTAAAATTTAACTTATTTGATTACACCCTCTTCGAATATGAAGAACTTTCTCCAGTTTTGTTTGATATTGTTTTATATCATCCTGGAAGCCGCTCAATAGTTGAGTTTGATGGAAATGAATTTCAATATCGTTCAGGCGAGTTCAATGGAAAAGATAGTAGTTTGCTTTTTAACGAGTATGTTGAGTTAAGTGGAGACCCTAGCCTCGAACAAACTGTTTACAGTGAGAATAAATCAGGTGCTTTTTCAAATGAAATCCGTTTTTCTGTTGAGTTGAGAGAAAACCTTTTAATTGTAAAAAACGTAATGAACGAGTACCGAGATGAATTTGGTCTTTCAAATGTTTATGGCGGGGACTCCATTGATTCTGAAGGTTATATGGTCTATGCTCCTGCTGATCCAGGTACATATTCTTCTGGTGTATACAATTTAGAAGAGAAGAAGTGGATTATTCACCCTGAGCATGAAAGTATAGAATTAATTGGAGGTGAATATTTCTTGGTAAATGATTATCCTTTAGATTCAAATGGAGTAATTCTAGATGAACCATATATCCAAACTGTATATGATAAAAACGGCGAAATTCTAGTACGAGTTGATGAATACAAGCGGTCAAGTCCGTTAGAATTAGCAAAACATATTTTACCAGGTGATTCGATATATTATTCTTCAAATCAACATGGACCTTTATCCCTAATAAAAGGCAAAGATTTTGAGCCAAACAGTCTGTTTTTTAATACACGTAGAAATGGCGGAATGAGTACTTTTCAAGTCCAGTTGGGGTATGAAAACGAGATATTAGGAATAGAAAAGTTGAATAGTAACGACTCAAAATTAGTCTTACCAATTGTACCTTCAAGACATGGAGATTTTCCATCGCCGCTCGTGACTCTGTTTATAGAGAAAGATAATTTGTTTCAAGTACATGTTAAAAATCATTTTTCTGAATTTAGCGACTCAAGCATAATGGTTCGTCCATTTGATTCTTCTGGTCTTTTTGAAGTAACATACCCCAATGGGATGAAGTCATTTCAAGAAGGCAATGTTAAGCTCATATTTAAAGATAGTTCGAATACAGGAAATGTTGATTTAGGTGTGATTGTTGAAAATGACGGTGTTTCGAAGCCAATGACTATTGACCGAGCTAAATACAATAGTTTATTGAAGTCGTTTTATGCCCCAATTGATTACAAAATCACCTATACTGATAAAAAGGTAATTGTGGAGAATACTCCATTGATTTACAATATAAATAACGTTTTGTTATATGGTACAGATGGCTATGGTGAAACAAACAAATCAATACAGTATGAAACTGAGAATAGTTGCATATGGATAAAGCCTAATGATCAGTGGGTCAAGCAAGGTGAAAATTATGCTTCCTTAATACCTACAGCATATGGGTATATTGGAAGAACTGCTTCAATTCAATATGAAATTGAGTCTTTTGGCAGTGAGGTGTTAGCAGCTGAGACTTACGACTCTATAGTTGGAGAGACAAAGAATCAAGAACCGAGATATCAGCTATTAGATACTTCTTTGTCAGTATTTTCTTATGATTCGAATACTTTCTTTCACTTAATAAAAGAATATTCGTTTGGGTATCAGATTTTCTCAGTCCCAGGCAAAAG
>CBFHJL010000081.1:0-13151 GCA_965656195.1 Brumimicrobium sp. | reverse complement strand
TCGAATGATAAATCATCCTCAGCTCAATCATTCTCCTTAAATATTATCGTTAACTTTAAGGATCAGCAGCGGTTTCGCAGCTGAGAAACGTTATAGCCAATGGCATATAAAGAAAAACCGTTCTTAGATAAACCGAATTACTATGAAAGTAATATTTACCGCTTTAATATTCTTTTTATCATTTAATGTGTTAAGTCAATCATGGTGCGATGATGGTGCAAACTGGAAGTATAGTTTTTTTAGTGCATCCTATGCTGAAGGTTATGTAGAGATCAACTATACGGGTGACACAGTTATTAATGGTCAGTTATCTAATAAACTCGATAAACATCTATACATTTATAATTACTTAAATTCTCAGTATGAGGATTATGGGATTGGTGAAGAATATACCTATGAAAATAACGGTATAGTATATCTATGGTATGAAAATACTTGGGATACACTCTATAATTTTAACGCTTCAATTGGGGATTCATGGAGAATGGCGAAACAGCCTCAATCCAATGCATGTGATTCTAATAGTGTACTTACGGTTACTGCGACGGGGACAAAGATTATAAACTCTTCTGTTCTTAACTATGTCGTTGTTGACTTCACTTCTCCGTCTAGTTTCTCTGATACAATAGTTGAGAAAATAGGCTTTATTCACAGTTATATGTTGCCTTATGACCAATGCAATGGGGAGTTAGATATGAATGAAGGCGGAGCATTCCGATGTTATAGAGATGATAACTTTCCAACCTACAAACCACATTATTCAGGAGACTGCGATTTTATAGTTGGAGTTAATGAAATAGACGCAATATCAAAATTGCAAATTATACCGAATCCTGCCAGAACGAATATTGCCCTGTATGGACCAATGAATCAATATGATGTAAAAATAAATGATTTAAAAGGAAAGGTGTGGTCAGTTAATCAAATTGGTAATAGTATATGGATAGACGAACTTCCAATCGGTGTTTATGTTTTATCAGTTCGCACTCCAGAAGGTTTGTACCACAAGCGGTTCATTAAACAATAGAATGGCTATACCAACAAATAAACAAAATAGCGCCGATAGTACTCAAGGTTTGCGCTACTTTGCTTATTTTAGAACGTCGTGGCTAATGAGTAACTCACCTAAAAACAATAAATTATGTTAAAGAATATAATTTTCCTAACTATCATTTATCCCAGCATTCTATTTGGTCAAGTAGTCAATCATTTTGAAAATATAAGTTCAAATTGGAATGTTGCCAAAACCTATCCAAATGCTACCCAGCAAGACCCAACTTTCGTTGAGACAATAACAACTATATACGGTTTTCAGGGTGATACTGTTGTAAACGGCGAACAGTGGTTTAAGTTATTCTCGACAAAGGACTCCTTGTTTCAGAATAATCTTTTATATCGAGGATTATTACGAAAAGAAAATGATAAGGTTTTTTATTTAGACACACTGGATCAGCTTGACACATTGTACAATTTCTCGTTAGAAGTCGGTGACAGTGCTTTTTTTGATGTGAACGGAACAAACCCTGAATGGCTCGAGGTTTTAGATGTTGATAGTATTGTGATAAATGGAAATTATTATAAACGAATTGAATTTGCTGAGCCATCAGTTAGTGCTTTTGACGAACTCAACGAAATCTGGATTGAAGGTATAGGAAGCATACATGGTCCTTTATTTCCTAATAACCCTGTAAAGTTCAGTGGAGAAATGCCTGACTCTATGCTCTTAACATGTTCATTTTCTAATAATCAACATTTTTGGCAACATCTACATTATCAGGACTGTTACGTTAGTAATTCGCTGAGTATTGACAACATTAAACAAATAGAATTAAATGTCTACCCTAATCCATTTACGGACATCATCCATATTGAAAATGCTGGGTTACATAGCTTTAAGCTAACGGTTTTGAATGAGTTAGGACAGGAAATCAAACAGAGGAAAATAAACAGCGAAATACATTCAGTAGACTTGACCGGCTTGAATGCGGGAATTTACTTTTTAAGATTAGAAAGTAAAGAAGTTTTTAATACTGTCAAAATTATAAAGAAACACTAGCCACAACAAATAAACAAAATAGCGCCGATAGGGCTCAAGGTTTGCGCTACTTTGCTTATTTTAGAACGTTGTAGCCAATTAAATAACACTTAAAATGAAAAGTAAAAACATATTTTTTTTAGTGCTGATTTTAATGAGTAGTTCCATGCTTCAAGCTCAAGATAAAGAATGGCCTGCGTTACCTGGACTGGATTATAGCGATAGAAGCATAGCTTTAATCGACCAAGAATCATTTATGGTTCTTTCTGGAGCTGCTATTACTTCTTTTGTCCTGTCTGAGTTTATTCTAAAGGACGTAAAAGATTTGAATTATTACCAAACACGATTTGGTGTCGTTGGGACCACAGGAGGAACTGTACTCATTGAAAATTTTGGAATTGAAAAGCGGCTATCCCATTGGTTCGCAATAGGATTAGAATTGAATAACCAACAATGGTTTTATCCCCAAGAAAATGGACTTGGAATGGGGTTAAACACCTATTATAGATGGTATTTGCTAGGAAGAAAAAAAATCAGTCCATACCTAGAATATGGTGCTGGAGTATTTCATGGCTTTAGTAAGTTTCCTCCTGATGGACAACAATTTTCATTTAATCTAACTACTCAGATAGGTGTAGAATACACTCTTAAAAATGAAAATAAAATTCGTTTAGGCTACGGTCATCTTCATCAATCAACTAATGATCTTGTTGTCCCAAATCCAGGAGAAGATGGAAATGGATTTAACATTACCTATTTATGGTTTTGGAAGTAGAATGTATAAATAACTAGCTACAACAATGGGTATAAAACATAGGGCATACGGTGGTTTCCGCAAGTTTCGGGTTCTTAGCAAGCTTTGTCTAGGTGGACAACTACGCAGCTCCGAAATGCCCTTCGTTTCATAGCCCCAACCATTATAGCCAATTTGAGAAAAGCAAAACCAGAAAAATCACAAGAACCGAAACTCTTGTGATTTGATTGAAACTGGTAAAGCAATCCCCAAGCAGAGGAATACAAATCAGATTAGACTTAAAGCTATTTATCTGAAAACATAGGTTATTGTTAAAGTCCCCCAATTGTTTTTCAATGTGGTACCTGGTATGTAAGAGGTATTCAAAAGACCAAAATTGTAACAAGCACCAATTTCAATACGTGATGTGATATTATAGTTAACGGCAATTGGAATTCCAAAGTCACTTGCTCTCAAAGTTTCTCTGGTGTGAATAGAATTTTCGCTAACGGTAAGTAAATTATCCCAGAAAACCCCAGAAGCAACACTCAATTTCTCGTTAACTAAATATTTTAGCATAGTTGATGAGTAGATATACCCTAATCTCAAACTTTCTACATTACCGCTCTTATTTTCTCCTCTTTGATTAAAAGTGATAATTGTAGGTAATGTAAACTTTTCGGAAAATCTCCAATCCCATAACAAACCACCTGTAAAACTAGTTAAGGGTTTACCATCGTAGTTTGTTAATGTGGAAACACTCGCTCCTGCAATAATTCCAAAAAAATTCTTCTTTGGTTTTTCAGATTTGTCTTGTGCGAAGCCTTCTGTTATAGAAAACAATAGTGCAAATAATACTACTATTGATTTAAATAATGCTTTCATTTTTTATTATTCATTTGTTAATCGAAATTTCTAACTCCCCGAACTAGATATTTGATAAGGAATTGCAAGTTCGAATGGGGAATACTTCTGGTACTTTGCTCCATAAATAACGTTATGAAACGTGACCTCTGAAGTGGATACCATTGCCTACTTCTTCTTTCTTTCGAAATACTCTTTTAGGTATATAGTCAATACGCTGCTTTTTTTCTTTTCCTGCTCAAATCGCAGCAGAAGTTCAGTGTCACCTTTCGCCAATTTTCGAAAGTGTTTTGTTGTAAGCGTCCTGATTTTTCCTGTTTCCATGTGAAGCAGTTTCTCTGCTGGATAAGTATAGGGAGCTGGTATACCTCCGCCTTCTACCACTTTGTAGTGAATATACGGTCCGATTAATTGTGCTTCGAAAAAGTTGTTTCTTCGCTTTAGCTGTCTTCTTCCTGGGTTAACGTAAAGCTTATCTCCTAGTTCGAATCCGAATATGCGTCCCACTTTTTTTCGATCTTCCTTATCGGCTATTACACCGAGCTCGACAATCGAGAAACCAAGTTCTCTGTAGCGGAATTCTGCTTGAACCTCTCCTGTTGTTTCCTTGTTTAGGAAATCAGACATAGAGCTGTAAAGTTTAATGGTTCCTTCCGTTGGTTTCGGATCTTGTTTTCCGAGAGTCATGCTGATTGTGGTTGAAAAAACCAGTACCATGGCTGCTAGCAATTTGATTTTGTTTTTCATAATTTCTCTTTTTAGTGAATTTACTATTACACCGCGCAAGTAGGGAATCACCCTACTAGATATCACATTTTTTTTCGGAAATAGTATTCTCTGAGGTAAGAAGCCAGCTTAGCGCTCTTTCCTTTTTCATTATTGAACATTTCGAGTAATTGCTGGTCATCAGCAATAAGTTCACGAAGAAGACTTCTGGAAAGCCTTTTTACTTTACCGCTTCGAATATCCAGTAATTGTTCTGCCCGATAGGAATAATTATTTACTGGAGTAGTCACTGATACCATCTCTATGAAATGAATAAAATCTCCAATCGTGTCTGCTTTAAAGAAGTTGGTGCGCTTGCGGAGTTTTGGTTTCCGAGGATTAATGTAGAATCCTGTTTCATCGCTGAAGCTGAAAACTCGGCCAATTTCACGACGCTTTTTCCTGCTCAACTCTAACTGATAATAAGTAATGTTCAACCCTTGGTTGCGCTTGTTTACAAAGGTGCTTATCTCATCCGATGGTCGATTATCCAAGAGATCATTGATATTCCGAAACAACCGCGCTTGAATGATTCTTCTGCCATTTAAAACCTCCGACTTTTTTGTTGAATTATTTAAATTTTCTGATGAGTTATTTGAATCCCCCACGATTACAACCTCATCAAATGTTATAATTCTAGGAACCAGTTGAATATGATGGTCGATACTCGTGTTGAGTTTTAGGTGCTGCGCGTTGTAAGAAACGTGTGACACGTCCACAGCGGCAATGCTATCATTCATAATCAGAAAGAAATAACCGTCATTGCTTGTTTTAGTTCTAATATTGCCCAGTTTCACCTTCACATTGGGAATAGGTTTGCCCGTAGCAGCGTCTTTCACATATCCCACCAAGGAAAACAATTTTTCATTTTTAAAAATCATGAATATGCCATTCCTGAATTCGTAGGTCAACTTGCAAGAACTAAGATGCTTTGATAACTCGTCTACAGAATGTACCGATTTGGGCACCATACATTGAGACAAAACATCATCTCGTCCAGAATATTCAAAGTCGCTGTCTCGTTGCCATTCAATCAGTAATTCCTTCAACGAAACTTTCTCCTGAGCTGAACTCTCCTGAGCTGTAGCGAAGTTACAAAGCAACGGTATTATGAGACATAGGATTATTCGAGACACCATCAACGATTTTGTTTCCTCAAGGAATAACTTCCAACGGAGTTTTGTTCAAATTTAAGTCCCATTGAGATGGAAATGACTTCCAGCGTTTCCTTCACCTCATCCGATCTATTGAATGCACCAGTGAACTTCCAATCAGCAACATCATTCTCAACGATGTTCAAATCAATATCGTATTGTAACTCAATTTCTCTTGTTACATATTTTAACGGCTTAGCATTGAAAATGAACTTATTATCTACCCAACCAATGAACTCAGAACCATTTGTATCTGTGCGTTTCTCCAATTCTCCATTTGCCTTTAATTCAGCTGATTCGTTGGGCGCAATGATCATTTTTGAAGCTTCGTGCTGCACACTGACTTTCCCTGTTTTACAGAAAACGGTGTAGCCTTCTTCGCGGCTGTTTATGTTGAAACTGGTTCCAAGAACCCTGGTTGTTCCATTCTTAGATATCACCGAAAAACTGCTGCCTTTTTTTACATTAAAAAAAGCTTCTCCTTCCATTTTAACCGAGCGGTCGAATTGCCACCAGAAAGGATGAAAACTCAATTCAGATGCGGCATTCAATTCGACGGTTGAACCATCAGGCAGCGAAACATTGCTGTGCAATCCCGCAGGAACGGAAACTGACTCCGTGTAGAATCTCAAGAAAGCGGTTGTTGACAATAGCAGAACAACAGCAGCAGCTGCGTATTTGAACCAACTCAGTTGAATCACTTTTGACTCTGCTGGTTGTTCATGAATTTGCGCCACCATGTCATTCCAAACATCATCTTTGCTTTTGGAAAACTGCGGCTCTGAATGTCGAGCAACTTTTTCCCAGTCTTCAGGGAGTTTGTGCACGTCTTTGATATGTTGGTTGGTACTCATCGTTTTTATAAACCGTGTTTCATAGGCAACACCCTACTTTTTAATTAATCTTTCTCTCAAGAGACCAATGGCTTTACTCATTCGTTTCTCTACAGCTTTTACACTCAGACCCAATCGTTCGGCAATTTCCTTGTACGTCATTTCCTCTGTTCGATTCATAAAGAAAACCTCTCGATGCTTTTCGCTCAATGTCGACAAAGCACTCAAATACTGTCCTTGTACTTCTTCGTATTCAAGTTGTTGCTGTGGGTCGTTCGATTCTATTTTCAGTTCCAAAGATTGTTCATACTTCGCAGCAACTTGCGTCTTCCTGTAGTGTGAGACAAAAGCATCACTTGCCATTTTGTACAACAGACTTTTTGTCCCACCTTCTGCAAACTCCAGCTTCTTTTCCCATAACTTCATGAATACGTCTTGGGCAATATCCGTTGCCAATTCAGTATCCGCACCACGATACACCAAATACCTTCGAATAGCATCGAAGTATTGGTTAAAGCATATTTTAAACTCTTGACGTGTCAGAATTGCTGGTTTATGTAATTATACCGCACACCTCAAAGTATACCCTACCGAGAAATTTATTTTTTCCATTTGAATTGTGCATTTAGTCAAAAACAGAATAGTCTTTGTCGGCAATATCTGTTAAAGCTTTCAGACCAAATCCGTTGTTGCTGCCTGTGATGATGATGTTTTTCATTGTTTTCTATTTTTATTTTTTTAATAGGTGGCCGCGTTAGGGATTGCAACGGCATCCTTTTTTCTTTTTTTTCAAAAAGGAAAAAAGATATAGTGGAAAGCCCGACCGATGACACTTTCCTAAAAAAAGTGCCATCGGTAACGCCCATATTATTGTGTTAATTTTAAAATCCGAACATGCCGTTTTCATTGGCCAATCCTTCGGTAGGAATTTCTTGAATAACGTCCCAGTGCTCTACAATTTTTCCATTTTCTAAACGAAGTAAATCGTAGAAAACAGAGTGTACACCTTTATGCGTTCCTTCGGAAATGGAAAGGACAAAATTGCCTTCGCCTAGAACTTTGTGCTGTTTGGTAAACACCCATTGTTCGTTAGGCATTGCTGCCATAAAACCATCTAAACCGTCGGCTGCTTTCGGGTTGTGTTGCTTATAATTTGGGTCGAAATTTGCCATTAAAGCAGCTCCTGCTTCTTCTTGCGTTCCGTTGATAAGGACATCAAACAATGCTTTTACTTGGGTTTTGTTCTCTTCTGTCTTATCTAAATCTTTTACTTCCGTAGGACCGTCAATTTGACTTCTTCCACTTGCCGTTTCTTTTACCATTGGTTGTAAACCATCCCAATGCTCGGCTATTTTACCGTCTTTATCAAAACGGTAAATGTCGAATGCTATTAAATTATCACCGCCAAAAGGTGTTGCATTTTTCCAATGATTATGGGTGATTACATAATCGCCATCTGTAAAAACGCGAGCTATTTCGGCTTTTGTTCCTGCTGCTTTTAATTGAGGTAGCATATGACCAATAACAACTGCTGTACCATTGGGGACATATGGGTTATGCTGAATAAGATCTTCTCGTGTAATTTCCTTTAAAACAGCTTCATTTTGATTGGATAGTGCATCGCTAACGAATGCAATTGCTTTTTCTTTATTACTCATTGTATTGTTTTTAGTTTGTTTATTCTCGCTTATAGAATTTGTTTTTGATGTGCCACAGGAAGCAAGAATACCTGCTAGCACAAATACTGTGATTATCTTTTTCATTGATTTTATTTTAAAAGTAGCATTACTTGTTATTTGCAAGCAAAAATACTGTATTGCTTTTAAAACGCAAGTAATATTTAAAATTAATTTCATTTTGCAAGTAAAAAATATGTTTTACTATCTTTGTAGTCTGCAATAGAAACAAAAGAGAATGGAAACAAAATTTAGATGCAACTGCCCTTTTACTTCGGCTTTAGATATTATTGGCGATAAATGGATGCTGGTTATTGTGAAGCAGATGCTCATAGAGAACAAGCAAACGTTTAAAGACTTTACAGAAAGTGATGAAAGTATCGCAACTAATATATTGACTACTAAACTTAAACAGCTTGAAGAATTTGGAATTGTGATTAAAACCAAACTTCCGAATAATAAAAAGTCTAATATTTATCTTTTAACAGAAAAAGGATTGGCTTTAACACCAATAATTGTGGAATTAGGCATTTGGAGCGACAATCATTTACGAGAAGCACATCCAACTATAGTTAATGAAGGTGGTATTGAGTTACTGCGAAAGGATAAAGCAGGTTTTACTAAAATTATAGAACAACAATATCGAGAAAAACTGGCTACAACAAAGCATGTAAAAAAGTAAACTCTCCTTGCTTATTCAGTTTATAAATGTTGAAATCATCCAATCCTTACACTTCGCATACTTGTGCTGCCATAACTCATTCCTTCGATCGGATAACTGATTTCGTCTTTTTTGGTTTTTAAACCTAATGCATAAAGCAAGGGGAAATAATGATCTGGCATAGGAATACTAAGTTGAGCTTCTTTTCCGAGTTTTTCCCAGTTTACTAAAGCTTGAAAATCTCCATTATCCATCAGTTCTTTGGCTTCTTGGTCAAATTGAATGGCCCAATCGTAAGCATAATTTTCGGGGAATTTCAACATTCCTAAATTATGCACAATATTACCACTTGCCATAATGAGTACTCCTTTTTTGCGCAGAAACTGTAATTCTTGAGCAAGTGAAAAATGAAAATCACCTGCTTTAGCATAGTCAATACTGAGTTGAATAACAGGAATATCAGCTTCTGGAAACATGTGATACAAGACACACCACGTACCGTGATCGTATCCCCAATCGTGGTCTAAACCTACTTGTACTTTACTAATATTTTCTCTGATTTCTGAAGCTAACTGAGGAGATCCAGGAGCAGGATATTGCATGTCAAATAAACGGTCATCCATTCTGCCAAAGTCGTGAATGGTTTTTGGTTGAGGCGCTGCAGTAACTAATGTTTTTCCAGGTGTTAACCAATGTGCAGAAATCGACACAATTGCTTTGGGTTTTGGAATGTCTTCGGCAGCTTTGCGCCAGGCTTTAACATAGGGATTATTCCCTAAAGCATATAACGGTGCTCCGTGACCTATAAAAAATACAGGCATCGTGTAATCTTCTTCTATCAGATTATCAGATAGTTTTTTAAGTTCGTTGAGTCCAAATCCAGTCATGGGTATCGTGCTTAAAATAAGTGTTGTTTTTATAAACTGTTTGCGTTTCATATAATTCGCCGAAACACATTTTCCTTGGTTTTGAGCATATGGCTAAAAAT
Source organism: Brumimicrobium sp. (assembly GCA_965656195.1). Lineage (GTDB taxonomy): Bacteria > Bacteroidota > Bacteroidia > Flavobacteriales_D > Crocinitomicaceae > Brumimicrobium. The sequence continues at coordinate 3,442 of CBFHJL010000081.1, read as the reverse complement.
ACCCGCCAAATGCATTACAAGCAGGAGCATTACAAATTTAGCAACGATGTGATGAGAAAGTAAAATAAAACTCAAGTCTTGTGTTAAATCTGGTAGCAGTTCTGGATTACCTTCGGCCATTGCTGGATAAACATTTTCTATTCCTAAGGAGATCATTCCTGACAAGCACATCCACAAAATCACCCAGTAAAATCCCTTGTGAACAAAGTCTATCAGTTTTTGGCGTTTATTTCCTTGAGGGTAAAGTTTAGTTGGCCTGGGATCTTTGAAAAACGCAATAATTCTCAATATCGTTAATAAAAAAACGGCAACACCCATAGGGAAATGCCATTGGTACAAACTGAATTTTTCGGTCAATGATGGTGCTTCTTCAGCGAGTACACCGGTTATGATTAAACCAATTATTAAAACACTGGAAACCCAGTGGATCCAAATAATGCGTTGACTGTATTTGTTCATTGTTTTGGAGTTTGTCTTTGAATTATTAGCTAAAAATAAACCGGAGCTAAAAAAGTATTTTAACTCCGGCGGACTGTAAACCTAAATATTATTTTAACGGATTTGCAGCAAAGTATACAGAAGGCTCTACATTAGGCATGAAGTCTGCCGACTCTTTACTTTCCATAATTGAAGGCACCGCTGCTTGGAATTTTTCTGCATTTTCCCATACGATGATTACTGCTTGTGTATTGTCCTGTAAAACAGGCATCCCTTGCTCATTCATTTCGTAATACTTGAACTCTCGAGAAAATTTGAATCCATCATACTTGTTTAATGAGTTAAAAAACACATCTCTTTTTTCTCCAAATGCGTCTTCTGTTTTTCCTTTTCTTACGGCGATTTCTACTACAAGACCATCTTCTTTGATGCTTTCCATATCAAACGGCTTTCCATCAACCGTTTCCAAAACACCGTACGCTAAAGGATCGAAACTAGCAAAGTAATTTTTCGCTTCTTCTTGTGGCATCAATCGCATACCAGCTTCACCAAAACCTTCCATAGATTTCCAGTGCGTCATACCGATTAACACAGGAGATAAATCCATCTCACCAAAAGTGAAAAATGGCTTCCATTTTCCTTCGTTAAGTGTTGCGTCTTCTTTACCTAACACTTCAACAAATTTTTCACGGGTCTCTGTAAATGTTTCCCAATCTTTGGCTTTATTGATAGCCAATTCATACACATACTTTTTTTCATCCATTGTTTCTTCTTTTTTAACTGTTTGTTCTTGATTATTCTTCTCTAAATTTTCTGCCTGTTCTTCAGGCTGACCACATGCCGCGAACATCATTAATCCTGCTGCAAAAAGGGTTGTTTTAATTATTTTCATGATTATCGTTATTCTATTGATTACTTGTGGTTACTACATATTGCCCGGTTACCATATCGAACGTACTCATGTATTTTTGAGTTATTTCTTTCCCCATCAAAGTTTGCATGAGTCCCATCATGGTAGCTTTATCTTTGTAGACAGTCATTCCAACGGCAAGATTTTCAATATCCTTTCCGCCAACTACTTTAAACTCGTAACTTTCTTTCACCCCATTTTGCGCACCTAATAGCTCTACGAATTCCTTGCGATACTGATTGAATTCGGCTTCCATTCCGGGCTTCACTCTTCTAATGGCTATTTCTAATACTTCACCATCACCTTTTGCCAATGTTTTCAGATTAAAAGCAGGACCCTCAATAGGTTGCACAAAGACATAGGCTTTCGCATCCATGGTTTTTGCAAATTTTGGAAAACGTTTTAGCGCACCCATTTTGCTTTGTATTTTACCTGGCGTCTTGAACGACTCATATTCGGTCATTCCTGTAAATACTTGGCCTTTATTTTCAGGCATTGCATAAAATGATTCAAACTCTCGATCGGCTTGAACTCCATCTTGTACCTTAAGCCAGGAGATGAATTCTGCCCTTCTAACTTTAAAATCTTCAAATTGCCCTTCTTTCACTTCCCTTACCGCTATTTCATAAACAGGCTGCTCTGTTTTTTCGACCATTCCTTTTTTAATAGGCGAGCAAGCCACAGCAAATAAACTTGCAATACCGAGTAATACTACTTTTTTCATTCTATTTCGTTTTTAATATCTTTTGCAAAACTCAACACTAATGTTTAAATTTGCAAGTAGTTATGTTTTTGTTATATAGTGTATATTTTTACACCATTACTGATAATCATATAGTTAAAAATGAAAAAAGTTGAAATAAATTCAGAACGATTCGACAACATGGTCGAAAACATCAAAAAATATGGAGGTTGCCCTGTTAGTGCAACCTTAAAAGTCATTGGTGGAAAATGGAAACCGCTCATCCTTTATTTCATCTCAGTCGATGTTAATCGTTTTGGACAACTGCAACGCATGATGCCTGGTTGTAGCAAGCGAATGATGACAACTCAACTACGGGAATTGGAAGCTGACGGACTCATACATAGAGAAGTATTTGCAGAGGTGCCTCCTAAAGTTATATACACTTTAACTGAAAAAGGAGAAAGCCTGCGTCCGTTGTTTAGTGAATTGAGTAAGTGGGGGATTGAGAATATTTTAGAAGCACAACTGAAAGAGAAAAAATAAGTACTGTGCACAACATGAAAAATAAAATATGAGAATCTACTCATTCATATTTGCCGTCCTGTTTTCAGAATTCACTTTTGGTCAGAACGAATCCTTCGTTTCTGAACAAGAAATGGTTATTGATTCTCTAGAAATAAATAATATTGAGAATATAGTTGATTCAATTCGTCTTGATACGACGTTGCAAAAAATAAGTATTCATAGCATTTCATTGTCTAGTAAATATTCGGACGAACAAGAGCTCCATGAAGTAGACGTCTATTTCAAAGGGAATGAGATAATAAGAATCAGTTTATCACCCTCTGGCCTTAATTTAGCTTTTCAATATAGTGTAGGAGGCTCGATTGTTGACTATTTTTTAAAGAATAATAAATTGATTTTTGCTGACGAAAAATACACAGACAATAGTAGGACTGGTTCTTGTGGAGCCATTGAGGTGCAAAACAACTTCTATTATAACAAGGATGAATTGATACAAACAATAACAAATGCAACGTGTTATGAGCCACGTATCAAGTTGGAATGGTTGTATGGCAATTTTGAAAAAGCCTACCAGATTTCAATCGAAAAAATCAACTAAACGTTGTGTACACTTAATAACAAAAACTATGAAAGCCCTAAAAATAACACTTATTAGCCTGGGAGGAATAATTGCACTAGGAATTTTTGTTTCGGTTTATATTGGAGAAAACTCACCTGGAACCTTTATCTACACAGCAAATGAAATACCTAAAAAGTATAAGGATCAGTTGAAGGAATTATCACTTGTTAATGAAGATGAACAGATCGTATACATGTATTCGGATGCTATTTTTAATATAAAAGGCGGTGTATATCTGCTTACCGATAAGCACTTAATTCTTTAC
>CBFHJL010000080.1:0-13180 GCA_965656195.1 Brumimicrobium sp. | reverse complement strand
TGAAGCAATTGATTTAAATAAGGGGTATTTATCTACATCTATTGGAGGCAGAGGCAGTGCGTTTATGGCTGATGAGTTTAGAGTTTCTGATCACGGTGTTGAAGAGATTAAAGAGTCATTAAAAGTAAAAGGTTGCACAGATTTACTAGCAAATAAACGATATAAAGATGCTAGTTTATGGACAATTTTTGTGAAAGGAGGTAATCTAAGGTACACAAAACCTGGTGGTGGGAAATATGATGACGTTTCAGTAAAAGATTATTTGATTGGACTCATTAGAAAACAACAAAAGGAAAAAAAAGTTCAAAAAGAAGAATCTGAGAAAAATTTTTTGAATGGTGAAGAAGAGAGTTTACCTCAAAACAGCTCCGAATCGAGTTTGAATTCGAACGCAACCTCCAATGCACTTCAAAACACCAATACATCCAAATTTCAAGACCCTTGGGCAATCGGTGAATCTAACGAAGCCTTTTTCGATCCAGCAGAAGTAATAAAATCTGATGTTACAGACCTATTTACTCAATTAGCTAGCGAAACAGGAAACGAACGGTTAGGTAAAGTAGCTGAAAACTGTCAGAATGTAAGAGGTTTTGCCATGGCCTTCAAAGCTGCAAACCCCGACTACATAGAACAAATCGGGAAAATAGAAAACTACTCAATGTTGGTTGGTATTTTAGCGCCTTTCATTTTTGATCAATCAAACAAACCTGATGAAGCTCAACTAAGACAGAATGATTTAGCGAATATCAGAGAGCATGATGCTCGTATTAAGTCTTTTGAAAAAACCATCTTAGTTGATTTACTTACTGTTAAAGAACAGCTCATGAAGTTCTATGCGAAAGGCGAATATGATAAGTTCACAAAATACTATAAAGGCTATATTACTCTGTTAAATACTCCAGTTGCCATGTATAATCCAGATGGTTTAGTCTTTAACTTTTACTCTGATTTAGATAGAAACAATAGTTGGGATGTAAACAAGAGGAATAATCCAATGTCCCCTGAGCTCGAAAAAAAATTCAATGCATATAACTTAAATACTACTCTCGGGGAAATATATTATGGAACTGGCAAGGAAGTTTCCGCTAAGAAAGTTTTAGATGCACTATTCCTTATGTCGGTCAACCCGAAAACAAAAGATCAAGATATACTAAAGTTACTCGACAAATACCCATTATATGATAATGGTTGGGATATGTTCGACTTTCAACCTTATCTGTTCGCAATGAATTATGCTCATAACAATAATCGGGAAGATTTATTTAACCGCATATGGGAGAATATTGATGCAAGTTACAACGCTATCAAGAACCCTATACACGAAATTCAAGTTTCCGAAAAGGTTGGAGAGCAAAGAAAACATCTAAAATCAATAGGGTACACTGTACTTGGGGCAAAAGCAGGTTATCAAGTAACAGGCGCTAAGGAAGATGCTTTAACTGGAATAATGAATTCTATGAGTTATTCAGTCTTAAAGCGTCGATATGATTTGATCAAAGAAAAAGAACTTGACACCAAATTTGGATACAATAATATAATTTTTTCATACTCAGCAATAGACCTGTCAAAAGGAACTTTGTCATATCTTGATTACCTCGGTTTATCAAAGTTCGATAAAGCATACTTACTTCGAATGATGATGGAAAATATATTTGGAGTTCAAGCGGAAGGAATTCGAACTGATGATAAAAAGCTCTTTCTTTCGGTCATGAGGAAAGGTATGAAAATTTCGAATACATATAATAAGCTCACCGATGGAAAGAATGCAAAAGAAAAGAATAATTACTTTTCGCCCACTTATCATAATGAAGTAAATGTGATATTTTTCTCAATATATGATTATGTAGTGCATGCAAAAGGATATGCTACTTTATCTAATGCTATAGGTGATCTGTTTATGTTTGACAATGAATATTTGAATCCTTCATTCTATCAAGATGCAAATTTAATGGCTGCACGAATTAACTGGTATAACGCTTGGGCTCATTACTATCGTAAAGGGGACAGAAGTCAAATTAATTCTTATATCACAACATACGGAAATAATCCTTATGCAATTTTAGAATGGTTAATTTCTTATGGAATTCCAGTTAAATATGAAGAATAATTAAATCCAATAAAAACAACATAAATTCAAATAATTTTGAAATCAAAATTAATTCTATTGACAACCTTTTTATTCTTAGTAGCAGAGTCAAGTCATCTCTTCGCACAACACAAAGTTTCTGTTGTTATCGCTAAGAGAGACAACAATTGTGGGAAATCTGTAGACTTAGGGTATGCTTGGTATTCATCGTCCACTCAATCCAATACTGAGCTCAAGAAGAAAGCTAAAAACGACGTAATTAGTAAAAACAATAATTATGAATCTACTGAAACAGTATCTGAATATTCAGGGTGTTCATATATGGTTGTTATATCATATCAAGGGAAGGATTCAGATGGATGTGCAACAAATCACTATGGTGTAGGTTTTGCTACTGATCGTTCCAGTGCTCTAGAAAAAGCGAAGAAAAACCTTACAGGACGAAACTGGAGCTGGAATAGCAAAAAGGGTTTCAACATTGCCGAAGAAAAGCATTTTAAATAAAGTTTATAGAATAAAAAAAGCCCGAAGAAAACTTCGGGCTTTTTTTATTAATTCTGATTAGTATTACTCTACTAGATCAACTATAAGGTTATCATCTGTTTTAGTAACTTTTGCCAATCCATGTTTGTTCAAACCTTTCATTCCTTTGTCCCATTGCTTATTAGAAAGTCCTACTTTATCCTTTAGGTCACTCAAGTTCATAGATTTTTGTTTTTCCAACACATCCAAGATCAACTGTTCATTTTCCGTTAATTCTGGGCCTGTTTCCGATACGTACATTGCTGCTTTCCATATTAAAAACACAACCTATCATTCCCGTAGCTTCATCATCGCCTTTCTCATAATACTGAAAACACTCGCTGCTCATAATTAAGGGTTTATTATTTTGTATTTCTTCAATGTTAGAATTAGATTTGACAAAGCTTTATGTTAAATGAGACTCTATATTTTCATTCTCTTACTTGTTTTAGTTTCATGTAATACTTCGCAAAAGAAGACATTGAATATTGCCTGTGCTGCAAACATGCAAAAGGCAATGGATTCGATAGTTGCTGTTTACATGGGCAAAACAAATGTTGATTGCACAATCACTGCAAGCTCTTCAGGTATACTCACTACTCAAATAGAAAATGGTGCACCATACGACATTTTTATTTCGGCAAACATGATGTATCCCGAAAAGTTATTTGACGATCAACTCGCAACAAAACCCCTAATATATGCAAGAGGGTCACTCATACTAGTATATCCTAAAGAAATGGATGTAAACCTTACCTTATCAGATATTCTGACTTCAAATTCGATAAATAAAATTGCCTTAGCAGATCCCAAGACAGCACCCTATGGTTTTGCTGCGGAAGAATGTCTCAATATAAAAAATCTGTATGATTCTCTAAAGCATAAAATAGTATTTGGTGAAAGTATAGGTCAAGTGAATCAATATGCCACTACTCAGACTGCAGATGCCGTTTTTACCAGTAAATCTTTCATAATCGAAAATTCATCGTTGTATAACCATATAACTATTGACACCTCTTTGTATAGCCCTATTAATCAAGGGGTATCACTGATCAAAAAAGACAATCACACTGCTAAAAAGAGTGCAAAGCAATTTTTAAAATTTCTAGAATCCGATAGAGTTTCGGCTATTCTTCAGTACTTTGGCTATTCAGTTTAGAAACATTGGACTACACACCATTTCTCATAACACTAAAATTAGCTGTTTTTACTACAGTTATATTGCTAATTGTAGCAATTCCTATTTCCTATCTATTTGCCTTTAAAAAATGGAAAGGAAAAGTTGTATTCGAGAGCTTAATAATGTTACCTATAGTTCTCCCACCAACAGTACTCGGCTTTTACTTTCTTACTTATTTAGGTCCTAATAGTTCGGTAGGCAGTTTTTTCTCTGAATATTTCAATATTGAATTTGCTTTCTCTTTTGAAGGTATATTACTAGGATCAATAATCTACTGTACTCCTTTCATGATAACACCAATCATATCAGGATTCAGAGATATTCCAAAAAATATTGTTGAGTCCACATTAATTCTAAAAAAATCTAGATGGAGTGCATTGACTCGTGTTTACCTTCCATATATTAAAAAGCCGCTTCTGTCTGCAGTGCTATTGACATTTGCACATACCATTGGAGAATTTGGTATCGTATTAATGATTGGAGGTAAGATGGAAGGAACCAATGTAGCATCCGTTGCCATTTATGACGAAATGAACACACTGAATTACGACACAGCACATTCTTACTCATTAATTTTATTGGCAGTGAGTTTTATCCTTATAATTGCCCTTAATTTGCTGACAAAAAATAAGTCTCGAATTGCTTAAAATTGATATACATAAATCATTCGTCACGAAAAACAGGCAGTTCGATGTAAATTGCTCTGCCACTTTCAAGTTAGGTGAAACCACTGCTCTTTATGGTAGATCTGGAATGGGTAAAACAACGATTATTAGAATGATCGCTGGCTTAGATACGCCAGATAAAGGAACCATCTGCTTGAATAAGGAGTTGTGGTTTTCAAATGAATTAAAAATTGAAGTTCCTACAAAAAAAAGAAGCGTAGGTATGGTTTTTCAAGATTTCAACTTATTTAAGAATATGTCGATTGAGGCCAATTTAAAATATGCTTCTGACGGACCTATTTCAAAAGAGATCAATTCTCTTTCTGAGCAAATGGGAGTTCGTGATTTATTTTCTAGTTATCCAAATCAATTGTCCGGTGGACAAAAACAAAGAGTAGCAATTCTAAGGTCTCTATGTCAAGAGAACAAGGTACTGCTCTTAGACGAACCTTTTTCAGCTTTAGACGATGAAACAATCATTGAACTAATTGATGCCATAACTAAAATTAAGAATCATCTTGGTGTAGCAATCATTGTTGTTACACACCGAAAAGATGTAATATTCAAAATGGCTGACTCGGTTGTAAAACTTGATTCCACAAACTCCGCTCAAGGTAAACCTAGCGATTTATTGGAAAAAAACTTTTAGCTACCAGGGTATTACGACCCTATAAGCATCGTCTTCCCTTACCATCTGTATACCAACAAAAGATTTCTTATTTTGTATTTCTCTAGTTTTTAAAGGGTCAAAATTCACGCGCTTCTCAATTCTTTGACCTTCTGGCAAACGGATAGTACAAACATAAACTTGTGCTGTTTCAAAAGTACTACGTTCGTACTTAGAAATATCTCTAACATGAATTTTACCCGTTAATTTCACGTCATATGCTTTGAATTTTAAGAACTTTCGTTCTAATTTATCACCTCTTATCTCAGATTTAGTTTTTTCACTAAGACACTTCATAAATTTTTCCTTATCATTCTCTTGAATACTTTTAAAAAACTCAACAAAGGCAACAAGCATTAATTCTGCATCCTGGTTTTCAATTTCCAAGCTATCTTGTTCGTAGAATAATTTAATCGCATATTGCTTTAATTTTACCTTTTCTTTTTGCCCAAACGACACGAAAGAAAAAAGCACAAATACGAAGAATATAATTTTTTTCATATCGGATAAAAAAAGAGGGCCCTTTCAGGCCCTCTAAATGAAATTAATAAATACTGTTTTACTTTTTAATTACTCTGAAGAAAGCTTCCGATGAATCATCATATACTTTCAAAATATAAACACCTGAATCAGCAGAAGTCAAATCAAATGAACCATTCATCCCATTTTTCAATTCTTTCTCTGCAATCACACGACCACTCATATCAGTAATTTGAGCATTAAATGTTCCTGTGCTTGATGTGTTTTCGATATTTACAATATCATTGGTTGGCACTGGATATACATTGAATGTTGATTCTATCTCTGAAACATCAGCTGTACTTATTACTTCGATAGCCACAGTAGCTGTATCTACACAACCATTAGCAGTGTTTGTATTAATAAACGTAACATCATAAGTACCTACAGCTGTAAAAGGAAACGACGGATTTTCAGTTGTAGTAGTAAATCCATTGTCAAAATTCCAAGAATACATATCTCCATCAGGCGCAGAAGTATTTGTAAAGTCTATAGTTCCAGTTGGATCTATACCCAAATCTACAGGGTTCGGAACTGAAGTAAAAGAAGCGTCAGGAGCAATAAGGTGCTCGTAATTACGCGGTGCAGATTCCTTACCATCTAAAATACAAGTATATAAACCTGAAGCAACAGGAACGTAAGTCGGATTAGTAGCTCCCGGAATATCGACACCGTCAAGTCTCCATTGATAAGCTGTTCCTGTTTCATTCAAGCTAAATGTATTTTCTACGTTTGAACAAACTCTATTACCATTTGGTGACAAAATAAATAAGTCAGCACCAAAAGCCAAAGCATGGATTTCTTCGGGGAATGTAAATATACCTTGTGTTAACGTACTATCGTTTAAATTCCATGAATTAAGATCTTCATAACTAGCAACCAAAAGGGTTGAGTCATTCAACGGAAGAATTGCGTGTGCCTCTGGGTTATGAATACCTAAAAGAGATTCTGTATTACCCGCAACATCTACTAAATATGCATTGTCATTGTCAAATCTATAGAAGTTATTGTCAAAAGTACTATATGCTATAGCTGGCCCATAATTGGCAACTGCATAAGTAAATACGTCAGTTGCAGCACCAGTGTTTCTATCTAACCAAACTAACCTGTGTGAACCGTCCTGACTTGCAACAGTGCCATAAATAGTATCATTAAAAATAGCAATATCGCTTAAGTTCCCGGCAACACCAATATCAGTAATTGCACCTGTAATAGTATCCAAAGTACCTAGTCTTCTGTCTGTTTCGGAACCATTCACATGTTGATACAAAATATACATTAACCCAGAATTAATGTCATATGACAGTCCATAAGTACCGTCTACTGCGCTTGGTCCATCTGTTGTAAGAGCAATATGCTCTTCCAAAGTCCAAGTTCCTCCGGTTGTATCTACTATTGCAAGACTATCTCCATAGTCAGAAGACCATCGAACATAACCAGCATAAACTTTTGACTGAGAAAATCCCTCTACAGCGAAACACGCGAGAAGGGTAATAATTAGTAATGTTTTTTTCATGTTTTTCATTTTAGTACATCACAAATATAAACCATATATAGCTATGAAAAAGAGATACATAGCATTTTTTTTCGAAAATTGATACAATTACTATTTTCTTAACGGAAAATTTCAGTGCCAGTATACTCACCCTTTAACGCTTTCGTTAGCGCTCCTTTTTCCATCCCATTAACAATAACTAATCGCTCCACAAATCTAGATCTTTTCAAATAATCAAGAATAACACGTTCAACAATTAAATCTCCTAAATCCATTTCTATCAGCTCATCTACATGAATTCTAGATATAAACTCTGCGTCCGGGTTTTTCTTGGGGTCATCGGTGTAAAGCCCTTTTTCATCCTTTATGAAATATACTGTATCTGTACCGAGTGCTTCTGCGGTAAAGAACGCTCCACAATCTGTTCTATGCATAGGAATAGAGCCATTGTCTGGAATATCTTCCCAGAAACTATACGGTGGCATTCCTGGCATTATTGGAATACACCCTAACCTTAAAAACAATGGGATCTTTTCAAATTCAAGATGATCAAGAAAAATTCCACCATGCTTCGCCATGACCATCTGCAGCATTCTCGCATTTTGAACTGTTATGGCTCCGCCCATTTCTGATAATACGCCAACCGGCATATTCAAGTCGATTCCAACCTGATATGTATGTCTTGCTCTAGTTCCTCCGCCTGATGTAATTATTATGTCATGCTCCTTTGCGTTTTGCATGATTTCCTCTATAATGGGGAAAACCGCTTTTCTTCCTCGATCAGTTATACTTTGACCCCCCATCTTCATTACTTTTGCGCTAGGCAAAATCTGAAGGTCATGTTTGTAGTTTTTTACCGCTTCGTCGAGGGAGCTTTGCATAAAGTCCCCTAATTTTTTAGTTTGATCCATTATTCTTCAGATTTATATATGATCGTACCTGCATTCTCGCCATTCAATGCTCGCAAAATATTACCTCTTTTCAAGCCATTAACAATATGAATTTGTTTCACATGTCTTGCTTTGTGTAACATTTCAATTACCAAACGGTCAATAATTAAGTCTTCAAAATCTCCATTTAATATTTCTCCTGTAGATATTCTCTTAATTAGCTTAGCATCTTTACTTTTCTTAGGGTCTTTTTCATATAAACCGTCTTGATCCTTTACAAAAACCATGGATCTTGATCCCATACCTTCAGCAGTCATATAAGCTCCGAAATCAGCTCCACTTTCAGGCAACACTCCTTTAACTGGTGGTTTTTCCCAATAATGATGAGGAGGGTTTAGTGTTAGAATCGGAATAAGTTCATCTTTAAGGTATAGTGGAAGATCATTGTAGTCGTCTTTTGGAACGCGAATTGCTCCATGTTTAGCCATAAGGGAATATAGCATTTCTGCATTTTGCTCTTCATTTGCTCCAACGATCATGGCCAATCCACCTACGGGTAATCCAAAGTCTAAACCAATTGCCATTGCATGTCGCACTCTGACTCCTCCCGTAACTCCAACAACGAACTTATGTTTTCCCTTTATAGACAGAAGTTCATCTACTATCGGAAAAACAGCTTCCTTACCCCTATCAATAATACTGCTGCCACCAACGCTTATTACATTCATGTAAGGAATAATCGCAACCTCGTCGATAACTTGAGAAGAGGAGATGACTTTTCGGTCTACCAAACTCTCTTGCATAAAAACAGATTCCAGGTGTGTTCGCCCTCTATTTTTATCGTTATCATGTACAAATTTACTCATCTAATCGTTTTTTATTATTGCTCTTGTTATGAAACCGGATGCCATACCAAAAGATACTTGTGCTATTATGTAAGGTAAATATAGTATAAAAAAAGCTTTCGGTAACCCTAAAATATATGCCAAAAGGATCTCAGACGAAACTCTAAATAGACCTGTAACAGCGCCGGAGAACAATAAGAAGAAAAGATTCGTTCTCTTTACTGGGATCATGAGTAAAAAATCTAGAACTAAGCCTACTAGAGAGAATTGGATAATTCCCAAAGGACCATACTTTCCAAAACCCATTGAAAAATGCAATATTCCTGAAATAAAACCCATTTGCAAACCAGAGAACTTTTTCTTTGATCGGTCAATTCCATAGATAAATATGGGGAACATCAGTATGTTTTTATGGCCCGGTGCAATGGGTATTCCTGGAGCGATTTTAACCATACGTATAAGGGTAATGGCGAGTGAACTAGAGGCAATTACAGAATTAGGGTTATCCTTAAATTTATCTGAAGCAAAATTCAATCGTTTTAACAACTTTTGAGGAATGTTACCAACCTTACCCCTAAAAAGAACATCCGAAGCTTTATCTTCTTGCTTATTACCAGAAGATTTTTTATTCATTTTTTTATCCCTTTTCTTGAACTTTCTTTCTTGTGACACAATCTCAAATATCTCATCAACTGTTTCGGAGCTTGAAGAACTCATTCCTACACCTCTTAGGCCTTGAACAAAATCACTTCTCTTCATAGACATCCGGACTACGTTTGTAATAAGAAGCATAGAAATGAGTTTTAATGCCATTACACTGCCACTCATGATGCCATAATCACTAGCTGTTAAAACCCAATTTTTAATTTTTAAGATTTGGTACTGATCAGGACCGGTAATTGAATGAAACGAAAAAATAATTAAAATAAACCAACGAACTTTGAAGAGAAATTTCAGTGACTTTTGCTCCACCTTCATGGAAAAATAAATGATCAAATGAAATGCTGAAATACCCAACAGGATAAATAGATTATCGAAAAGGAATACTCCTATACCAAAAATAAATATATACAGTACCTTTAAAGTATTCATCATATTTTTCTATAAATAAAGAGCCTAAATGTAAATGAAATAATCTAAAAATTATTTGAGAAATGCGGCAAGTCAGTCAGCTATGTTTGATTTTTTTTTCGTGCATTTAAAATTTGTCGAAATGTTGGTTTCAATGTAAACATAATAAACCCAAAAGTAGGAACTCTGAAGCTATCACCAGTTTTAATGAGTTCCATAGCTTCACTTGCCAGCATAAATGCAAAACCCACGTCGAGAGAGGTCCAATCGTTTATTTTATATTTAAATTTAAAATCTTCCTCAAATGCTAGATATCTGGGTTGTTCAGGATGTTCAGTCTCTAATCCGTTTGCAGAAAAGAACAAGTGACTTTCTGCCCTGAACTTAATTTGTTCAGAAAATTTATACTCGGAAGAGAAATATGGATTAATCAATCCAGATCCCTTAAGATCAGAAGGGAAAGAAGTAAAGTAATTCAAATACCCCATAAATTTAAAAGCAACACCGTATAACGTGGAAAAACTGCGTGAAACTGAATTATCAAAGTCGTAATTACTTCCACTCAAGTATTCAGCTCCGAGCTTAAACGTGAATTTTTTATGTTCATACGAGACTTCTGGCTGCAGGTAAAATGCCCTTACTTTTATTGAAGAGCTACTTTGTCCAAACTGATAAAACCCAGCAAAGGTTGAGGTCAAACCTTTAAAATTATTGGTCAATCTTCCCCCTATTGTTGATCGTACATAGAGAGGTGAACCAACTTCTTTTGCCCTTAAAGCTTCTGTCGTACTTAAAATGTAGAACTTCCAATCTGTTTTTTTAAATTCAATAAACTCTGTTAACATATAGTTATAATCAGGTGTACCGGGCCACCAAGAGTTCCATTGATCAGAACTTAAAGGATTTCTATAACTCACAATAAGCTGATTATTAATAGAATCCTTCTCCAAAATCCAATTAATAGCTTGATGGGATCTTGAAGTCTGACTCCAATTCGCTTTAGAAAAAAGCCGCCCATTGTCAATTTCAATTGCTTGACGTCCAACTTTTAGAACGGAATAATTAGAGATTTTATATTTTAGGAATAGTTCAAATACACTTAGAGAAATAGGAGTATTTGAATTTTGACTAGACCTCCATCTCGATATGTTCTGAAGAGAAGAATATAGTGAAAAACGGTTTTTACTCAATCTAAAGTTCAGTCTTGTTCTAGTTGAAAATAAAGTTTCTACATTAGTAGTGTCATTTGGTAGTTCTCCACCGTATCCCTCAAGAAACTCTAACCTTGGTCTGAATTCTAAGTCTGCATCAAATAATCTCACCGATTTATTTTGAGAAAGGGAGACGTGTATTAGACAGAAAAAAACTATTAATACGCTAAACTTCATTCCACAAAGTCAACAGTCAGATTCTCACCAGTTTTAGTGACTTTAGTTAATCCAACTTTACCTAGCGCCTTAATTCCTTTGTCCCATTGTTTGTTGGATAATCCTGAAGCTTCTTTTAACTCATTCAGATCCATTGTCTTTCGATTAGATATAATATCGAAGATAGCCTTTTCGTTTTCCTTTAAATCAAGTGATTTCTTACCCCCAAATACTTCTGGTTTCATTTGCGGGAAGAATAAAACCTCTTGTATTGCAGCGTTATCGGTTAAAAACATAATCAATCGATCCATACCAATGCCCAATCCAGACGTTGGTGGCATACCGTATTCTAATGAGCGCAAAAAGTCCTGATCAATCATGCCTGTAGCCTCATCATCACCTTTCTCGGCAAGTTTTACTTGATCTTCAAATCGTTCTCGCTGATCAATTGGATCATTCAGTTCGGAATAGGCATTTGCAATCTCTTTACCACAAACCATTAGCTCAAAACGCTCAGTATATTCTGGGTTTTCTCTATGTTTTTTGCACAAAGGAGACATTTCAATCGGATAGTCAGTAATGAATGTAGGCTGGATGTAATTCCCTTCACACTTCTCACCAAAGATCTCGTCAATCAATTTTCCTTTACCCATTGTGTTATCAACCTCTACACCTAGATCCTTGCAAGCCGCGCGTAATTCTTCTTCCGATTTGCCATCTATATCAAAGCCAGTGAATTCTATGATAGAATCACGCATTGAAATTCTTTTGTAAGGTGCTTTGAAGTTGATCTTATGCTCACCAAAGGTACTTTCTGTTGTTCCATTTACAGCAACTGCACAATGCTCAAGTAATTGTTCAGTGAATTCCATCATCCAGTTGTAATCCTTGTAGGATACATAAATTTCCATTGCGGTAAACTCGGGATTATGAGTTCTATCCATTCCTTCATTTCTGAAGTTTTTAGAAAATTCGTATACTCCATCAAATCCTCCAACTATCAATCGCTTTAGATATAATTCATTTGCAATTCGCATATATAATGGAATATCCAAAGCATTGTGATGAGTTACAAACGGACGTGCCGCTGCTCCACCAGGTATTGATTGTAATATAGGTGTCTCCACTTCCATGTAGCCTGCGTCATTAAAGAAATTGCGCATAGCTGTGAAAAGCTTAGACCTCTTAACGAAAATGTCTTTGACATGAGGGTTCACAACAAGGTCTGCGTATCGCTGACGATATCTTTGTTCTGGATCAGTGAAAGCATCATGAACTACTCCTTCTGAATCGGTTTTCGGGAGTGGAAGTGGTTTCAATGATTTGGAGAGCATAGTGAATTCCTTCACCATAACAGAAATCTCGCCCACTTGGGTTTTAAAAAGTGTTCCTTTGACTCCTAGAAAATCTCCTAAGTGAAGCATCTTTTTAAATACATCGTTATACATGCTTTTGTCATCTCCCGGACAGATCTCATCTCTATTGAAGTATAGCTGAATACGACCTGTACTGTCCTGAAGGTCTCCAAAAGAAGCTTTTCCCTGAATTTTACGACGCATCAATCGACCAGCAATCGTAACTTCTCTACCTTCTTCATATTCTTCATGAATCTGTTTGGCTTTTTCTGAAACAGGGTATAAAGCCGCGGGATATGGATCAATTCCATATTCACGGAGCTTGTTCAACGTTTCTCTTCGCTGTATTTCTTGATCAGAAAGTGCCAAATTGCTCATATCAATTCAATTATAATTAGTTGTAAAAAAGGCAAAGATAAATAATACAACGGTTGAAATCGAGTGTTTACTAAGAAATTGCTCGAAAACTCAAAGCACAAAAAAAGTGAGTGGAAATCCACTCACTTTCTATATGCTTT
>CBFHJL010000079.1:0-13193 GCA_965656195.1 Brumimicrobium sp. | reverse complement strand
CAGATCCAAACTCATTTGTTGTCAGCTCTTTTTCTTCTACAATATCATAAGAGCTATTTCTTATGATCAAACGTACTTTTTCATTCTCTGCGACAACATAATCATTCTTTTCTCCAATATAAGTTATGGCCTTATAATACACAGTTTGTCCTGGTCTATAAATTGCTCGATCTGTAAGTAGCTTAACCGTATAGTCGGGATCTTCTCTAGAGTAATCGTAGATGTAATCCGATGAGGAAATGTAGGAGCCATTAAAACTAACCTCATACAGCATATTTTCGTTTTCAACAGCAGCATGAAAAATCCCCTTTTCAGTGGTAACCCCTGATCGATTTGGGAAACCGAGGTCTATTCTACGGTTAAAATAGACTTGAACATTTGCTCCTTTTACGGGCTCGCCATTCTTGTAATTCGTAACTAAAAAACGAATTCCATCTTTGTCCTTTTCTGTATTCACCATAATTTCAGAAAGCTTCAAACTGTGATTCGCTTTGTCTAAATTACGCCAAGTAGAATCAGCTTTTAAAGCTTCAGCCAAGTTATCTTCAGCATTGATGAGTAGAAAATGATAGTCACCAGGTTCATCTATTGGATTCAATAGATTTGACGTTGACCTCATCTGGAAATCTCCTTTGTCCTGAACAGGAAAAGAAGACACTCTAATTTGCTTATAGTTCTTATCCAAAATACAGTCTCGAAGGCTCTTGTTCCGAGGATGTTGTTTCGGTTTTTTGAAAACATACAGTTTTACACTATCCAAGTTTTGATGCTGAAACTTGATGGGTAGCATCTCTCCTGGATAGGCAATGTTTTGCATTGAGAAAGACGCCCTTTCTTGTTCTATCAGTTGAATCAATAACTGAATCTGATTTTTAAAATCATTATCCGGCTTAGCTTCAAGTTCTGCTTTTAATAGGTCATGCGCCTTAATGAGATCCTTCGCAGGTGCTGTGTTAATTTTATAATGGTAACTTTTACCATTCTTGTATATCAACCGAGCCTTTTCAAAGAGAAATTTTGACCTTGCCTTAGAGGATCCATAAAACTGATAAGCGCGTTGCCATACCTTTTGTTTGTCTCCATAACTCTCTTCATTAAAAATATACTTAAGTCTGTTGTAGTGAACCATACTTAACCTTGAGAAATCTTTTAAGTGAGAATTCTCCCACTGTTGAAAAAGAGACAACACTTTATGATGTAAAGAGTGGTCATTAAACTTCTCATTTACAAAATTCGTTGGATTATTAAACCAGTTTTCTTGAGGCTCACCTGACACCTTCCACTCATGATAGCGTCTAACCTCATAGTTCTTATAGTTTTGAATTAGCTTAGCTACCGCATAATCAAACAAATTTGGAAAATACTGTTTAGCCTCCTTTTCATTAGGAACAAGAAAATTATAAGCGTTGAAATCATATTTACTTAATCGACCCAGATCAGTCTCTAAAGACTCCATATTGTTCAATACATAGGTGATTCTATCTTGTTGCTCTGACATTACCAATGTATCTTCTTTGAATAAAATTGGATCTACATTTACGCCGTAGGCAAACCATTGTCTCGAAGACTGCAACATTTGATCTACAAGCAATAATTTTGAAATACTCTTTGATGGTTCTGGCAACTGATTGGAGATGCTATCAATTCTAACGAATAATTTTTTACGTTCATTGGGCTCAAGTGGATAAAGGGTCTGGATATAGCTTCCAATGGCTCTAGAGATATCAGGGTCATTCTTCTCTTTGATACCGAACTCCAGAATTGCATCTAATTGTTGACGCGCCGAATTGGGCTGATTCACATTCAACAAAGAGTCAAAAACATCCCATTTGGCTGATGGTTCTCCCCCCACTCTAGGCGTAAACTCTGTTTGATTCACGAATAAAACATTTGCACCCACCACGAGAAAACTGGAAAATGCCATTACGATTAAAGTACGGTACCACATAAGCATATTTAATTTTAAATCAGTCCTAACTCTATTTGTCTAAAGTAGCTAAATAATAGGTACACCTCGTCATAAGATCCGTTCAATAACGATCTTATTTTTACATACATCGCTTATAGTCAAGCCTTCACAAAACATGATTTTTGTCAATAGATTATGTTTTTAATGTGACAGTTCTTGGCAGTAATAGTCTTTTACGTTACATTTGGAAAGCTATTTCAAAATACTCTGCTATGAAAACTATTATTCAACTAAGCTTAGTTCTTATTTTATTGGTACAGTCTTACTCTTCTTTGGCACAAACAGAGTATACTGTTGTTGTTTCACCCAATTTAAACCCAAAACAGAATCTAAGTAACTTAACGAAGCATATTCCATTTTCATCCAGATATATTGTAGATACTCTATTTAAAATAAGATCTTTTGAAGAATATGACCTGGAGGACTTTGAGACTTTTGCGGCAAATGAAGATTTCGAGATCGTATTTTTTGAAAAAACAACTCGTATTATATCAGGAGTGAATTCTATTAGTTCTGAAAAATCTTGTTGCGATTTAACGATAAATATGTTTGACAGCTGGGGAGATGGATGGGATGGAGGATTCTTAACCGTTGACATTAATGGAACGGTAACAAATTATGCAGCAATAGGATTTGGGTCTTCGGTTACTATACCATTTTGTGATGGACAAAATATAGATGTTTCTTATACGAGTGGTAGCTGGGAAAATGAAAACAGTTATTCAATTATAGGTCCTAGTGGTACCCTTTTTTCAGATGGTCCTTTTCCTGTGACAGGATTAGTTTTTCAGTCAACAGATATTTGTCCGGAACCCACTCAGCAGGATTGTGAAGGAGCGCAAATTGTATGCAACAATAACTCTTTCTCAGGTAATTCTAGTGGATCCGGAAATTTCAATGACTTAAATGCATCTAATGATGGTTGCTTATTTGGAGAAAATCAAACCTCATGGTACTATGTTAATGTTTCTACACCTGGCACATTAGCAATGGATATTGCACCTGATAACGGAACAGATGACTATGATTTTGCTTTATGGGGCCCTTTTGATGAAACTACGGCAAATGCTAATTGTCCACCAATCGTTCCACCGACTCGATGTTCATACTCTGATAATCCAGGCAGCACTGGTATGG
The DNA here is from genome assembly GCA_965656195.1 of Brumimicrobium sp. GTDB lineage: Bacteria > Bacteroidota > Bacteroidia > Flavobacteriales_D > Crocinitomicaceae > Brumimicrobium. The sequence continues at coordinate 10,087 of CBFHJL010000079.1, read as the reverse complement.
GTTCTGGCGCTACAGACGTTTCTGAAGGTTGGTGGGGAAATGCTTGGGTTGCACCTTTAAATGCAAGTACAGGTGATATTTACATATTACTGGTTGATAATTTCACAGGTAGTGCCCAACCTTTTGATCTAGACTGGACTGGAACTGCAGGCCTTGATTGTATGACCGTTCCGTTACCTGTGGAGCTAATCTCTTTTGAAGGGCATAATAAAGGTGTAATTAACGAACTATACTGGGAGACAGCCTCAGAAAAAAATAATGACTATTTCATTCTTCAATATTCTTCAAATGGAGTTGAGTGGGAAGAGGTTGATCAAATTAATGGGGCAGGTACAACAAGCAACACTCAGTATTATTCTGCAACCCATCGCAACTTCGAAATTGGTATTAACTATTATCGATTGATCCAAGTAGATTTCGATGGCACAAAAAAGACGCATAATATTATATCTATCGACAATTCTTCACATAAGAAATTACTGAAAAGGATAAATACAATGGGGCAAGAAGTAACGAAGAGTTACAAAGGTATAGTGATTCTATATTACAGCGACGGATCGATCAAAAAAGTACTTCAGTAAAGTTACACCTGATTTTTTTACTTTTATAAAATTGATAAAGAGATAGTTAAGTGTTTCCCCATAATTTTATTCATTTTTTTTTCATTCATCAGACAACCAAAATCATTGTAAATTGCGTTGATGATTTTGGATAGCTAAAATTACTTATTGGAGCTCTTTTCTATCCTAGATAGGCAGAGCTCCTTTAAGTATTCCCTGAAACATACTTATTTTCTTTAAGTTGCACTTACTTTAACAACCATCATGCTACCTCTTATTTCTATATCTAGTAAGTAATCACCTACATTATGTATTTAATGATATTAATACTTACACCTTAAATAGTCAGACCATCTTTTCTTTGTAAAAAAGCAATTATTCATAAAGTACAATCAATAAGGTATTGATAATCAAAGATACCAGAATATAAGACCTTTATCGCATTATTTCGTACGTTCAAATTAAGTACTTAACCGCATCTCATATACGTATATTTTCGTATTCTTTTAATTAATGACCAATGCGATGCCGTGCAGCTCTAATCCTGACGTAAATTAGTACAAACATAAAAAAATAGAAACATGAAATATTTAATTGTAATAGGGTTGATCTTTTTGGTTACGAACTTTTCTCAAGCTCAAATGGCACAAGGAAAAGATTATAAATACTCAGTTAAATTCACACCAAATACTTTCGATGGTGCAGATGTAAAAGACATAGTAAGCGATTTTAGGGAACACGTGTTTACATCGACAAATAAAAAGTTTGACTTTAGAACTCGTTTTAACGAATCTGGAGAACTATATTTTGAAACATCTCATCCTGTGTCAAAAACTATAGTTGAATGTTTCTTTGAAGAAAGAAATAAATCATATTTATCGTTCAATAGGGAGATTGAAGCTCCAACAGTTTATGCTTTTAATACAACTAAGTAATCTGATATCAAGGCGTAGAGGTACTAACGGGCAAAATTTTTCCATTGAAATATTTATGACCTGTTAGTGCAAAGCCTTTTATGTACTCAGCCATCTCCTCAGGAGAGGTTGGGGCCTGATAACCTGGAAAAGCTTCCTCCAACATTTCCGTTTGCACAGCACCTAAACAAAGGCAATTCATTTTAATAGGAGTCTCTTTGTATTCTTCAGCAAATAGCTCCGTAAAGCTTACAACTCCAGCTTTGGATGTTGAGTAAGCAGAAAGACCAGGAAACTTGACGCTCCCTTGAAAAGCTCCTACTGTAGAGATATTCAAAATGTGACCGCCTTCCTTTTTCATTTTTGGAACAAAGTATTGCGTTCCAAACATAACACCTACAGCGTTCGTTTGATAACATGAGTCAATATCAGCTCGTGTCAATTCTTCAAATGTTTTGTTAACTAACTTACCTGCGTTATTGATCAAAACGTCTATTTGAAGAACATCCGAAAAGATTTCATCTAATTGTTCGTGAAGTTTTTCACTCGATAAATCTGCGAATCCAAAAGTGATATTTGACGCTGTGCAAAAAGAAGCCATTGCTTCGGTATTTCGAGAGACTGCGAATACATGATTATTCTTATCCTCTGACAGTTGAAGAACGAGCTCCTTCCCTATTCCTCTGCTTGCTCCAAAAACAACAATATTCTTACTCATCATAAGAAATTGTGAGTTCTTCACTATTCGGATGTGCCTGACATGTTAATACATATCCCTCCTCTATTTCACTATCTGTTAACGTATAGTTTTTCTCCATACTCACTGCTCCTTTGAGAACTTTAGCTTTGCATGTACAACAAACTCCACCTCGACATGAGAAAGGAGCCTCAATCCCATAGCTTTCCGCTTCATCTAAAATGGTAGCACCATCTGATTCTAAGTCAAATTTCTCTTCTTCTTCATCAAGGATAACAGTTACTTTAGACAATCCTTTAAAATCTGCTACAGATTCTTTCTGTTTAGATTTCATTAATGTAGGAGTGGTAAATAACTCATAATGAACCTTCTCTTCAGGAACACCAAAAGTCTTTAATACATCTGATACGTTTAGAATCATTTCTTCAGGACCACACAAGAAAAACCCTTTGGATTTTAAAATATCCAAATCATTTTTAATCATGTCTCTAACATTATCCGCGGTTAATCTACCATGCTCGAATCCTTCTTTTTCTTCTCTTGATAAGATATGACGAACCTCAACATTATCAAGTTCTTTCAATTCGTCTTTAAACATAATCGATTCTTCATTTCTATTGCCGTAGAATAAGAGAAGCTTCGAGTCATGTGCTCTAGAAAAGAATTTAGCGATCGATAAGATTGGAGTTATTCCGCTTCCTGCAGCAAAAGCGACATAATTACCATCGGCTTTTGCAAGGGTGAAGTTCCCTGAAGGATAAGCTACCTTAATGGTATCTCCCTTCTTGGCGCCATCATTCAGCCATGTTGACACTTTTCCATCCTCAACTTTCTTGACACCAATAGATAGAGGTTCTTTAATATCACTACAAATTGAATAGGAGCGATGATACGTTTGGCCTTCAATATCTACTTCTAAATCCAAATATTGTCCCGGGATAAAAGAATAATTCAACTTCTCCGTATCTGGAACATCGAAAGTAACTTTAACAGCATCTTTCGTCAAGGTTTGGATCTCTTTAATCGTGAGAACCGCATTTTTCGAAGTTTTAGGCTTCTCTTTTTTACCAAATAATTTATCGAATATTCCCATAATTCATTTTAATCATCAAATGATACAATCAATTCATCACTAGTCGGGTGAGCTTGACAGGACAAGATGTATCCATCAGCAACCTCATCGTCTTCCAATGCATAATTCACATCCATTCTCGCCGTACCCTTCATCACTCGCGCCTTGCATGTACAACAAACACCTCCTTTGCAAGAGAAAGGAACATCGGCCCCTGCTTTTTGAGCAGCATCCAAAATATTATCTCCATCCGAATCAAGGCTTAACAATGTCTCTTCTCCATCTAAAATAATCTTAACATTGGCATCTATTCGAGGTCCCTGATCTTTGTGTTCAAGCTTAAGTTCAGGCTTCTTATCTCCTGGTGAACTGAACAATTCAAAATGCACCTTGTTCTCATCAAATCCAAGATTAGCAAAAGTATCTTTCACGCCTAGAATAACTGGTTCTGGTCCACAAACAAATACCTCATCAATATCTTGATCTTTGAGAATAGCATTGTATACGTTTACGATTTTCTCTTCATTCATTAAACCATCCTGCAGAGGATTACCAATTTTCTCATCACTAAAAATGTGCATAATGCTGAAGTGATCCATGTATTCATTCTTGAGATCTTCAAATTCCTCTCTAAAAATGATTGAATCCATTGAGCGGTTTCCATAAATCAAAGTAATCGTTGATTTCGGTGCTTTATGAAGAATAGTTTTGATCAGTGATGCAATTGGTGTAATTCCACTCCCAGCGGCAAAGAAAACAAAGTTCTTCTCCGTATTCTCATCAACGTCAGTCGTAAAACTACCCATCGGAGTCATTACCTGCAATACATCTCCTGCCTTAAGATTATCATTCGCATACGTCGAAAAAACACCTTTGTATACTTTCTTAATTGCAACACGCAATTCACCCTGGTTCAATCCCGTGCAAATCGAGTAAGATCTTCGTACATCTTCACCATCTATTTCCTGTCGAAGTGTTACATATTGACCGGCTTCATATTTATAATCTTCAACCAAATCCTCTGGAATCTCAAATGCAACTGAAACTGCATCTTCTGTTTCTCGTCGCACATCAGCGACTTTTAAATCGTGAAATCTTGGGCTCATAGTTCAAATATTGGATGAAGACAAAATTAACAACTATAACCATTTAATTTTGCTTTGCGTTCAAAATAATCTATATTCCTATTATAAATCACAAAATGATATAAGTCATCCTAGATGACAAAACCAGAAAGAGAATAATTTGTTAAATTTGTAAAGCCCGGTTTTATGTTTAACACGAAATCGAACTATAGCTAATTATTATGAAAGAAGAGAACATAGAAGAATTAGAGCGTCAGTTTCAAGAAAAAATTGACAACGAAATTAAAATTGAACCAAAAGATTGGATGCCTGATGCGTATAGAGAAACTCTAGTAAGACAGATTTCTCAACATGCTCACTCTGAGATCGTAGGACAATTGCCAGAAGGGAATTGGGTGACACGTGCTCCAAACTTGAGAAGAAAAGCAGTACTACTTGCTAAGATTCAAGATGAAGCTGGTCATGGATTGTACTTATATAGTGCAGTTGAAACATTAGGGGCCGACCGTGAAGAAACAATAGATGACCTGCATTCAGGAAAAGCTAAATATTCAAGTATATTCAATTACCCTAGCCTTACATGGGCAGACATGGGAATGATAGGATGGCTTGTTGATGGTGCGGCGATTATGAATCAAGTCCCATTGTGTAGATGTTCATACGGACCGTATGCAAGAGCAATGGTTCGTGTATGTAAAGAAGAATCTTTTCACCAAAGACAAGGGTTTGAGATCGTGGCTAAATTAGCCAGCGGTACTCCAGAACAAAAAGCAATGGCGCAAGAGTCATTGAATAGATGGTGGTGGCCAGCACTAATGATGTTCGGTCCTAGTGATGCAGATTCAAAGCATACTGCTCAATCTATGGCTTGGAAAATTAAGCGTCATACAAATGATGAATTGAGACAAATGTTTGTGGATGTAACTGTTCCACAAGCTGAGCAAATTGGTTTAACAGTTCCGGACAAAGACTTGAAGTTTGACGAAGAAACTGGACATTACGAATTTGGAGAAATCAATTGGGATGAGTTCTGGCAAGTAGTCAAAGGTTACGGACCTTGTAATAAGGAACGTGTTGACGCCAGAAGAAAAGCAAAAGAAGAAGGTATGTGGATTCGCGAAGCAGCCAATGCTTATGCAGAGAAGAGAGAGAAAAGAAATAAAAAAGCTTCATAAACAAACACTATGAGTAAGAAAGAATGGCCTCTATGGGAGGTATTTATCAGAAGTAAGCAAGGATTAAGTCACAAGCATGCTGGAAGTTTAAGAGCTCCTGATGCTGAAATGGCTATCAACAATGCTAGAGATGTATACACTAGAAGAAGCGAAGGTGTTAGTATTTGGGTAGTAGAATCTGAAAAAATAGCAGCTTCTGATCCTTCTGAGGCAGGACCTATGTTTGAACCTGCAAACTCAAAGGCATACAGACATCCAACTTTCTATGAAGTTCCTGACGGAATTAAACACATGTAAAAATTAGAGCATGACTGAAAAAGAAGCTTTATTTGAATACTTGATCCGACGCGCTGATGATAGTTTGATCCTGGGTCATAGACTATCTGAATGGTGTGGACATGGGCCTATATTAGAAGAAGATATTGCATTAACGAATTTAGCCTTAGACCTGATTGGTCAGTCTACTGAATGGTTTCAGTATGCAGCCGAAGTAGAAGGAAAAGGTAAAGACGAAGATGATCTCGCATTTATGCGTATCGAGCGTGAATATAAAAACGTGCTATTGGTTGAGCAACCAAACGGAGATTTTGGTAAGACCATCGTTAGACAATTTTTATTTGATCATTTCCAAAATTTATTATTCCAGCGCTTGATGGATAGCAAAGATGAACAAATTGCTGCCATCGCTGCAAAGTCAATCAAAGAGGTGCGTTATCACCTTAAACATTCAAGCGAATGGGTCATTCGTTTGGGAGATGGTACTGAGGAGTCCCACGAGAGAGTGCAGGATTCACTTACTGATCTTTCACGATTTATTGACGAACTATTCTACCAAGATGAAGTTGATGAAGTACTCATCAAAGCAGGAATAGCTTGCGATACTTCCGAGTTTCAAACAGAATACCGTAAGAACATTCAAGCCGTTATTGACGAGGCAACATTAAGCCTTCCAGAGAAACAATGGCAATTGGATGGAGGAAGAAAAGGAGTTCATTCTGAACATCTAGGCTTCCTACTAACAGAATTACAATATATGCAAAGAACCTATCCAGGAATGGAATGGTAAAGGGGGTATAGAATTCTGAGTTTAGAATTTAGAATAGCTCTAAATTCTAAACTCATAAGTCTAAATTAAATTCATGACAACAGTAAATACAGCAGAAGATATTTGGAGATTTCTTGAGGATGTTAAAGATCCTGAGGTACCTGTTCTCACTGTTGTAGACCTCGGTGTTATAAGAGAAGTCAATCACATTTCAAAGCATCAGTGGCAAATCATAATCACCCCAACGTATTCGGGATGCCCTGCAATGCAAGTGATTGAGGAAGACATTATCAAAAGATTAAAGGAAGAGGAAATTGATGCCCAAGTAAAACTTGTACTTTCTCCAGCTTGGACTACTGACTGGATCAGTGATAATGGAAAAAAGAAGTTAGAGGAATACGGTATAGCCCCACCTCAAGACGAAATTGATAAATCAGTTTTGTTTGGTGAAAAAACTGTCGTTCCATGTCCATTGTGTAAGTCCAAGAACACTAAAATGGTTTCTCAATTTGGCTCAACTGCATGCAAAGCACACTATCAGTGCAATGACTGTATGGAGCCGTTCGATTATTTTAAATGCTTAAAATAATGGGAAACGAATAAATTTAAATCATACTCCTAAATCCTAGTTTTTATCATGAATTTAAAACTGGAGCCAATAATTAAGTTTTTAAACGGGACTATAAGCTCGATCAATACTGAAATTCTGGGAGCAATAATCCTCCCCAATTTAAAAGTACTAAACCCATTCATTAGTCATAGATATCCATTTCGTTTTGATTTGTTATTAGCGATTTAACTACCAAACCCATATCCATCACTTATAAAATTAAATACAGGTATTAAAAAAACATAATATGAACCGAATACAACATATAGAAAATGAGATTTCCGCGTTAAGAGATGAATTACAAAATCATAATCTTTATGGAAGCCTAAATAGTGTAGAAGACATTAAAGTTTTTATGGAGAATCATGTGTATGCTGTTTGGGATTTTATGTCACTTTTAAAATATCTTCAAATAAACCTGACGCATGTTAAATTACCTTGGATACCTACTAAAAATGCAATTCTCGCGCGATTCATAAACGAAATAGTTCATGGGGAGGAAAGTGATATTAATGAATTAGGAGAACCAAAAAGTCATTTTGAAATGTATTTGGATGCAATGACACAACTAAATGCAGACACAACTAAAATTAATAACTTCATAAGCAAAATAGAATCTAATAATACAATCATAAGTTCATTGAATGAAATTAAGATTGATAGTAGAGTTGCTGATTTTGTAAAGTTTTCGTTCTCTATTATTGAAACAAATAAACTTCACCTTGTTGCCTCTGCATTTACATTCGGACGTGAAGATGTTATCCCTGATATGTTTATTGAAATTTTGAAAAACTCCGATCTTGATGATAAATCTTACAACAAATTGACATATTACCTTGAAAGACATATTGAATTAGATGGAGATGAACATGGCCCGCTATCACTTAAAATGATTTCAGAACTTTGTGGAAATGATGACCAAAAGTGGAGTGAAGCCCTTACTGTAGCCAAACAGTCTTTAGAGAAAAGAATTAGCCTGTGGGATTCAATTAATGACTTAATAAATGATAAAAAAGATTAATTCTATAAACTCAAAGAAATGATCAAAAAGATTATATGTACCTCTATTATAGTGATATTAACAATAACTAATTTTGGATGTAATAAAGAAAAAAAGTTATCAATTACATACCCTGATTCTGGTATGTATGGGCAGAATGTGCTTTCACTTGATGACAGTTCTACTCTAATAAATGGTATCGGATATTCTCTTTGTGCGGAACTAGGAAAGGAAGCTGAACTGAAAATTGTCATTACAAATCTTTCTGATCCTGGAAACAATGAGCCTGGCGCAGTATGGTTTCATACTTTAGGACAGGGAGATGGTTGGACAATAAGTGATTACACGAACAATTCTCAGGAATTTATATCAACTAAAGATGGAAACCTAGACCTTAATTTATCTTTTGATTACGGCCCTGGTTCATGTAGGGTGGATTACTATGAAAACTCTTCATCCATTACAGATTCAAAAACATTCACTTGGTAAAAAAATTCACAACTCACTTTTCACCAGTTACCGTTTACACTTGTTTGAGTAATCACCTAAACTAGAAAATTACCTTTGTCAAATAGAATTCTTAATTTTGTCCAATCGTAGGGAATTATTGAATGAATACCGCTAAGATTCCTCCGACTTAAGTCAATAAATCATACAATATGTCAGAATTTATATCAGCAATAATTTTTACCGCTTTTTCTGGCGTTACAATTATTTTCCAAGGATGCTTGGCCGCTGGTTTGCCATGGGGTAAAGCGTCGATGGGTGGAAAATATCCTGGAAAATACCCCCCAAAAATGAGGGTTATTGCAATTTTAAATATGCTAATTCTCGCATTTATTGCAGCAATTGTATTATCTGAAGCTAACTTGATGTTCACGCGACTACAGAAAATATCAGGAATTGGAATTTGGATTGCTGTTGTATTTTTCGCCTTCGGAACAATAATGAATACCATTACACCAAGTAAAATAGAACGTATTTGGGCACCAGTAGCATTGACACAACTAGTCACTGCCCTAGTTGTTGCTATAGACTAACTTTTTAAATAACATATGGTTTTCAGGGACTTAAAATAAGCATCAAAATCTAATACAAATAGTATCATAGGACAGATCACCTTCAATACCTAAAGCCAGTTACCAAAAAAACATGAAATATTCACTTGAAGGAGAAGAAACTAAAAGATTGAAATTCCGATTATTAAAATCAGATGATTTTGATGTATGGATGAATTTATTTAAAGGGGATAATGTTGCCAAATTCTTAGGAATGAATCCTAAACTTTCTAATTTAGAACTGTGTGAAAAATGGTTCGAGAAAACGTTTAAAAGATACGAAAATGATTCAGGAGTAATGAATGCCTTGATAGATAAAAAGACTAATCTATTAGTAGGCCAATGCGGATTACTTATACAATCTATTCAGAATATTGAAAGACTGGAGATTGGGTACTCTATTCTCCCCGACTATTGGAATAAAGGATATGCTTCTGAAGCTGCTATCAAATGCAAGAACTATGCATTTGAAAATAACTTAGCTGATTCACTGATATCAATGGTACATGTCGACAATATTTACTCTGAAAAAGTCGCTCTGAAAAATGGAATGACATTGGAACAGAGAATTGATTCATATGAAGGGTCACCTATGAACATATTTAGAATAGACAAGGGTAGCTGGAAACAAAGTAAAATGTAAAACGCATAGATATAATGAACTATTTCAAGTTAATAGGAATATTAGGACTGATATTTTTCATATCAGGTTGTACAAAAACGATTTTTGACAAACGAAGGAAATATATCGGAGATTATGAATTTACAATTAACATTACCTGTACACCAAATTTAGGAAATTGCGATACTACCTATATATATGACGGGACGATTGATTATTCAGATGATAAAGACAAATTAATTATTGAAT
>CBFHJL010000078.1:0-13451 GCA_965656195.1 Brumimicrobium sp. | reverse complement strand
GAAAAGCAGGATGACTTCGTGCTTTCTCCATAAAGGTCGGTAGGACTTCTTCCAATTTCTCGAGTGTCGTTGATTGCAGTACGTATTGCACCGGAAGTCCTCGGTTTCTTCCACCTCCAATGGTTTGTTCCTGCACGACAAACGATCGCGCAAAGTTGTAATCTTTCAAGTGCATTGTGATCTCATCGGCCAATTGGAACTGACTTTTCTTTCGCTGATCTTTTGGTTTCAACGTCAATCGGGTAAATCCTTTGTTGATGGAGATCGAAGAACCAAATCCAGGAGAAGTTACCGCCAATACCGATTGCGTTTCGGGTAAGGTATCCACGTAGGAGATCACCTTTTTCTGGAATTCATCCATGCGTTCGTATGACGTTCCTTCTGGGGCTGTGCTCATGATCCGCAATCGACCTTTGTCTTCCATTGGGGCAAGTTCCGATTGTAGCTGACCACCAAAGAAGAAGATCATTCCCATGGTCAAGGCCATATAGATGAAGGATTGCCATGGTCGTCTCATAAAGGCGATCAAGGTGCGTTTATAGCCTGAGGTCATGCCCTTGAAAAAGCGTTCCGATCGTTTGAACCATGCCGACTCGCTATTTTTCTTTTTCAATAAGCGCGAACTCATCATCGGCGTCAAGGTCAAGGAAACAAACGAGGAAATAATTACCGATCCTGCGACTACGATCCCGAATTCACGGAAGAGTCGACCGGTTAAACCTTGCAAGAAGATCACGGGCATAAATACCGCCGTTAAGGTAATGGTCGTGGCGATAATGGCAAACACGATCTCTTTGGCTCCTTCATGGGCAGCCTTTTTCGGTTTCATCCCTTTCTCAATCTTCGAGTAGATGTTTTCCATGACTACAATGGCATCATCGACCACCAATCCTGTGGTAAGAACGATCGCCAATAAAGTCAGAATGTTGATGGAGAAATCCATGATGTACATCACGAAGAAAGTTCCGATCAAGGAAATAGGAATCGCAATGACGGGCACTAAGGTCGTTCTCCAGTTTCGTAAGAAGAGGAAGATCACCAATAATACCAGTATAAATGCGATTACAACCGTTTCTTGTACTTCTGAGATTGACTTACGAATATTCTGAGTACTGTCCAGGGCGACACCCAATACGATATCGTCAGACAAATCGGGTCTGATCTTATCAATGCGGTCGTAGATTTGATCAACGATTTCAATGTAGTTCGCTCCTGGTTGGGGCTGGATGGCTACCCCGATCATTGGGATTCCCGCATTCCCTCGCAATAAGGTTCGTTCGTTTTCGGGACGCAATTCTGCTGAACCGATGTCATTTAAGTGCACGACTCCTTCGTCGGTACTGCGAATGATGATATTGTTGAATTCTTCTTCTGTGGTTAATCGTCCGTATGTACGGATCGTCAATTCTACATCGTTTCCTTCGATTCGTCCAGAAGGCAGCTCAATGTTTTGGGTCAATAAGGCATTGCGGACATCCGTTGCAGTCACGTTTTTCGCTGCCATCCTATCCGGTTCGAGCAAGAGCTTCATCGAATATTTCTTCTCTCCCCAGAGGTAGATTCGACTGATCCCGGGAATGGTCTGCAAGCGTTCTTTAAACACGTTGATCCCGAGGTCGGTCAGTTCGAGTAAGTTCTTTTCGTCCGATTGCACCGTTAACGAGAAGATCGTTTCGGCATCGGCATCTGATTTGGCTGTGATTGGAGGATTGGCATCTTCCGGTAAGTTTCGGATCGCTCCAGACACTTTATCCCGAATGTCGTTTGCGGCATTGTCAAGATCGAGCTCAAGGTCAAATTCTACCGTAATGGTACTTCGTCCGTCTGAACTCACGGAAGTCATGGTTCGAATTCCCTGTACCTGATTGATGGCTTCCTCCAGTGGTTCGGTGATCTGCGATTCGATAATGTCCGCATTCGCCCCCGGATAGTTGGTCGTTACCGTAATGATCGGCGGATCAACCGAAGGGAATTCACGTACTCCCAACGAATAGAATCCGATGAATCCGAAAATGACGATCACGATCGACATCACCGTAGCAAGTACAGGTCGTTTTATACTGATCGACGATAGATTCATTTAGCTGGGCTTTTCGGTTCCACATTTTTCCCAGGTTGCATCCCGAGGAGTCCAGTCATGATCACGGTATCCTGTGCACCGATGTCGCCAAAGACCTGAATGTATTCGCTGCTTCGCGTGCCGACACTTACGCGGACTTGTTTTGCTTTTCCGTTGTCGAATACCCAAACAATCTGTCCTTCCATATCCGGAACGATCGCTGCGGTAGGTACTTTAATACTGTTAGATGAAACGCCCATGTTGTATTTCACGTTAACGAATCCACCCGGTACGAGTCCTTCCTGTTCTTTTACGATCCCGCGGACCGTCAACATCTTGGTGCTTTCATTGATCATCGGGTCTTTTGCATAGACTTCCCCTTTGATTTCAGGAGCATTCAACGAATCCGTCGCCGGAACGATGGTAAACGTTTGTCCTTTCTTCACCTTGTGCGCGAAGTTCTGATCCACGGCAAATTCCACTTTTAGCGGATCGATCTGCGCCAATGTCGTAATGCGATCACTCGGTGTGACATACGCCCCCTTACTGATGTAGCGCAATCCCGTAACACCAGCAAATGGAGCTACGATTCTACCTTTTGCGATCTGTACGTTCATCGACTGAATCTGTGCTTCGAGTTTCTCCACTTGATTCACGGCCTGTTCGTACGCTTCTTCCGTACCCGCTTCACTTTCCAACAGTTGTTTTTTACGTGCTTTGTTCTTGTTAGCCAATCGCAGATCAACCTTCAATTGTTCGCGTTCCGCCTCCAAAACCTCTGTATCGATCGATACGAGGAGTTGACCTTGCTTGACATCAGCGCCCTCTTCAAAATGGATCTGCTCTACGATTCCACTGATCTCAGGATAGACATCAATTCGTTCGAACGGCGCAGTCTTCCCAGGAATACTGATAATGTTCTCGAGGTTCTCCGCTTCACACACGAAATAATCCACGCGGGTGAAATCCAGTTTTCCGGGGTTTTCTTCGATGCCTTTTTCTTCACTGCATGAGGAGAGCGTTAGTGCTATGGATGCAACGATGAAGGTTAGTAATTTATATTTTTTCATTTTTGTTGTTCAATTAGGAATTAATCAATTAGGAATTATGAATTGGGAATCTGGCAATTGAAAAATTCATAATTCATAATTGAAAATTCAACTATCTTTTTTAATTAAACTATAATCCAACGCCACTCTTTCCCCTTGAATCTCGGCGGCTTCATTTGCCACGATAATGAGATCACTGATGAAATTGGCTTTGCGTTCATCGGGGAGGGCGTGGAGTAATTCTTTGTCGGTTTGTTCGAGGGCTTTTTCGACGTCTTTTACGTATTGTTCACCGGTTTTGGTGATGGCGAGCAAATGTGAACGGCGGTCGTCTGGATTTTCTTTGCGTTGGATGAATTGCTTTTCGGAGAGGTAATCGACAATGCGCACGATGATGACCTTATCGGCATTCAACACCGTGGAAAGGTCTTTTTGCGTGATCTGTCCATCGTTCTTGGCGATGACCCAAAATGCATAGTAATACCGCTTTATCGGAAGGTGGTTGAGTTTACTCCCCAGCACACTCAAGTACTGCTTGGTGATCACCCCACATACTTTACCTAACGGCAATAACGAACGTTCTGAAATATCCATACCCTGTTAAATGTTTACAAAGTTAACTATTTTAACAAAGGGGGAGGGGGATTGTTTTTACCCTACAGCCATTTTAGCTGATTCTTTCCATAAGAAATGTGGTATGAGGTGTGATAACTCCCAGACAATGCTCATGGGTTTTGATCCATAGTGTTCTTGTAGAGCACCTTCCCCTAAGAACACATAACCATTGGTATTGTCAAATTCATTTTTAGCTTTTTCTCTAGCAAATAAAAGAATTCTTTTGTTCAACTTTTTATGATTGATGTATGTAAGACCTTTCCCTTTATCACTTCGTGTTTGATTTTGTGACTGCCAATGAAATAAATGATCATTAATGGCATAATCTTCATATCGTGTAGAAGGAGAGTAGTCTTCCTCTGATTTAATCAGATCAATGAAAAGGAGCTCTGTATTTAAGTCTTTGTTTTCTGCTACACCTTCACGATTGGATGATTTTTTCTCAAATGTAGAAAAACCAAACGCTGTCAAAATTTGATCTCTAGTGTATCTTGAATGTACTTTGAGAGGTTGTGGGTAAGGTAATTCGAGCTCTAATTCTTCAGATGTAATTTGTTCAATAAGGTAATTGAGAATCTCAATGATTTCATCATTAAGAATGTCACTCTTCCCAAAAGCTTCAATACTTTCTTTCATTGAATTAAAATGATGTTGTGTATGCCAACAATCATAATGAAGCATTAATAACATCTGTTTTTCGCCAGAAGTATAGGTGTTTAACGGTTCCAGTTTAAATCTTTTTTTTGCTAATTTGAGAATGAACCTAAAGTAACTCAGGGAATTTGTGGAAAGCCATTTTTTCAAAATCATGGAATGTATTTCCTTTCTATACTTTGGATCAAAACTCTCGATTTTTCCAGCTCTAAAAAGTAGTTCACTCCAAGTAGCCTTTTTGTATACGTTAGTTACTGGAATTTGATAGAACGTTAGAAAATTTTCTAGATTCAACGGTAAACTCGAACGGTTTTCAAACTGCTGGATCTTTTCAATGATCTTATTTACGTTGTAGTTCGTTGCATTCTTGATGTTGTCTAGTATATTGTTTTTCGCTTTTTTCTCTAAAACAATCGAGCACCCCAAGGGTAAGTTAGGAAAATCATCTTCAATTTCTTTGTGAATTGGGGTGTTGCTTTTTCCAACTAGTGCCCGAAACTTGTGTTCAAAGTCATATTCTGGTCGAGCATTACCCACAAAATCTAAAATCGTTAATACCTCTTTATCCTCGGTTAATCGCAGACCTCTTCCAAGTTGCTGTAGGAAAATAGTTAAACTCTCCGTAGGTCTAAGAAACATAACAGTATCAATTTCTGGAATATCAACCCCCTCATTGAAAACGTCAACTACGAATAAGTAATTGATGTCTTTTCTTTTTAATTGGGTTCTCAGATTATCTCTTTCACTGGAATTATTAGACGTCAGCACCGCTGCTTTGAGATTGGCTTGCAGGAACTTTTGTGTCATGAATTCCGCATGTTCGATGGAAACGCAAAACCCAAGAGCTCTTACGTCAGACAAATCTTTCGTATAATAATCTAGGTTCTTGATGATCTCACCAACACGTTGATCATTTGAAGTGTATATCTTGGTGAGTTCACTTTGGTCGTATTTTCCTCTAGACCATTTCACGTTTTCGAGGTCGATACTGTCTGAAATTCCAAAATAATGAAATGGGCAAAGTAATTTTTTACTTAGTGCTTCAGGAAGTCTTATCTCGGCTGCTATTTTTCCAGAAAAATCCTCAAGTATATCTGCTCCATCCATTCTTTCAGGAGTAGCAGTTAATCCAAGTAATATTTTTGGATTAAATTTTTCGAGAATTGGTCGATATGATGAAGCTTGAATATGGTGTACCTCGTCAATTACGATGTAATCATAATAATCTTCGGTCAGGTTAAGCTCATCATATTTATTATTTAACGATTGTACAGATGCAAAAACTGCAGAATAATTACTTGGCTGTATACCATCCACTAAAAGTTCTCCAAAATTATTGTCCTTTAATACTCCTCGGTAAGTGCCAAGAGCTTGTTTAAGTATTTCTTTTCGGTGCGCTACAAATAGGAATCGAGCATTTTCATTGTTCTTAAGAAAGTGCTTAAAATCGAACGCTGAAATGACTGTTTTACCTGTGCCTGTTGCTGCAACTAATAGGTTTTTGTTACGGTTGTGCACGTCTCTTTCAACACGTAATTTTTCGAGAATGTTCTCTTGAAATTGATAGGGCTTGATATCGAACTGAGCTGTGATCTGCGGTTGTACTTTATTAAACTTACCCTGGCTTAGTGCGTTCGCTAATTTTTCTCTATCACGATTAGCATCGTATTCTTCGAATTCTGCATTTCCCCAATACGTTTCAAAGGTTTTTTTGAATTTATCTATAACATGACTAATTTCCTTAGTAGTTACTTTGACGTTCCACTCTAAACCATCTGTTAAAGCAGATCGGGAAAAGTTAGAAGAGCCAATATAAGCAGTATCGTATCCCGTATTTCTGTAAAATAAGTACGCTTTAGCATGCAGCCTCTCATTACCTGTGTTGTAGGAGATTTTGACTTCTGTATTTTTCAGAGATGACAATAGATCGATTGCTTTTTGATCTGTCGCTCCAACATAAGTTGTTGTGATGATTCTCAGTTTACCTCCTTTCTTGACAAACTGTTTAAATTCATCCATAAGTATGATCACTCCTTTGTGCTTGATAAAAGAAACAAGTAGGTCTATGCGGTCTGATGAGAGAATCTCTTTTTTCAATTCACTTAATAAAGAAATTTCGCCATTACCACCGATGAATAATTCACTTTGAGAAAATCGAGTGTAAGGCGTAATCTCTTTGAGGTGTAGATCTAAATCAGCGTATTCTGTATTGATTTTATTAAATACGGCTTGAAGTATTTTACCCTTTTCATCGATCAAGTCATCATCGAAATCTTCTTTATCAATCTCATCTCTAAGAAATAGAATAATTTTGTTGGCTAAACTAATTTGTTTCTCAAGCTGATCTTTCCCTTTGATTAAGTTGAATGCAAATTGAATACACGTTGATAAGTGTTTGGAAAGGAACTTCGAGGCTTCTAACTTATCGATTGGCTTAGTTTTTACATAAAATGTATCTCTATCTAACTCATCTAATTTGTGAGCGACCAGTTTAGTGACTAATTCTTCGTAAACACCTTCATTCATAATGCTACATATTCATTAATGATCGGGATGTCAGCCTGTGCCCAGTCCAAACCAAGTAATTCGTGTTTTTTTAAAATCTTGTATGTTTTGTGTTCTGTTAGTCTCAATTCTCCCTTTTCATGTTTGGCTATAAATGGGATTAATTCAATAGAAAAATCAGGATAATGGTGAACAGATGATGTTAATCTATCTGAAATAGAAATCTGTATATTAAGTTCTTCTTGTATTTCTCTTTTTATACATTTTTCTTCAGATTCGTCTGGTTCAATTTTGCCCCCTGGAAACTCCCACTTAAGCGGCAATTTCATTTTTTCGCTTCGCTGAACAGCGATGACACCTTGTTCGTATTCAATTAAGGCACAGGTTACGCTTATTATTTTGTTTTGCTTTCTCTTCATTCGGTGGCTAAATCAACTTTCATTAAGAATTCATCGAGTTGGCTTTCAGTTGTAAAGTGAAATTTACTTTCACTCCCTTTTTCAAAAAAATGATTCAATTCAATTTGAGAACAGAAAACACAGTAGGAATAACCTTCGTAATTGTATACATAAAAGCATTTGCTATTTTCCGAATTACTGACTTCAATGTATTCAATGCTTCTGGACGGTCTCAGGTAGACTTGGTTGATTGTTTCAAATGAATTCATGCGTTGGATTTAAGATGATTTAAATGTAAAAACTTTGATTAACTATTCCTAATCGAAGAAGATTGCATCATGTAAAGGATCGTTATCTCTTTTGGTTGATCCCCGCGTTAGGGATTACTTCACTAAATGTTGTTTTTATAAGGTGTTCAGTGAATAGGTATTTGCGGCAGATATCCTTTTTGAGTGTAAGCGAGAAAATAGTTGAGCGGATAGCCCGACCGTCAGGGAACGCTCTTCTCTTCATTTTTTTCATAGAAAAAAAGAGCGAGCACTGCTCGTGAAGACGAAAAACAAGACCGCCGAAGGCAACTCCGAAGGTAACCGTTAGTGCCGCAAGTTTTGAGGTACGAAGCAAAAAAATCTAGGACATTTTAAGGTGTTTGCTTCGCACCGTCGATTCATACTGAACGCTTCGCTTATCAGTAGTGAACGACCTAACACTGGAAAATGTCCGGGCCTAAGCACTGGATGTTGCTTTAAGTTCGACAGATCATATAAGATTATATCTTTGAAAGCATAGTAAAACTTAGCAGTCTTTCGTTTTTTCTTTAAATACAGTCTCTATTCGCTCCATTCTTTCAATGGCCTCTTCGGAAGCGTTTTTCTTCTTTTTTCTGAAACTCTTTTTTGCAATTTTATAGCAGTTCTTTCCTTTATGATTTTCAGCACATATATTTGCGCCTTGATTGATCAAATACATGATCTTTTCCTCATTCGAGGATCCCGCTATTTTCGTTAATGGAGTATTTCCTCCATAACGGAAATTCACATTTGCACCATTTTCAACACAAAACTTGATCCAATCGAAGTCTCGATAAATAGATTTGAACAAATAGTCATCTTTCATAACTGCTCCTGTTGAATCAAGCATTTTTTGAAGTTCCGGTATAGATGTTTTTTCATCTTGAAATTTTCTGTAAAACTCTCGTTGATCTAATCCTGCCTTATCTTTTTCTGAAAGATGTTTTTTTAAATAAATGATCAACTCCTTATTATTCTCTTCGTCATCTTCTAACAAATATATAGATCGAATATCCACTTTTAAGCCTAAATTCATAAAGACGTTAACATAACTAATGGCCTCATCATAAGTGTAAGAATTTGAACTTACTGTTGATGTATTTACATCATTACTACAAGAAAAAGGCTTAGCAAACATATCGGAAATATATTTTGGTTTGCTATAACCATTTTCCATCATATATTTTGCTAGTTTATATCGTTGCAGAACTAAAGCTCTTGATGCCCCTACATTTTTTTTATCTCTGCTGGATAATTCAAAAGATTCTAGTTTTGCGATCAGCTCATCGTCGGTATCCTGTTTGGAACTCTTATGAATCAAGAGACGTGCATCTTTCGCATCATAATCAGATTGCGAAAAACTTGTAAATGTGGAAATTGAAAAAACAAATACCAGTGGAATAACTCTAAATAAATACATGATTTGATTAAGTTTTGATTTGATGTAAAAGTAACGAAATTCATTGGCTTACCATTTTAATCTTTTTTGAAGTTGAGGGAAAAGTGGGTCGGAGAGTTTCCAAGCGCTAGACTTTTTTGTATACTTTTTCCAGTGATGCGAACCGAACAACGTGAGCTCAGGAACACGAAAAATATATTAAATCGTGAATAAAAAATGAAGAATATTGATTCTCATAACTGAATCCTAGAATAGAAAAAGAATTATTCCCTCATTTTTCAGATACTCGCGTTAGGTATTATTTCACTAAACGTTTTTTAGACGGTGCATAGTGACTGGGTATTTGCAAAGGATAGTCCACTCAAACTTTTTTAGTAGTTGACAACATATTTTGATTACTACTGCAATATGTAAGTAACTATTACGTTCACTCATCAAATCAAAATTACCAAATGATAAAAGCCTTCAACTTGATTGCCTTTTTGCTGTGCACAGCTATAGGAGCTGGTCAAACAACCTATGATGATGTTGCGGTTATAATCAATGACAATAGTCAGGTCTCCATCGATATAGGAAATTACTTTCAGTCTAAGCGAAATATTCCAAGTCAAAATATGATTCATGTATTTGCACCTACGACAGAGGATATTGATAGTGATGCCTTTTATCAATTACGAGTACAGATTGAGGATTATTTAGATGAAAATAATCTAAAAGACTCTATTAAATACCTGGTGACTACTAAAGGAGTGCCATTAAAAATAAACAGTGGCTGTGTGATCGATTCAATTCCTGGTTCTTTCTGTGCTTCCGTAGATTCTGAGCTGGCATTGATTGTCGGACCTTATAGTAATTCTATTGGTCAGTCTGGGCAATTTTCAAATCCTTATTTCAATAGTAATGCTAACTTTGATAGGGACTCAATGGGAATTTATTTGGTTACTCGTTTAGACGGCTATTCGAAGGATGACGTTTTTAGTATGATTGATAACAGCGGGCCTAAAACACCTATCAATAAACTATCGGCTCAAGTGATAATCGACGTTAATAATTCGTTAAATCCAACAGACTCTAGCTATTTTAGAAATCTCTTGTCCCTGACCTATGATTCTCTCATAATGAACGCATGGAATGCTCTTGAAGACTATTATGACGCTCAACTGCTCAATCAAAATAATGTTTTTGGTTACTTTTCATTGGGACACGGCCCTTTCCCGGGAGCAACACTTGATTATGATTGGACAAAAGGGGCTGTGTCATCGATTAGTGCTTGTGCTTCAGCCTATACATTTGATCAAAGTACCAATGTTGATAATGATTTTTTAATTGCTGATTTAATTGAAGATGGTTGCACGGGAGCAATAGGTCATGTAGATTATATTTACTTCTCTCAAATATGGGCCGCTGAGATCTTCGTGAATCGTTATTTTGATACTACAAAAACTTATAATCTTGCGGAGAGTTATTATATGGCAGAGAAGACCCTATCCTGGCAAACTGTTATAATAGGCGATCCTAAAGCAAGCATTAAGATCGATAATCTGGCAAGTGTTAATGATCCAATATACGAATCTCTGGAGGTTAATGTGTATCCTAATCCTAGTACAGGTCTGCTCAATATCAAAGGAAATAAAACAATTGAATCAGTTCATGTTGTTGATATGCGTGGAGCGATCGTTGAACGTAGTCCTGAAGCCATGGATCAATTGATAACATTAGATTTGCAGGGTGTTCAAGGTGGTGTCTACATATTGAATATAAAAGTAGACGGAGAGTTGATCCGAAAAAGAGTGGTCATCAATAAATGATTGATTTATAAAAACAATTCATTGCCTTTACGATGAGTATCCTTACTGTTAGTCTCATGATACACCTTTGCTATTTGTTTTTATGTCTACCCAAAGATATCGATGTTTGAGTATGTATGACTGTGCGATGCGCCTATGAATATCAGTTCAAGTTATCCACTACCTGAAAACTGCGGGATTTGTCGAGTGTACCGAAATAGAGATGGAGTTTCCAAGCGCTAGATCTGTTTGTTTTACTTTTTCGAGCGATGCGATCCGAACAACGTGAGCTCATGAACACAAGAAAAGATATTAAATCGTGAATAGAAAATGCCTCATGTGAACTGAATGCCAGAATAGAAAAGAACTGATTTTCCAATAGTTAGATGCCATGCGTTAGGGATAACAGCGGATATCCTTTTTGAGCGTCAGCGAGAAAATATATGAGCGAATAGCCCGACCGTGAGGGAACGCCATTAATTTTTTTTTTAGAAACACAAAAAAAAGGGGAGACTTACGCTTCCCCTTTCATTGCTTCTATTTCTTGGTCGTTAAATAACCTGGAATGAACTATAAAGCGGTAGCCTTCTGGAATTTCAAGCGAAAAGCTAGAACCTCTACCCGTGGTTACATCAATGGTTAGATGGGTATGCTTCCAATACTCATATTGCGCCTCGTTCATGTAAAAATCAACTCCTGCAATGTTACCTAAATGAACATCTGATTCATCCATATAGAAATCATCTTTCGGAAGAAGCATAGGAGAAGATCCATCGCAGCAACCTCCGCTTTGATGAAAAATAACTTCTCCGTGCTTTTTCTTAAGTTGATGAACTAGTTCCTCTGCCTTTTCTGTAATATCAACTCTATTTACTTCCATAATTAATGTCTAAAAGAATCCGAGTTTATTCTTATCGTAAGAAATCAACATATTCTTAGTTTGTCTATAATGGCTTAACATCATTAAGTGGTTTTCTCTTCCAAATCCAGATTTTTTATATCCGCCAAAAGGAGCATGAGCTGGATAGTCATGGTAGCAATTTACCCAAACTCTACCAGCTTCAATAGCTCTTGGGATTTGATACATCTGGTGGGCATCTCTCGTCCAAACACCTGCACCTAATCCATAAAGAGTATCATTCGCAATTTCCAAAGCTTCGGCCTCATCTTTAAAAGTACACACTGAAACAACAGGTCCAAAAATTTCTTCTTGAAAAACACGCATTTTATTATGTCCTTTCAAAATGGTAGGTTGAATATAGAATCCTTCACCATATTCTCCGCTAGCATGATGAGCTTCACCTCCTGCTAAAACTTCAGCTCCTTCTTCTTGACCTATTTTGATGTAAGAAAGGATTTTTTCGAATTGGTCATTTGAAGCTTGAGCTCCAACTTGTGTATTCACATCAAAAGGATTTCCTTGTGTAATTGCTTTTGTGCGTTTTATAACACGTTCCATGAATGCCTCGTAGATATCTTCTTGAACTAAAATACGAGATGGGCATGTGCAAACTTCTCCTTGATTGAATGCAAAGAGAACAGCACCTTCGATACACTTGTCTAAGAAGTCATCATCGTGATCCATTACTGAGTTGAAGAAAATGTTCGGTGATTTGCCTCCTAACTCCATTGTAACAGGGTTAAGATTTTTAGAGGCATACTGCATAATTAATTGACCTGTAGTTGTTTCTCCTGTAAAAGCAACCTTTTTAACTCTTGAACTTGAGGCTAAAGGCTTTCCTGCTTCCGGACCGAAACCGTGCACAATGTTGAGCACTCCAGCTGGAATAATTTCACTCATTGCTTCTACAAAAAAGGTAACTGAACTTGGTGTTTGTTCTGCAGGTTTTAAAACAATACAGTTTCCTGCCGCTAATGCTGGAGCTACTTTCCATGCAAACATTAAAAGTGGAAAATTCCAAGGAATGATTTGAGCTACTACTCCGAGTGGCTCTTTAATAATCAAAGAAACAGTATGCTCATTTAATTCGGTAGCAGAACCTTCTTCAGCTCTTATCACTCCTGCAAAGTATCTGAAGTGGTCTACAGCTAAAGGGATATCTGCATTCAACGTTTCCCGAATTGGCTTACCGTTATCATATGTTTCAATCGCTGCAATTTCCTCTAGCTTCTCTTCAAGTTTGTCTGCTATTTTAAGGAGTACATTTGCCCTTTCTGTTGCTGATGTTTTGCCCCATGTGCTATATGCATCCCAAGCGGCATCAATTGCCATGTCAACATCTTCTTTTTGTGATCGTGGATATTTAGCGATTAATTGATTGTTGGTAGGAGAAGTATTTTCAAAGTACTGACCTCCTTTAGGATCAACAAACTTGCCGCCAATGAAATTTCCATATTTCTCTTTAAACGTTGGTTTTGTGTAACTCATATTTAAAAAATTTAATAATTATTTCAGATAAAATTAGGTGTACTTTATGCGGAACGATTTAATTATTCTATTTTTAAAGTGAAGGATTCTATTTATTTAAATTTATTTATTCTTGAAAAACATTTTAAATACCCACCGAGAGCTAAGGAGAATTGAGACATTAGTTGAAAATAGAACTGTATATGGTGCTGAATATGCAGAGTTAAACATCTACGAGACTTTTCAAAAGGCTGAAGGAATTTATCTTGAGTTTAATTATCCTATACTGGCAAGTATGATTTCGGGTAAAAAGATTATGCATTTAGA
>CBFHJL010000077.1:0-13681 GCA_965656195.1 Brumimicrobium sp. | reverse complement strand
GCTCTAAAACGCATACCTCCTCCATTGGTTTCATAAGAGTAAGCAAGATAGTCCATTGAGTAGTTTTCAAGATTGAACCAGTACATAAAGACATCTTCATGATCCTCACCGCCACCTTCTTCGTCGAAGGTTACCTTTATTTTATGGTATTGCTCACCTTTGATACTAACAGGGTCAATATAATCGAGGTTAACCGCTGGATCCCTTAAGGATTTTGGTAAAAAAGCGAAATAAAAAATGCTATTCAAACTATTTTGGTAAGCTTGTTCCTTTTCCTGAGTAATAGAAGTTTGCTCGCCATTTATATACCTTCTTAAACTCAATCTAGACCAGACATCCTCAATTTCATTCCCCAAAGAATCCTGAAAAGATCTTATTCGAACTAAGCCCGTATCTGTATGCAGGTATTGAAAATGAAACTCTCTAAAATCAAATGTAATTGATTCAGAATTAATTTTTTCACAGCCATGAAATGCATAGCTTTCAGCAACAATCTCATTGGGACTGAGCTCAACAGGTTTAATCTTGACCGTCTCCTCTTTATTGTCTTTTATCAACTCCTCTCCATCAGTTAAGTCTGAACACGAAACGAATAGTAAAGATGTCAGCATAAAATAAAAAAACTTATTTATCATTTCGATGTCGGTATTTTGCGATTAAAAATTCAGCAGCTTCAAATGAAGATATTTTACCCTCAACTACGTGTTGCTCCTTTTCCTTAATTAACTCTTCTAGAGCGTCAGATTCATAAAAGTCAGATAATAAAATATCAGCGACAGTTTCGTGCATCCAATACCGATCCTGAGCGCTGCGTTTTTTATCAAAATGGCCATTAAGTTTAGTCTGATTCAGAAAGCTCTCAATGGTATTCAATACTTTGTCAATATTCTTATTTTCGTAAGCGGAAGAAATCAAAGCCTTTGGAATCCACTCATTATCATTTGGAGGAAACAAGTGCATTGCATTTTGGTATTCCTTTCTCGCTTTTTGAGCATTCCGAACATTATCTCCATCCGCTTTCGTAATAACCAAAGCATCAGCCATCTCCATAATCCCGCGTTTAATTCCTTGTAGCTCATCCCCTGCACCAGCGAGCATAAGCAATAAAAAGAAATCAACCATTGAATGAACAACAGTTTCAGATTGCCCCACACCGACAGTCTCTATTATTATAAAGTCAAATCCTGCAGCCTCACACAAAATAATTGACTCTCTAGTCTTTCTTGCTACTCCACCTAATGACTTTCCGGCTGCAGAAGGACGAATAAAAGCTTTTGAAGACATGGATAGTTTATTCATTCGTGTTTTATCACCTAGAATACTTCCGCCGCTTTTTTCTGAAGAAGGATCAATAGCAAGTACAGCTATTTTATATCCTTGCTCTATTACTAGCTGACCAAAGGACTCTATAAAAGTACTTTTACCCACACCAGGAACACCTGTCACTCCGATTCTGACAGATTTTTTTGCTTCAGGAAGACAGCTTGAAACAAGCTTCCTTGCAATTTTTTGATCTTCTTTTCTCTTCGACTCAAGTAATGTGATTCCACTGCTCAACGCACTGAGATCACCAGAAAGAATACCAGCCAATAAATCATCGTGATTTAAAGCTGCCCGTCTTTGTTGACGCTTTTCTTTCCATTTCTTGAGTTGATCCTTATTCATATTATATTCACTAACAACTATACAGCAACATTGTGTTCTCTAAGCGCATCATTTAGCGATGTTTTTAAATCTGTGCTCGGCTTGCGCTTCCCTATAATTAATGCACATGGTACCTGATATTCACCTGCTGGAAACTTCTTAGTATAAGAACCAGGAATAACAACACTTCGCTCAGGAACCACTCCTCTATGCTCAATAGGTTCTTCACCTGTTACATCTATGATTTTAGTAGACTTTGTTAAGACCACGTTCGCCCCTAGTACAGCTTCTTTTTTAACCCTTACACCTTCAACTACAATGCACCTAGAACCTACAAAAGCACCATCTTCGATAATTACAGGAGCCGCCTGAAGTGGTTCCAAAACACCACCAATTCCTACACCTCCACTAAGGTGAACGTTCTTACCAATTTGAGCACAAGATCCAACAGTTGCCCAAGTATCTACCATAGTTCCTGCATCTACATAAGCACCTATATTAATGTATGAAGGCATCATTATAACACCTGCAGAAATATAAGCACCGTAGCGCGCAACTGCATGAGGCACAACCCGTACTCCAAGTTCTTTATAATCTTTCTTAAGCGCCATTTTATCATGAAACTCAAAAGGACCAACTTCAATAGTCTCCATTTTCCGAATTGGAAAATACATTACCACTGCTTTTTTGACCCATTCGTTAACCTGCCAACCATCTTCAGTAGGCTCAGCTACTCTCAAGTCACCTTTATCAAGTGCTTCAATTACTTGTTCTATTCCCTCAACAACACTCTTGTCCTCTAACAAAGAACGATCTTCCCAAGCTTTTTCTATAATATCTCTCATCTTGTTTTTCTATTTGGTGAACAAATATAAGAGTCTTTATCCCGATGAGAAGGACAATCATAGCATATTATTGATTTTAACGAAACGCTTTTTAGGTGTTATTTTGTGAATTCTTTACAAAAAAAATCAAAACTTGCCAACTTTTAACCAACTTAATACGTTATAAATATAGACCAGCGGGTTAGAATAATATAAATTCCAACCAAAACCACCTGAAAAAGTTAAAAAGAATATGAGACAATTAAAGATAAGTAAACAGGTTACAAACAGAGAAACCGCTTCACTCGACAAATATCTTGTTGAGATTGGAAGGGTTGATTTAATTTCTGCGCAAGAAGAAGTTGAATTAGCAAAGCGGATTAAAATGGGAGATCAAAAGGCGCTTGACCGCCTAACAAGAGCCAATCTCCGATTTGTAGTTTCTGTAGCCAAACAATATCAAAATCAAGGTCTGACGTTACCAGATTTAATAAACGAAGGTAATCTTGGATTAATAAAGGCCGCTCAGAGGTTTGATGAAACAAGAGGTTTTAAATTTATCTCTTATGCGGTTTGGTGGATTAGACAATCCATATTACAGGCTTTAGCAGAGCAAGCCAGAATCGTGAGATTACCACTAAATAAAATTGGGTCTATAGGTAAGATCAATAGAGCATTTTCTGAGCTAGAACAAAAACTGGAACGTCCACCATCGGCTGATGAGTTGGCGCATCATCTTGAAATATCTGTGGCAGATGTCAAGCAAGCACTTTCCTCAAGTGGAAGGCACCTATCAATGGATGCCCCATTAAGTGAAGGAGACGAATCAAGTTCAAGCATGTATGACGTTTTAGAAAACGATAGTCTACCATCTCCCGAGAAAGATTTAATTCATGAATCTTTACAAAATGAAATCAATAGGTCATTAAAAACACTTACCCAACGTGAAGCTGATGTTTTAAAATTATACTTTGGTTTAGATAAAAATCGTCAAATGAGCTTGGATGAAATAGGGATTCGTTTTGACTTAACAAGAGAGCGCGTTCGTCAAATTAAAGAAAAAGCTATTAGAAGATTAAAGCATACATCTCGAAGTAAAATGCTGAAAGCATATCTTGGATAATCACTGATTTTAGTCAGTAATTACCTGTTAGAAGAGCTTAATTATCCATGTTGACCAAATCCTTTTTAATTTGGTCAACATGGATTTTTTAATTTCTACCATATCCATTATTGGACTCGGAGAAACCGGATCTCTGATCGCCAGCCTGATCAATCAAAGAAGAAAAGATTTATCAATAAACATAATGGATCCTAGTGATAACAACGAAGGTAAGTTGTTAGACTTAAAACATGCAGCAGTTCCTCAAAACAATAAAATAGAATTAAACAACATTGACCTTTTGAGTAAGAGCCAAATTATTTTCTACACGGCAGGTTTGCGAGGAGAACCAGGCGAAAATCGAAATAAACGAGCATTTGATAACTTAAGTATAATTGAAGACGTATTCGAAGACACAGTATTGATGGAGTCAGCTTTAATCATAAGTATTTCAAATCCTGTTGAAGCTATAGCCCAATGGATTCATGAGACTACGAATGAAAAAATTAAAATACTAAGTACAGGCACTCTTCTCGATACTTTTAGACTAAAAAATATATTAAGCAATTATTTCCACGCACCGCTTTCATCTATCGAGACCATGGTAATTGGCGAGCATGGATCAAAAATGTTTCCAGTTTGGTCGCAAACTAAAATTCGGGGGAAAAATATCTATTCTCTCACATCAGAAGAGCAACTTGAGGAATTCACCCAAGAATTAAAAGCTTGCGCCACACAAATTAGAAAAACAGAAAAAGCGACAAAGTATGGCGTTGCACAAGCAGCTATACTTCTAGCCGATCACTTTTTCTCTCAAGACGAAGTCATTCTAACTTGCACTTTCCACGCGAAAAACTTCATAAACAAAGACATTTTCGTTAACTGGCCCTGCCACATTCGTAAACAAGATGTTACTCCCGCTAGAATCAAACTAAATCCCAAGGAAAAAAACTTGTGGAAATCAGCAGTCGAATCAATAGAAGAAACTACCTATTTAAACCCATCGAAATAGACTTAAATATTGTTTAAAACTTTATAAACTGCGCGAGGATAATAAAGCAATTTTCTGTTAATTTTGTAGTATGAGCGATTATATTGTTTCAGCTAGGAAATATCGTCCGCAGACGTTTGATACGTTAGTGGGGCAAAAGTCGATCTCTACAACATTGAAAAATGCGATCAAGAACGATCAACTTGCTCAAGCATTTCTTTTCTGTGGTTCGCGTGGAGTTGGAAAAACTTCCACTGCTCGTATTCTTGCAAAAACAATCAATTGCTCAAATAGAGGTGACAATATTGAAGCTTGTGGCGAATGTGAATCTTGTAAATCATTTGATGAAGGACACTCGTTAAACGTATATGAGTTAGATGCTGCTTCCAACAATAGCGTAGAAGATATTAGAAGTCTAATCGATCAAGTTCGTATTGCTCCTCAATTAGGTTCTCATAAAGTTTATATCATTGATGAGGTTCACATGTTGTCAACGGCTGCATTCAATGCCTTTCTAAAAACATTAGAAGAACCTCCGAAGCATGCAATTTTTATTCTTGCGACCACAGAGAAGCATAAAATTATACCGACAATTTTATCGCGTTGTCAAATTTTCGATTTCAACAGAATTAAAGTTAGTGATATTGCTGATCATTTGAGTCAAATCGCGGTAAAAGAGGGGATTGATGCTGAAAATGAAGGCCTTCACTTAATAGCTCAAAAGGCAGATGGAGCGTTACGAGATGCGCTTTCAATCTTTGATCAGATCGTTAGTTTTGCGGGAAAAACACTTACATATAAGTCAGTCATTGATAATCTGAATGTCCTTGACTATGATTACTATTTTAGACTTGTCGAGTACGCACTTGATGAAGACGTTTCGTCTAGCTTGCTTCTATATCATGAAATTGTAGATCACGGATTTGATGGACATCAATTCATTGTTGGTCTCTCTGAACATTACAGAAATCTATTAATCTGCAAAGATCTTAAGACAATAGAGCTTTTAGAAGTTGCAGACTCTATAAAAGAGAGGTACAAAGAACAATGTGCTCTCTTAGATGCAAAACACATTATGAGAGCTCTGGGAGTTCTCAGTAGTGCAGACTCCACATACAAAGCTGCGAAAAACCAACGTTTACTTGTTGAGTTAACGCTTATGCAATTGTGTTCGATTAAAAACGAGCTCGAAAAAAAAAAGCCTTAACTGACCCCGTTGAAATCATTTCTTTTCCTGGACAATCTGACGGTCCGAAATCGAAACCAAAGACATCTGAAAACAAAAAAAGTACTCCTCCTCCATCACTGGAGACTCAAAAAGAGGCTCGTAAACTGACTAACCCAACAGGGAAACTCAATAATAGCTTTTTGGGAATTAAAGAGCTATATGAGCAAGGTCAACAAAAAGAAAAGAAACCAGAGCAAGAAACAAATAAGGATAAGCCTCAAGAAAGCTTTTCTTTGGATCAGCTCAAAATGACTTGGCGAAAGTTTGCATTTAAAATGCGTGATGAAGGTCAGGACACATTGTTTACTGCGTTAACAGGAAGGGACCCTATTTTAGGCGAGGATAATGTAGTCACGCATTATGTTGACAATGATGTTCAATTGCGTTTTCTTCAGTCCAATGAAACGAAGTTGATGGGTTATCTTCGCAAGGAGTTGAAAAACTGGTCTATTTCCCTAAAAATTGAAGAAGGTTCAGCTGATAATGGGGAGAAAAAACTATATTCTGGAAAAGACAAATTCGAAGATATGGCAGAGCGAAACCCTCATTTAAAAACGCTCCGTCAGAAGTTTAAACTTGATATAGACTTCTGATAAATTAAAGGACAGAAAATAAAATGCATTTTTTTCAAAATTTATTTCAAAACAGTATTAATGTTTCATCTTTTTTACGTAATATTGCACCCCAATTTTGGAGAAGATAAAAGTAGAAGTCATGGATTTAATTAAAGAAGTTCAAAACGAATTTTCAGCAGCGAATGAAGTTCCAGCATTTGGAGCAGGTGATACAATTGCTGTTTCATATAAGATTAAGGAGGGTGATAAAGAGCGTATCCAGCAATTTACTGGTGTTGTTCTTCAACGTCGCGGTTCAGGAGCAACTGAAACGTTCACTATCCGAAAAATGTCTGGTAATATTGGTGTTGAAAGAATCTTCCCAGTTGAGTCTCCATTCATTGATGGAATCAAAGTATTGAAGAAAGGTGCTGTCCGCAGATCACGTATCTTCTACTTCCGTGAAAGAACAGGTAAAGCAGCAAGAATTAAGGAAAAAAGAGAGTTTTAAGAAACGCTCAACGATATTTTTTGAAAGGGTCTTCATTTTTGAAGACCCTTTTTTTATTTTAGACTATGCGTAAAAAACGTCTTCCTATTCTTGATTTGGTTTTCATTACAATATTTGTGTTGTTGATCTGGAAACCATTTGTCTTTAATGTTAGCACCTCATTCTCGGTTGCCATCCCAATGAATAACAACAGCTTCGGAATAGACGTATCACACCATCAAGGTGAAATCGATTGGGACACATTGTTCAGTGACCAGTCAGTGAGTCCTGCTATTGAATTTGTATTCTTAAAAGCAACAGAAGGTCTTGACCACAAAGACGAAAAATATAGTTACAATGTCAATGAACTTAAGAAATTAGAAATACCAATTGGAGCTTACCACTTTTTTCTTCCCTTGAAAAGTAGCCGTTTACAAGCTAAAAACTTTATCTCGACAGTTCGATTTGAAGATATAGAACTCCCTCCTGTTTTAGATGTTGAGCAAGAAGGATCTTCGAAACAAGCATTAAAAGACAGTGTTAAAGTTTGGTTGGACAAAATAGAAGAGCATTCAGGCATGCGACCTCTAATTTATTGTTCTTGGAGCTTCTACAAGAGATACTTTGAAAGTGACTTTATTAACTATAAATTCTGGATCGCAAGATATTCGAGTATCGTGAACTTCGAGGACCATCCAAACATACTATATTGGCAATTTACGGATCAAGCCGATCTTCCCTTTCATAGGTCGAAAATTGACTTGAACGTTAGCTCAATAAAGTTTAACTAATCTCTCAGAATGTTCAGAAGCGTCTGGCTTTTGATTTCTGTCTCTCGCCACTCTGAAGCCAAATCGGAATCTTTCGTAATACCCCCTCCGACATATAAAGCGAAATTATCATCTAACACTTGCATGCAGCGAAGATTCACATATACCTTAAGCGAAGTTAGACCTTTCATCCCTATCAATCCTGTGTAGAACTCGCGATCATGTGGCTCAAAATCTCTAATCAGCTCCATCGCTAATTCCCTAGGACTTCCGCATACTGCTGGAGTCGGATGCAAAGAGTCGATAAGAGCATTCCATTTGTAAGGTGGAAGTATAAATGAATAATTAGTTCTCAAATGATATACTGCACCATTTTTTACTGTTTCAACATCAGACTTTTCAAACTTTGATGGTGACTGGGCTTTCACCATTTCTTCCACGTACAAAGCTACAAGCTCCTGCTCATGGTATTCTTTATCTGTCCAATCGACTTCATTACTATCTTTGGTTCCTGCAAGAGCCATTGATTGAATACCGAGCTCCCCTCCTTGAACCAATGTTTCTGGAGTCGCACCAATCCAAGTTCCAAATTTCGGATCTGTAGCTAAATAAACTAAAGCTTCATCTCCGTATGCATCTGTCAACTTGTGAAACAAGTCAATCAAAGAAATATCTTTCTTTTTTTCAACCGCATTGATTCTAGAAAAAACAGCTTTTTCAATTCCCCTCGGATCAAATTCGTGAATAAAAATATCGAGACCATTCAGGTACGAATTGCGGTTGACAACGAAGACATCATTCATTGTACGATAAGTAAATAATACTTTATCCTCTTCAACAGAACCATTCGAAGGATTGAAAGCATAACACATTTGCTTTTGGAAGTCTGTGAAGAAAAATCTATCCTCTGGAAGAGCTTCCATAGTTGTCCTTCCCCATTCCCCACTTTGGACTACCTTTTCCTTTCCAGGAAATTTATATGCTAGAAATCCACTCATATCTCAAGTTTACTTACGTGGTACTACCATTACCGTTAAACGACCTGTACAAACAAGAGTATCAGTACTATCATCGAATATATCTACCTGCCAGACATGAGTTCTTTTTCCAGCATGAACTACTTTACCAACGGCTTTCGCTTTACCAGATCGCATACCACCAACATGATTAGCATTAATTTCCACCCCCACAGGAACCTCCTTTTCCACATCAAGTAATAAAGTAGACCCCATAGAACCAATACTTTCTATCAATGCTGCACTTGCTCCACCATGTAAAAGTCCCATTGGCTGATGAGTGCGATGATCAACTGGCATTGTTGCAATTACATAATCGTCACCAACTTCTATACATTCAATACCCAATTGCTCCATGAGCGTATTCTTATTGAATGAATTGATTATATCTAAATCTATTTTCTTTAACATAGTCACAAAGTTAAAAATCGGGTTATTAAAAAGCCACTAAGGATAAAACATTTAAAAAATAGATTTGTGCGGAATCTGAAAAGTTAACTTTGTACAAAAGCATGAGATTCATGATCGAAGAAAATGTTGACATAGCACCTTACACCACATTTGGAATTAATGCGAATGCACAATCGTTTGCTGTTTTTTCAACCACTGAAGAACTGAAAAACTTATTGTCTCAAAATAGAGACCGAAATACTATGGTTTTAGGTGGTGGAAGCAACGTTCTTTTCACCAGAGACTATGAAGGATTAATTTTAGTCAATAGAATAAAAGGGATAAATGTAGTTGATGAAAATAGTGACGAAGTATTCGTGAAAGTTGGAGCTGGTGAAAACTGGCATGAATTCGTTCTCTATTGTATAAATCAAGGTTGGGGCGGAATTGAAAACTTATCTTTAATACCAGGAAGTGTTGGAGCTAGCCCCATGCAGAACATTGGTGCATACGGAGTTGAAATCAAAGATGTTTTCAACGATTTGAGCGCACTCAACATTAAAGAACTCAAAGAAGAAACATTTAACCATTCCCAGTGTGAGTTTGGCTATCGTGAAAGCATTTTCAAACGAGCCTTGAAAGGAAAATACATCATCACTTCAGTTACCTATAGGCTGAGTAAAAAACCGAAGTTAAATACTTCATACGGAGCGATAGAAGATGAATTAGAGCGTAAAAACATAACAAAACCTTCGCTAAAAGATGTTAGTGATGCAGTCATAGCTATTCGACAGTCAAAATTACCAGACCCTAAGGAAATTGGTAACGCAGGAAGCTTCTTTAAAAATCCAGTTGTTGAAAAAGAGGTTTTGAATAACATTCTAAAACAGTATCCAAATGCACCTCACTACCCTGTTGATGAGAATCATGTAAAAGTTCCAGCTGGGTGGCTTATCGATACCGCAGGATGGAAAGGAAAACGATTTGGAAGCTTCGGAGTTCATGTCAATCAAGCACTTGTATTAGTAAACTATGATTATGCGAAAGGAAGAGATATTTATGATCTTTCACAACAGATCCTTGACGACATCAATACTAAATTTGGGATCCTCTTAGAAAGAGAAGTGAATATCATTTAAGAGATTTATTAACATCTCTACAGTTTCGAATTCCCTAAATGGTCAGTCTCCTAGCTTACTTATGCACAACTACAAGTGCAATAATTTGGGGCTTTTGATGCGCCTTTTTCTAAAAATAGGCTATCTTTGCAAAATATTAATATCGGTAAACAATACTTTACTGAAAAAAAACATTTATGGCAAAAGACATATTTGAAAAGATCAAAGAAAACAGAGGACCAATAGGTCAATTTGCAAAAGGGGTTCATGGATACTTTACATTCCCTAAGCTAGAAGGAGAAATCGGAAACAAGATGACGTTTCGAGGATCTGAATGTTTGGTTTGGTCTGTAAACAATTATTTAGGTTTGGCTAATCACCCCGAAGTACGCAAAGCGGATGCTGATGCGGCAGCTGAATGGGGAATGGCGTATCCAATGGGATCACGAATGATGACTGGCCAAACTAGTGAACATGAAGCTTTGGAAAATGAACTTTCCGAGTTCATGCAAAAAGAAGATACAATTCTGTTGAATTTTGGTTATCAAGGTTGTCTTTCTGCAATTGATTGCTTAGTCGACAGAAACGATGTTATTGTTTACGATAGTGAGTCTCATGCATGTATTCTAGACGGAATGCGCTTGCACGCAGGAAAGCGGTTTGTGTTTAAGCACAATGACATGGAAAGCTTTGATAAGCAAATGGAGCGTGCTACGAAAATCGCCAACAAAACAGATGGAGGTATCCTAGTGATTACTGAAGGTGTATTTGGAATGGCAGGAGATCAAGGGAAGATCAAGGAAATTGTAGAGTTTAGAAAATCAGGTAAGTATGATTTCCGTTTATTCGTTGATGATGCCCACGGATTTGGAACTATCGGTGCAACTGGAATGGGCGCTGGTGAAGAGCAGGGTGTTCACGATGAGATTGACGTTCTATTTGGTACTTTCGCTAAATCAATGGCTTCCATAGGTGCTTTTATCTGTGCGCAAGAACACATCATTGAGTTCATGCGCTACAACATGAGATCACAAATGTTTGCCAAATCGCTTCCAATGCCATTAGTTGTGGGCGCACGTAAGCGACTTGAATTATTGAGGACTCAACCAGAGCACAAAGCGAACCTTTGGAAAATTGCTTCCGCACTTCAGAATGGATTGAAGGAAGCAAACTTTAATATTGGACTTACAAACTCACCAGTAACACCAGTATTCTTAGAAGGTAACTTGGCAGAAGCAACAAATCTTACTTTTGATCTACGTGAAAACTATAATATTTTCTGTTCGATCGTAATATACCCGGTTGTACCAAAAGGAACAATCATGCTTCGATTGATCCCAACAGGTGCTCATCAATTGGAAGATGTATCGTACACAATCGAAACATTTATTAAAGTAAAAGAAAAATTGGATAACGGAGACTACAAAGCTGAGGAATTGGCGAATGTAGAAGTGGATAAATAAATATCCAGCTATTTTTGTTATACATTGTTAATATAAAGGAAATGCCGACCACTAGGTCGGCATTTTTTTGTGAACATTTAAAAGCTTCTATAACGCTTTAAGCATTTCCTTTGGAGCTTGTAACATAAGTAACTGTATTCCCCCCTTGTTGTTCCTACATTTGTATCTCACGAGATAATATTATAACAAATGGAACAAAAAGAAGAAATATACGCACGAGAAGAGGGCAACACTATGCCTCGCATTGGTGATACTGCTCCAGACTTTGAAGCAGTAACGACTAAAGGAAAAATTAAAATGAGCGATTTCGCTAAAGACAAGTGGATCGTTATGTTTTCACACCCAGCTGACTTCACACCAGTATGTACAACAGAAATGAGCGGTTTTGCTCAACGTAAAGGAGAGTTTGAAGCACTAAACACGGAATTATTAGGGCTAAGTATTGACAGCGTTCATGCGCATCTAGGATGGGTGCAAAACGTAAGACAAAATACTGGAGTTTATTTTGATTTCCCCATCATTGCAGATCTAGACATGAATGTCTCAAAGAAATATGGAATGATTCAGCCAAACGAAAGTGAAACTGCCGCAGTTCGAGCTGTTTTCTTTATCGATCCCAAGAAGAAGATTCGTTTAATCATGTATTACCCACTGAATGTTGGTAGAAATATGGACGAAATTCTAAGATCTTTAATAGCGCTTCAAACGTCTGACAAACATGGAGTAGCAATGCCTTTAGATTGGAGAGAAGGTGATAAAGTTATAGTTCCCCCACCAAAGACATTGGATGAGTTGAACGAAAGAATAGCTGATGATAGCTGTGAAAAAGTAGACTGGTATCTAGCAAAAAAAGAAATCTAAAATCTAGATTATTGAGTTTTTATTATAAAATGGCAGATGATAATCATCTGCCATTTTTTTTTGTAATCAGTTCTCAATAATCTTTTTGCACTAGCAATAAATCAAATTATTTATTTCCAATAATTTTGAAGGTCACCTGAAGAAGGTTTAGGAGCATTTTCATTGATCAAATTAAAGTTCTTATCAATGACGAAATATCTAGGAATAGCATTTACTTCATATTTACTTATCTGATCCATTTCCTCTTCCGAAATAAACATATTGTTTTTAAATCCTTCTTCTCGAGCCATCTTTCTCCAAGCTTCCTCCTTACACATAATTCCTACACTAACAAAATGCACATCGTTACCGTATTTTTCTTCCAGTTCTTTGTACGCGGGAAATTCAGCTTTGCATGGCTTACACCACGTCGCCCAAAAGTCCACTACAATAACTTTTCCCTTGTAATCGCTTAAAGAAATTCGATTTCCATTCAAATCAACTCCTTCGAAGTCGATTACTTTTTCATACATAAGTGGTTTTTCCGCTAACCTGCGCCGCATCATCTTTTTAAAAAACCTACGATTTCTTTCAGTCCATTCTACCATCATATCTGTAACTAGATTAATATCTGGTATTGAATTCCTATAATCTTCTATAAGCTTCCTATAATTAGCATGCCATTTATCCTGAAAACTGAATATAGCAATCGTATCAAGTTCATCTTCATCTGCCATTCTTCTTTCATCTTGTAAATACCTTTCTTTCAGTAAATAAAGATCTTTCGCTGCATTGTTCTTTTTGCTTCCTTTACCAGTAAATTGAATAGTCTCATCAAAGAAAACTGTATTTACCGTTAAGTGCATTTTATCTCCTGGAGACATTAGCAAAAAAAATTGATCGAAACCATCATAGAATATAACCTCTTCAGTTCCATCAACTGAAGCTTTTAATTTAAACGAAGCATTTTCAGATAGTAAACAAGAGTCTACGGCCTTATACTTAATTTGCCCCATAGCAACCCAACGTTTGTATAGATATGCTTTTTCTCCTCTTGGATTGAGTATCTGTCCTGATAATTTGGCAGTTTTTTGAGCAAGTAATCCTTGGGTTGAAAAAATTAATGCCAGAAAAAACATATAGTACCTCATCATTTTAAATGTATTGATTAGACTTTATAATAACTACATTCCATTATTTTGGTACGTCTTATTGGGAGTATTTAATTCTTTTGAGTTGAATCGTCCTTTG
>CBFHJL010000076.1:0-13771 GCA_965656195.1 Brumimicrobium sp. | reverse complement strand
GATCAATACGAGGTTGGCTCTAACTTTTATGCTTGGACAAAACGAATTGCACACAACACAGTTATTGATTACTTCAGAAGTAATAAACGATATAAAGAGTTATTTACGCATGATATTGATAATCAAAACGCATATTTGGAGCCTTCTTCAATTGACATACATTCATTCTCAGAGGATGAACAGATCAAACAAGTCCTTGATCATCTTCCCCCAGCAACGCGCTTAAGTTTCAACTTATTCGCGATTGACGGGTACAGTTATAAAGAAATTGCAAAAGAGTTAGACATAGGATATGAAACTGTAAAGTGGCATGTCAAAGAAGCTAGAAAAAGACTAAAACAAATTTTAAAAGAAGATACCTTAGAAATTGAAAGATAGCGAAGAAAATATAGACAAAATGATGCGTGATCATTTTTCTGATCAAAGCTTTGGTACTCCTCCTCAAGATTTTTTGGATGACCTGAATCAACGGTTAGACCAACGAGATCGAGGTGCTTTATTTGGTCCATGGAATGGATTATTAGATGGTATTCTCATACTTCTTTTAGTACTCATTCCAATATTTGACACCACTACTCTATCGAATGCAAACTTGAAGCAGAAATCCACTGCAGAACTTCAAAAAGAAGTTTCAGAAAAGATTTACAATGTAAATGAATTAGTAGAGAGAAACGATTCAATTCTTTCATCAACTGTACTAAAGGAAAACAAAGAACTAGATACCACTAAAAACAAAATCATTCAAAATAAGTCAGACGAAGCTTTCAATGATGCAAAAACAACTAAGTCATCACTCCATTCACATATGAGAGATCTAACATCAAAGGATAACTTTAATAGGGCTAAGAGCGAGGAATCTAATTCTCTTACTGCAACAACTTCCTCTAAAAAAGCCGATTCTAAGCAGACTTATAAAACGAATACAAATTCGGAGCAAGAATCTCAATCCGATAATAACTTAAGTCAATTCAATTCAGTTAAACTTGAACTTTCAAAAGTCCAAGACACTTCTAAAAATAAAGTTAACAAAGTTGAGAGTCATTATTATGAACCGTCTTTGGTGTATGCTAGTGAATATCCAATTATCGAATCCAAAATAAGGAATTGGGACTTCCCTCCTATCAGTTCTTCAAATTCTTCTATTTTGACTCAAGAAACAGATCAAGATATAAAAGAAGTGCTCTCTCCAATAAGTTGTGAAGCCCAGTTATTCTCCGGGTTAAATTTCCCATCTTTAACTAGTTCGACCGGACTAAGTGGAAGCAACACTTTATTAAACCAGCAATCAGGCTTTGCTCCATCATTTAGCATAGGTGCTAGATTAACAATGTGGTATAATAATGTTGCGGTAACATCAGGTTTTGACCTACTTTCTATTAAGGAGGATAATCTATTTGAGTTGAATGAGATAGACTCTTATGACTCAACTTATGTAGTCAATATCGACACAACTGTAACATTCGACTCTGTTCAACAGGCTTGGGATACTGTCTATACTTATGATTATGATTCAATAACTGTATCAGATACCACATTGAATATAATTCCTGTTAGTCAACAATATTCATGGGTACAAATCCCTTTTCAAGTAGGGTATAAATTCCAATTTAATAAATGGGCCATTATACCAAGAGCTGGAATAAATATAGCACTAGGGATAAGACAGCAAAATAAATCATATCCAAACGAAGCATTTAGTCAACTTCAAAGTTATACTCCAGCGGCAAAAGTACTCATGAATCTAAGTGGAAGTCTAGAGGTAAGAAGAGATATTAATAATTGGCATATTTTTGCCCGTGGTGGTTATCAAACTGGAATGCAACCAATACTAACCGGTGATTACTTTGAAAGAAGATATAGTGGATTCCGAATGAATATTGGAATAGGAATAACTCTTAAATAATTCAAAGAATATCCTAACGTTTAGCAACTAAAAAAGGGGAGCACAAGACTCCCCCTTTTATTTGTAACTCAATTATAGTCTTCTACTTTTTATCGTCAACCAAACCAATCTCTCTCAATCTTTCCATAAGATATTCTCCTGCAGTAATATCTTCATAGTGCTTAGGATTTTCTTTATCAATACATGACTCCAAACAATCCAGGCGCATGTCAGAGCGTGGGTGTAGGAAAAACGGAACAGAATATCGACTTGTACCCAAAAGTTCTTTTGGCGGATTAACTACTCTATGGGTAGTCGATTTCAATTTATTATTTGTTAATCGTTGTAGCATATCACCAACATTGACAACAATGTGATCTTGAATTTCTGTAACAGCCACCCATTCATTGTTCTTATTGAGTACTTGCAATCCGTCAGCAGATGCACCAACCAATAAAGTAATAAGGTTGATATCTTCATGCTCTCCTGCGCGCACCGCACCATCTTCTATTTCTCCTGTAATAGGTGGATAATGAATTGGTCTTAAAATACTATTTCCATTATGGATCTTATCATTGAAATACGTTTCCTCTAAGCCCAAATGTATTGCTATTGCTCTCAACAAATGTCTTCCTGTATCTTCAAACGTTTGATATGCTTTTCTACCTGTTGGAAGAAAGCTTGAAAGTTCTTGAACATCAACATTGTCAGGATACTCCTTTTGTATTGGATCATTATCTTCAACGAACTGACCGAAATGCCAAAATTCCTTCAGGTCTCCAGCTGACTTACCTTTAGCATGCTCCTTACCAAACGGAGTGTAACCTCTTTGACCACCGATTCCCTCGACATCATATTTCTTCTTGACATCTTCTGATAGAGCAAAAAACTTTTCAATTTGCTCGTAAAGTTTATCTATTAAATCTTTCGATATTCCATGATTCTTAACAGCTACGAAGCCTATACCTTCGTATGCTGAACCTAATTGTTTTACAAAATTTTCTTGTTTCGATTTATCATTAGACAAGAAGTCAGATAAATCTACTGATGGAATTCCTTGAGGTGTGCTCATAATATTTCGTTTTATGTACAAACAAAAATAAGAAGAATTTTAGGGAACTCTAATTAAAGACTTTATTTCAGATTACTATTCCTGTATTTTTTTAAAATAGATTACATTTGTTCTAATTCCGTCAAATAACGTAGATGTTAAAACTATTATATATCAGCTTATTACCCATTATTTTTTCATTTTATGGGATTGGCCAAAGTCTTCAAGAACGAATCGATAGTTTATATACAGAATTTCCTGATTTGGACAATGATTCCATGCGGATTCGGTCATTAAACTTCTTATCTTTTTACTATGAACGTCTTGACTCAACCTTCTCTCAGGATAGTGCTTTAGCAACAATAAGAAGAAGCTACAATCTTTCCATCAAAGAAGGAAACGGTAAGTTTTCAAGTTATCCTTACCAACAATATTCTTCACTAAGCAGTAAGGAAAGTAAATATGATGTTGCGCTTGAAGTGTTATTCAAATATAGAGAAATTGCCCAGTCGAACAATAAAATCCACTGGGAATCAGATGCATTAAAAAAAATCATAGCACTTTTTGAGACCATCAAAGATAAAACGAGAGCTGAACAGTATATCAATGAACTCAAAATTCTAGCTCTCAAAATGGATCGAAGTCTGCAAAAAGCTGAAGCTTTCAATGCGCTAGGAAATTTTTACAAAAACAATTTAGTTAACGATAGCGCTCTTTTTTATCATGAAAAAGCTTTGGAGATAAGAATTGAAGAGAATGATTCACTAGGGCTTTCATTCTCATATAACAACATTGGTCTTGTATATAAGAATCAAGAACTTTATGACCTGGCTTTAGAATATTATAAAAAATCACTTGAGATTAAAGAGGCGTTGAACAACATTAAGGGAATGGCTGGGACCAATATTAACATTGGGAAAGTTTATCTTTTAAAGAAGGAATACCAAGAAGGATTACCCTACGTAAACAAAGGAATTTCGCTGACAGAACAGGCTGGAGCAACTAATTTTCAACGAGTAGGATATGAAGTTCTTTATGACCTGCAACGTAATTTGAATAATTTCGAAGCTTCTTTAACAGCACTGGAAAAAGTTCGATCGCTTGAAAGCCAGATTCAAAATGAAGAGCAAATAGAATTGGCCAAAGATCTTGAACGAAAGTATAATGCCGAAAAACACAAACAAGAGGCTAAGATTACCGCTCTGGAGTTAGAGAATAATAAAGTTACATTATCGCGACAGAAGAGTATCATCTGGTTTTTAGGAATTGGGGTATTTGTGTTCATCTTTTTAATCATCTTAGTTTTTATAAATTATCGTCAAAAGAAAAAAATCAATCAACAGCTTGAGGAGAATAACATTCTTCTTCAGCAGCAAAAGAAAAAGACGGAAAATCAAAATGTTTTATTGGCGAGAAAAAACAAAGAAATTACAGACTCTATAAATTATGCTAAAAGAATTCAAGAAGCGATCTTGCCTTCGCGTTATACTATCTCAGAAAGTATAAATAATGGATTTATTCTCTTCAAGCCGAAAGATGTAGTCTCTGGTGATTTTTATTGGATGGAAGAAAAAAATGATCGCCTATTTCTTGCAGCGGCTGATTGCACAGGTCATGGTGTTCCAGGTGCAATGGTTAGCGTTATTTGTTCAAATGCATTATCAAAAGCATTATTAGAGGAACACATTGAAGAACCAGGAAAACTTTTAGACAGAACAAGAGAAATTGTCATAGATCAATTCCAAAAGAGCTCAGATCATGTAAAAGACGGCATGGATATTAGCCTAGCTGTTATTGACAAAAAGAGTAACAACATACAATGGGCTGGTGCCAATAACCCGCTATGGATAATACGAAATGACAAGAAAGATTTTGTCGAAGAGTTTCGCCCAGACAAACAACCTGTCGGGGTTTACGAAAAAACTACTCCATTCAGAACAACCGAGATCCAAGTTGAAAAAAATGACAAAATCTACCTCTTCTCTGATGGATTTGTCGACCAGTTCGGCGGTGATTCAAATAAAAAGTTCAAACCTGCCCAGTTCCGAAAACTACTCATCGAAATTCAAGAATTACCGATGAAAGAACAAAAACAGGCTTTAAAAAATTCATTTAATCAATGGAAAGGGAGTAATGACCAAGTAGACGATGTATGCGTTATAGGATACGAGATCTAATTTCTTCGTATTCTTTTGGTGAACAAATCAAAAACATTTCTCCTTCAAGTTCAAGCATATCCTTAACCCTGATGATTTCAAAGTATTTATCCGCTTGGATTTTGTGTAAGAATACTTTGTCACCTATCAACTGAACTTCTTCGAAGGTTCGTTCGTTTATTATTTTATAATAAGACTTGTTATCAAAACGTTTTCTATATTGAGGAAAGTCCATAATTTTGCATACTAATTACACGACAAATGTACATTAATTCAAATCATAAAAAAGCTCAGGATCTTTTGGATCAGCAAAAATTTGATGCATCATTGGTTCATTTCAACAAAGCATTAAAGGAGGAT
This sequence comes from Brumimicrobium sp., assembly GCA_965656195.1. GTDB lineage: Bacteria > Bacteroidota > Bacteroidia > Flavobacteriales_D > Crocinitomicaceae > Brumimicrobium. Next base: position 8,322 of record CBFHJL010000076.1, on the reverse strand, counting down.
CCAAATCATCCAGATATATTATCTCATCGAGGAGTTTTATATCTTCATCTTAAACAGAAAAAAAATTGTTTGGATGATTTGCATCTTTCGTTAAAGTTAGAACCAGATAATCCATACCGATATGCCTCTTTGGCCTATGCAAAAGATTTTTTCGGAGACCTTCAGGGCGCAATAGTAGACTATCAAAAGGCAGTTGAATTAGATCCAGAGGACGCAGTAGCTCACAACAATCTAGGCCTTTTACTTGAAAAACAAGGTTATCAACAGAAAGCTCAACGTAACTTTGAAAAAGCGGATAAACTCTCTAAAATCGAAAAGAAAATGTTCGATAAACTAGATGAGATGGAAGGGATAGAGCAATCTGGTGATAAAATCAATTCTTCCGCGCCTCCTCCAGGTGAGCGAATTCAGCCACAAAAACTTGAACCAGATCACAACCCTTCTCGAAAAGAAGTAGTGCGAGATGTGTTTACAAAAAAGACGGTATTTAGAGAATTCTTAATTTTCGTTAGGAATGGATTCAAACTAAAAAAAGATGACCAAAAAAGAAAAGGTTGAATACGTTATGAGGGAATTGGATAAGCTTTATCCTGAAACACCTGTCCCACTAAACCATCAAGATGCTTACACCTTGCTTATCGCCGTTTTATTATCGGCGCAGTGTACGGACGAAAGAGTGAATAAAATCACACCGCATCTTTTCGATAAGGCTAGAACTCCCTACGAAATGGTTCAACTTGATGTTGACGAGATCAAAGCGATCATTCGTCCTTGTGGGTTGTCTCCGAGAAAATCTAAAGCCATTTATGACCTTTCTCAAATTTTAATTGACAAATATGACGGTGAAGTTCCTGAAGATATGGAAGCTTTAGAGGAACTGCCGGGAGTTGGACATAAAACGGCTAGTGTTGTTATGTCTCAAGCTTTTGGTCATCCAGCATTCCCTGTAGATACGCACATTCATCGGTTAATGTATCGTTGGGGATTTACAAACGGGAAAAATGTCATACAAACAGAAAAAGACGCAAAGCGACTCTTTCCAAAGGATACCTGGAATAAACTTCATTTACAGATCATTTTCTATGGAAGGAGCCACTCTCCAGCAAGAAGCCCGAAACTAAGCATAGACTATATCACAAAAGAAATTGGTCGAAAAACAGTCTTAAAGGATTATAAACCGTAGAGAATTCATTATCTTGCTTGCATGGCAGAAGAGATCAAAAGAGAACATCTAGAGCAATTCGGTAGTCTCGAACTAATGGCTAAACAAGTCGTTGAAGGATTTATCACTGGGTTGCACAAGAGTCCTTTTCATGGTTTCTCCGTTGAGTTTGCCGAGCATAGACTCTACAATGCAGGGGAATCTACTCGTCATGTAGATTGGAAACTTTATGCTCGTACTGAAAAATTATTCACTAAGAAATACGAAGAAGAAACGAATTTACGTTGTCAAATGGTGTTGGACACAAGTGGTTCAATGTATTTCAAGCATGAAGATAATTGGTCAAAAATCAAATACAGCATATACGCAATCGCTTCATTAATGGAGCTTCTTAAAAAACAAAGAGACGCTGTGGGACTTTCCCTTTTCAGCGATCGATTAGAAGAACATACAGAAACTAAATCCTCTGCTCGTCACCAACGTTATTTGTTTGGTAGACTTGAACAGCAACTGCATGAATATGATAAGACCGAATTAAAAACGACGTCTGCTGTAGAAGCTTTGCATGATATTGCAGAACTCAGTCATAAAAGAAGTCTAGTCATGATTTTTTCAGATATGCTTGATGATCCTGACAAGAAAGAGAAATTGTTTGAAGCTCTTCAGCACCTGAAACATAACAAGCATGAAGTCATTTTATTTCATGTTGTTGACCGTAAAAGCGAGATCGACTTTTCATTTGAAAATAGACCTTATACGTTGGTTGATATGGAATCAGGAGAAAAACTAAAGCTTATGCCTGCGGAGATCAAAGAACACTACGTTAAACAAACAACAGCTTATTTTAAAGATATTAAAGATAAGTGTGGTGCCTATGGCATTGACTTCATGGAAGTCGATGTAAACAAGCCACTCAACCAGGTTTTAATCCAATATTTGACAAGACGTCAACGTATGAAATAAAAAAATGGACAACTTCAAAAGAAGTGCCCATTTCATATCTTTTCTATAATTCCCTTTTAATTTCTATACAACGTTGCTTTTACAGCTTTTGTGATACGATCAACATTAGGTAATGCCGCATCAATCAATGTTGGCGAAAATGGGAATGGAGTATCTGTTTGTGTAACACGTTGCACTGGAGCATCAAGATAATCAAATGCATAGCGCTGAATGTGATATCCTAGCTCTGAAGAAATTGAAGCCAATGGCCATGATTCTTCAACAACTACACATCTATTTGTTTTCTTTACTGATTCTACAACAGTAGCATAATCAATTGGACGTACTGTTCTAAGATCGATGATTTCACAATCAATATTATCTTCCTTTAGAGCATCTGCTGCTTTATGTACCTCTTTCATTATTTTACCAAAAGAAACGATAGTTACGTCTCTACCTTTTCGCTTGATATCAGCAACACCAATTGGCGTTAAATACTCTCCTTCAGGAATTTCGCCCTTATCTCCATACATTTTCTCAGATTCCAAGAAAACAACAGGGTCATTATCGCGAATAGCAGATTTTAATAATCCCTTAGCATCAGCAGGAGTTGAAGGAGTGATTACCTTTAAACCAGGTACATGCGCATAAAACGATTCGAATGCTTGAGAGTGTGTCGCCGCAAGTTGACCTGCTTGACCATTCCCACCTCTAAATACAATTGGACAGTGATATTGACCACCTGACATCTGCAACATCTTTGCTGCACTGTTGATGATTTGATCAGAAGCCAAAAGAGCAAAGTTCCATGTCATAAACTCAACAATAGGTCTTAACCCATTCATCGATGCTCCTACTCCGATTCCAGAAAAACCAAGCTCTGCGATCGGTGTATCAATCACACGCTTTTCTCCAAATTCATCTAACATTCCTTGAGAAACTTTATAGGCACCATTGTACTCGGCAACCTCCTCTCCCATTAGGAATACATTTTCGTCACGGCGCATCTCTTCATTCATGGCCTCTCTTAACGCTTCTCTAAACTGAACTGTCTTCATTCTTAGTCTATTATAGAATACTAAAATTCAATCATTCTTAATCGTGGTAAATCTAACAAAAATTGACCTGAACCAAAGAGAAAGCCACAGTTTTTTAATTAATTTCGTTTACTAGCAACGAATAACGATAGATCTACATGAAAAAAATAGGCGTTTTCACATCCGGAGGAGATTCACCTGGCATGAATGCCGCTGTTCGCTCGGTGGTCAAAACAGCTCTGCATCATAAGGTTGAACCCATAGGAATTAGAGATGGTTTTGAAGGGATGATCAAAGGTGATTTTAAGACACTATCTTATAATGACGTAGACAACATCATTCATTTAGGAGGTACAGTTCTCGGATCCGCCAGATCTAAAGAGTTCAGAACAACTGAAGGAAGAAAAAAAGCATTTCAAAACTTAGTGGAGGCCGGAATTGAAGGGCTAATTGTTATTGGTGGAGACGGATCATTCACAGGTGCTCATATTTTAAATAAAGAACATGGCATTCCATTTATAGGTTTACCAGGAACAATAGACAATGACCTTTACGGTACCGAAGCTTCAATTGGTTATGATACGGCATTAAACACTATCGTAAGAGCAGTCGACCAGATAAGAGATACGGCTTCTTCTCATCATCGTATATTCTTTGTAGAAGTCATGGGTAGAAATGCAGGGTTCTTAGCGCTGAATTCTGCCATAGCATCTGGCGCAGAATCTGTTCTGATTCCTGAAAGCATTACTGACATAGAGGCATTAGCAAAAGAGATCAAAACTCAAAACAAAGGTAAGAGGTCAAGTATTATTATTGTTGCTGAAGGAGATGACGCAGGAGGTGCTGCGGAAATTGTGCAAAAAGTAAAACCTCATCTCGAAGGTTTTGAATTGCGAACTACTATTCTCGGACATACGCAACGAGGGGGTAGTCCAACATATTACGATCGGGCTTTTGCGACAAGAGCAGGTGCTGAAGCAGTTGAACTCATTCGCGATGGTAAATCGAATTTGATGGTAGGGATAACAGGTGACACTTTGAAGTTGACATCAATAGCTGAGGCCATTGAGCACAAAAACTCCCCTGATCTTGACAAGGAGGATTTATTAAAGAAATTATTAACGTCATAAACGATCATGGGAAATACTATTAAGATAGGTTTCATTCTTTTATCATTCATTTTTCTAACTGTAAAATGCAGCAAATTACCCGAGACAGAATTGTTGGATGGAATAACTCAGGAACTTACAGAAACGAATGATTTTATAATTCTGAAATCAGAGGAAGGTACTCCAAAAACCACCATAATCTTTTATCCAGGTGGATTGGTAGACCCTCATAGCTATTTAAAATGGCAGGACCAACTGGTTGCCAATGATTCTAGTATACAAATTATTACCGTGAAAATGCCCAGTAATCTTGCTGTAATCAGTAGTAATAAGGGAGCAAAGCTCTTCGATGCTTACGATGACATGGAGAGATGGATAATTTCAGGTCATTCTTTAGGTGGTGCTATGGCAACAAATATGATCGCAGATTATCCAGATAAACTAGAGGCCTTAATCTATCTAGCAGCTTATCCTGCGGACAATAGAATTAAGGGTTATTCTGGAGGTGTGCTGAGTATTTCAGCAGAAAATGATGGACTGACTACTCAGGCAGATATTCAAGAACGAGTAAGCGATCTTCCTGAGGCATATGAGATGAGTACAATTTCAGATTTCCCATCGGAAGTAAAAGGGAAGACACTCTACTACGAAATCCAGGAAGGTAACCATGCACAATTCGGCAATTATGGAGAACAAGAAGATGATCTTGAAGCTACTATTACGCGAGAACAGCAACAAAATCAAATGGTTGAACTTATCATAAACTATCTCAATCAATTATGATGCGCCTTTTCACAATAGTTTTTCTTTTGCTCTTAGCCTCAAATGTAATTGGTCAAAACTGGCAAATAAGAGGTGTACAACATATCAATTTAACAGGAGAAGCAATTGATAACCGTCTTGAGGGAATGACAATCTCCGGCTTCTACAATTATCACATCAACGAGAAAACATCAATCGTAGGAGGATTAACCTGGAACACGAACAGCTGGGCCAATCATATACTTCTGAAAGTTGGAGCTGAATTTGAGCTAAGGAAAAAAAATAATTGGTCTGTCTCAACTCAATTAGAAGTAGGAAATGGAGTTGCATTATTCAGTCCTTCCTTGTTATACACTTTTGAGGTTCAAGGCATCTTCTTCGCAAACTATCACACCAAAAAAAATAATCTATGGGGAGTTGGACTAGGTTTACAAAACATAGTTACTCCAGGCTACGCGAAATACGGTGTTTTTAGCACAGCAAATCTTCCAATATCTATTCGTTATCAATTCTAATTATTGCTTTACTCAAATCTTGTTACCCTTGTTGTATGATTTAATTTTTGGAGTATACATACATTAAACTTTTGCAATCCCCGCCTCAAAGCGACCAGAATAAGACACATATATCTCATAAGATAGAACGTATGTTCCTTTTGGGATATTCAAAAAAACAACATTAAAACAAGCGTTTTGTACAGTATGTACTAAAAATATTTATCCAGTTACTGTTAGAAAAGCAACTATTTATGCCTCAAATACGTTAATTTTTAAAATATACGCGAAAACTACTATTTCTAATAAAGTAAATTAAACAGTTAACAAATTCAGAATCGATTCTTTCTTGGATCATTACATATGTTTGATATTCAACAATAAAGAATTAAAAAGTTATTATTTTTCTGTTAATTGTATTAAATTTAGACTGAACTATTAATACCAACATGCAAAACAAAACTATTCTTACTCTCGCCATATTGTTGACTTCTTTTATCGGATATTCTCAATTTAACTATAGTATCAAACTATCAACCCTCAATGGATTTCATCCAAAAAAAGTATTGAATGATATTTCGAAAAAAATTGACATTTACAATAAGCACTATGAACAAAAAGCATTCTATTTTGAGTCAAAGGTTTTACTAACAGAAGAGCAAATTTCTAAAATTATTTCTTCTGAAGGTTATATTATTGAAGAGTTTAAAGTCATCTCTCGCAAAGAAGAGCATTTAGGAAAATAACAAAATACTGTCATGAAAAACTTAATGCTTCAAACTATTATTACTGTTACACTATTAATAAGTAATACAGTAGCGGGTCAGATTTACACAATTAATACAGGGGGTACAGTGAACACTTGTAGTGGAACATTTTATGACGCTGGTGGGTCAACGGGAAATTATGGAAACAATAATTTAAATACCATGACTTTCTGCTCAGATACTCCAGGAGAAGAGATAGCGTTTAATTTCTTTTTATGGGACCTTGAGACATGCTGTGATTTTTTAACAATTTATGATGGGCCAAATACAAGTTCTCCTCAAATTTATAATGGTGATGGTGGAGATCCTAGTCCTGGAATAATTCAATCAACTAATGGTTGTTTGACATTTGAGTTTGATTCTGATGGGTCAATTACTGGGTCTGGCTGGGCAGCTTCAATATCATGCTCTGTCCCGTCATGTTCAGACGGTATCCAAAATCAAGGTGAAACAGCTGTTGATTGCGGAGGTCCATGTGCTCCTTGCCCCTCTTCCCCTCAAGATTGTGAAGGAGCAATAATTGTTTGCAGCAATAATTCATTTTCTGGAAATTCGGATGGATTAGGGGATTTTGATGAATTAGATGTAACAAATGAAGGCTGTTTAAATGGAGAGAATCAATCTTCATGGTATTATGTAAATGTGGGTACAGGTGGAACACTTGAAATGGATATAAATCCAGTCGCAGCTGATGATTATGATTTTGCTATATGGGGTCCATATACATCTGCTACTGCTGCCTCAAACTGCTCTCCTACTGAACAACCACTGAGGTGTTCATGGGCAGCTGGAAACGGAAATACAGGACTTGGAAACGGTGCAACTGATACTTCTGAAGGAGCTGGAGGGGATGACTGGGTTTCGCCAATCAATACATCAGCAGGAGATATTTTCATATTACTTATTGATAACTTTTCAGAAACCAATGATCCATTTGATTTGAATTGGGGAGGATCTACTGTGCTAGACTGTACACCAATTACTTTGCCCGTTTCACTAGTTGACTTTTCAGGGGGAAAGCAACAACAAGCGAATGTGCTGAATTGGACTACAGCATCCGAGACAGATAATGATTACTTTATTATTGAACATTCTATTGATGGGCAAAACTGGCAAGAAATTGAGAAAGTTGGTGGCGCCGGAAACAGTACTACGAGTAATTATTACTTTATATCTCATCGTAATTTTGAAAACGTAATCAACTATTATCGATTAAAGCAATTTGACTACGACGGCTCAATGACAACGCATGGAATCGTATCAATTGACAATCGAGATAATTTGGTTTTGATTAAACGTATTAACTCATTAGGTCAAGAAGTAGATAAAAACTACAAGGGCATTGTTTTCGAATATTACAGTAACGGCAGCACGCGTAAAGTCATGAAGTAGAGCTCTCAACCTTTACATAATAAAAAAGAAAACGGAACCATAGACCTTCAATTTAGCTATAGATTATGACTTTATCTGAAATTTATTCTTTAACGTAAATCATCTCACCTTCGCTGTGTGCTGTAAATTCTGGAGCATACATACATTGAACTGTTGCATTGCCTGCCTCAAAGCGACCAGAAGAAGTTACATACATCTCATAAGTTAGAACGTGCGTCCCTTTTGGCACATTATCAATAAAATAATTCATTGATACATCTTTCGGTGACTGATAATACCAAAGGCCGTTACTCCATCTATGCTGACTTAATGCCATCATAGGTTCACATCCGGCAGGACGAAGATCTTTCAAATGAACGAATTCAAGATCTTGTTGAACAGACACTACCAGCTCTACTCTAATTCGATCACCTACTTGATATTCTTTCACTTCAACGTACTCATCTCCTTTTGCCCCTGCCACAACCTTTTTATACGTTCGCTTTATTTGAATATCAGCATTGGAAGACGCATTTACCTTACTCATGTCCTCAAAGTATTTCCAGTATACAGATCCGTAAGATGGTGCATCAGTCGTTTTGATGATCTCTACCTTAGCTAAACTTTGATTAACATCTTCTTTTGTCCAGCTCGTTTGAAAATAACCTAACCCCGGTG
>CBFHJL010000075.1:0-13842 GCA_965656195.1 Brumimicrobium sp. | reverse complement strand
AAATCAATTGCTTCAACATACTGTATTAGGAGACCTGTTTCAATATCCAAATTTGCTTCGTTAATAATAATTGGAAAACTGATTCCTTTAATGTCGTCATTGCGATACGCTATACCTTCATAGTCAAATCCCGTAACTTCTATTGAGTGTAATGTTGCCCGAACAAATGGTGTTTGATGTTGACAATCTGGCTTGTAATCAATTTTAGCATTAAAATTCACCCCGTCTAATACATCACTGAATGAAGCTGTTTTAAAATCATCTTGAGCAAGTGTTATTTGAGTGAAAGCAATTAGGAATACGAGTATAAATATATATTTCATTTTCAATTGTAATTTCTTCTACTTAGAAAGCTAAAAATGCAGACGTTGTCAAATTTATTAAATAATCTGAATTTAGAATCATTGAGCTGAGGAGGATTTATCAAGTGAAGCTCAATCGAACCTCATGAAAGGACTAGCTAGGCGTCGAAATTTAGTATCAAAATTATAACGGCCCAGAATTAACGGAAAATGAACAGTTGATTCTCGATATAAAAGGAGAGAAAGACACATCACTAATACTACCGAAAGTATAGATTCTTCTTAACATTTCAGTTTACCCCGTGAATAACTTTTAATTTCTTCTCTATTAATTTCTGTGTGTAAAAATTCCATTCAACTACATTTGAAGGAAACCAATTATACACACATGTTTTTAGAGCAATTTCCAGAAGATGGTAAACGACACGGATGGATCGAAGTAGTATGCGGATCTATGTTTTCGGGTAAAACAGAAGAGTTGATTCGCAGACTAAAAAGAGCTGAGTTTGCCAATCAAGATCTCTTGCTCTTTAAACCAAGAATCGATAAAAGATATAGCGAAAAGAATGTAGTTAGCCATAATGGGATAAGTTTTGAGGCAATCCAGGTAGACTCTTCCGCTGACATACTAGATCAATGGAAGAAAGAAAGAATCGTGGCGATTGATGAAGCTCAATTCTTTGATATGGGAATAGTGGACGTAGCCAACAAATTGGCAGCAAAAGGTGTCCGTGTTATTTGTGCTGGACTAGATATGGACTTCAAGAGTAATCCGTTCGGGCCAATTCCTAACTTAATGGCTTCTGCTGAGTATGTAACTAAAGTACATGCAATATGTATGTCTTGTGGAAATCTAGCGCAATTCTCTCATCGGAAAACGAAAGAGACAGAACAAGTGCTTGTAGGAGCTGTCGAAGAATATGAACCATTGTGTCGATCTTGCTATAACAAAATAGAACATTGAAATTAGAGCTCTCATATCAATCATTTTCCGAAATAATAGACGGAGAAGCTCAACTTTTTAAAAAAGAAGAAGTAATTGATGTGGTGTACTATGACACCAGATTGATTTCGCGCGATCAGAAAGGAGTTTTTTTTGCGCTGAGAGGACACAAAAATGGACATCAATATTTAAAAGACGCTTACGAAAAGGGAGTTCGATTATTCGTTGTCTCTGAAAAGACTGATCTTCCAGAAGATGCTTCTATTATAACTGTGGAAGACACTTTAGTAGCGCTGCAAGCACTTGCGAAACATCATAGGACTAGATTTTCATACCCTGTACTCGCAGTAACTGGAAGTGTGGGAAAAACAACCATCAAAGAATGGTTATACTATTTGATCAATGATCACTTTACTGTAGTAAGAAGTCCTAAAAGTTATAATTCGCAGTTGGGAGTGGCTTTGTCCTTGCTCGAATTGAATGATGAATCGAACTTTGCTATAATTGAGGCAGATATTTCTAAGCCTGGAGAAATGGAGTTGTTAGAAGACATGATTGCTCCAACGTTAGGAATTTACACAGGAGTAGGAAAATTTTATGCTGATAATTTCAATGGTCAAAAAGAACATCATGCAGAGCATCTGAAACTATTTAAACATGCCAATATTTGCTTTGCACTAGAGGAGTATGCAAGCCCATTGCGAAGAAGTAAGATCAATGCCGACCTAACGACCATTGAAAACTGGAAAGACTATGGTATTTTTAACTTTACTTTTCCCAAAAACGTTGCATTAGTTCTACATGTTGCTGATTTTCTAGGTGTACATGATAATGAGCTCAAGGAAAAGCTTCGAGAGCTGCCAGTTTTGCCTAATCGAATGGAGGTGTTTGAAGGTCAAAATAATAACTTGATCATTAACGATACTTATAACATTGACATTGATGCCTTAGAACAAGCACTCAACTATCAGTTTTCTTCAAAAGAACGTCAAGAAAAAGTAGTAGTAATCGATGTATCATATGTAGATGAAGACCGCAGGAAAAGCATACTAGAAACTGTAAATAGTTTTGATCCTTCACAATTGTTTGTTTTGGATGAGGAGAATGATCTTCCTGAAGAAGTTTATAAACTTAAGAATGCTAGTATTTTGTTTAAAGGTTCTTTTCGTTCGAACCTCTCTAAATTGGTTCAACGCTTTAAAAATAGAAAACACGAGACTTGGGTGGAGTTCAATTTGAAAGCGATCCAACATAACATCGATGTATACCGATCTAAGCTGCCAGAAACGACAAAGATGTTGGTGATGGTAAAAGCATCATCTTATGGTACAGGTGATGTCAATATTCCACACTTTTTGCAACAAATCGGAGTGGATTATCTTGGAGTAGCTTATACGGATGAAGGAACAACATTGAGAGAAAGAGGCGTTTCTTTACCTATTCTCATTATGAATACGGAGATGAATGCTTTTGACGATATTGTGAATTTCTGTTTGGAACCATCAATTTATTCAATGGATCAGTTGAATTCTTTCATAGCTTACTTGAAGGTTAAAGAACTTGATGACTACCCTATACATTTGACGTTTGAAACAGGAATGAATCGTTTAGGATTCTACCCAGAAGACGTTGAGGAAATAGTCGAAACGTTAAAGAAAACGAAGAGAGTACGCATTAAAAGTATTTATTCTCACCTTGCTGATGCTGATAACATTGAAACAGAATATACACGTGCTCAAATAGAGAGGTTTGAGTCAATACGAAAAGAATTCTTGGCAGCTTTTGAGCAACCAATCATATTTCATGTTTTGAATAGTGAAGGCGCCAGTATTTTTAGTGAAGAGGCAAGCTTCGATATGGTCCGTTTAGGTATAGGTGTTTTCGGTTATACTTCGCGTGCGGAAAAGGATGAATTGCTCCCCTGTTTAAAGTGGAAAACAACCATTTCTCAGATCAAAACCATTGAGTCAGGAGAAACGGTAGGTTATGGAAGAACCTACCAAGCCAAAGAGAAAATGAAAATCGCTACACTTCGCATAGGTTATGCTGATGGTTTCAGAAGATCATTAAGTAATGGAGTAGGAGAGGTTTTTATCAAAGGTCAACGTTGTCCAGTAGTGGGAAATGTATGTATGGACATGACCATGGTGGATGTATCGCATGTAGATTGTCAAACAGGAGACGAGGTTGAGATCATTGGAGAAAATATAACCATGCATGCGTTTTCTGAAAAAATGGATACGATTCCGTACGAGGTGATGACGAGCATTAATAAGCGTGTTGCTAGAATTTATATAAGGTAGAATCAATCCTACTTGAGCTTAGCTAAAAATTTTTCAGGTTAAAAGCTATAAAAGATGATTACGCTTATGGTGCGCTCCTTAATATTTAATGTCGATACACACGTCTTTTTTTTAAAAGTACATATCTAAAGAACTACTAAAACTACACTGACGCCCATTAAGATAAAACCAAGAATTTTGCGAATACTTAACCGTTCTTTTAAGAATAGTCTTGAAACTAAAGCGATGCAAATGACTCCTGTTGATAAATTCATAGCTGCCATTTCGCTCGGTTGATATGTTCCAATACCCCAGCGAATCGCAGAGACGTTAAGTAGGTACTCTGGTAATACCAAAAGCCAACTAAAAATAAGAGCCACAAGAAAACCTTTATGCCGAAACTTTACATGTCCGATCCAGGCAAAAGACATCAAGACACTTGAAACAAAAAGCATGATAGGTACAAAGTAAGTTTCCATAGCTATAGCTTATTTTGTTTGCTTACTTGTGATGGTTTCGATTCTGAAATAAGAATCATGGCAATAATCATTAGCCCGAAACCGATGTATTTTTGAATTGATATTTCTTCACCTAAAACGAAATGTGAAACTAATGCGATAAAAATAATTCCAGAAGATAGGTTCATCGCAGCCATTTCACTTGGCTGATATACTCCAATACCCCAACGTATGGCTGATACATTTAGCAGATACTCTGGAAGAACCAGTAGCCAAGCAAAAAGCGCGGCCGTCATAAAAGTTAGATCCTCTTTGTACTTCAAATGCCCCAGCCATGCTAGCGCCATAATTGCACTAGAAATCACCAACATTACAGGCACCAAAATCAATCTCGCTTTGTTATTTGTAATCATATCAAAATTTATGTTAACCTCAACTATATGTAAAAAAGTGGCGCTTTACTTAAGCGGCTGATTTCTAAACACTTTTAAGGCCTAATCTATCGATCTAGACACGTAGGTTCAAGACAAGTATAAAATTAATAAGAATTTCCTTTGCTACTGATTGAGAAATCGAAAAAACTTATATCCATACTTTATGAAACAATGAGGGAATCAATAAAAGAGTGAAGCGATTGTATGTGAGGTGATTATTAGATTATTTGGAGACCTAAGCTGTAACTAATCGACAGGTAAGTTTGTTTAAGCTAACATGAAACACCTACTTCTAATCATATCACTAATCTTTTTTCACACCTCTTTTTCTCAAAAATTATATGGTTCCTTTTCAAGTGGTTATCAGTATGTTTTTGATCAAGACCAACCACCATCATATATAATCAACTGGTTCCATCAAATTTCATCTCCAGGTTTTTGGAAAAAAGAAGACCCTTCATTCAAACATGTTTCAAATACAGGAGTAGGTTTGGGATATGAAATAAACGAAAAATTTGGATTTGAATTAACCGGCTTCTATTTGAGATCAAAACTTGTACAACATAGAACACCCAATACGACACGGACATTTAGAGGTGATTTTTGGAGAGTAACACCCTCCTTTAAATTAAGTGCGTCCAATGAAAAATTAGATGTATATACCAGAATAGGCCTTAGTGTTATTGGAGGTCAGATAATGTATAGTTTAAAATATGAAGGTTACGATTCCGCAAATTCATTCGAGGAAATCAAATTGGATTATGAGTTTACAGGTCCAGCATCCTTGGGGTTTAATGCCACGCTTGGAGCGAAAAAAGAGATAAATGAACATATTGGTGTTTTTGCTGAAATCCAGTTTTTGTATCAAGGTTTTAGTCCTAAAAAGGGTTATACAAATAGATATGAATACAATGGTGAGGATCATCTTACATTATATGATTATCAGATAGGAGACACTGAAATAGATTTTGGTGAAGAACAGGTGTTTTCGGTATATCAAACACAAGAAGAAAACGTTCCAGATAAGCTGTACAGAAGAACCTACTTTTTAAGCGGGATTGCATTTAATATTGGTGTTAGATTTAATTTATGGAGTAAGAATAAAGATGAATAACTATTGATTTTTTTTATCTTCAAACCGTAAATCAATATTTTACGTCATCTAAATATGAAAACCCTACTAACCATCATCGCCTTGTTTTTTTCTGTAGCACTATTTGCGCAGGATACGACTTTTGTCAAGAGATATTTTGTTGATGCGGGAGATGTTTATAGCTCTCGATTAGCACCTAACTTCAAGAATGGAGTAGTGCTTGGTGGTGATCAAAATAAACGGAGGGGGATAATAATGAACACAGATTCACTTGGTAATATTCTATGGAATAAAACAATTTCAGCATCAAACTTATTTACACGTATTAGTGATATTATTACATCAAGTGACAGCTCATTTGTCATTTCTGGTTATTCAACGAATAATGATCCTTCCAACAATACGATTTTTTGTGCAAAACTGAATTTACAAGGAGACACAATTTGGACGAGATCATTCGCTATGTCTGGTGAGATAAATTATCTTCATGAATATGTAGGCATAGAAGAGCTTTCGGATTCTAATTATGTGCTAGTCGCTTCGAGAGATTCTGACAGTTTATCCAAAGTAATAAAGTTAAGTCCTTATGGATCAGTAGTATGGCAGAAAAAACTGGGGGGCCAGTCATTTAAGATCAATGGAATAACTCCATTTGATGATGATTCATTCTTATTAGGAGGATATATAGATGCGCTCGAAGGAGGAATAGTCAAAATATCACTAGGGGGCGATATTCAGTGGTCAAAAAAATATAAGACCAATCGATACATTCATGATGTATTGGTACTTCATAAAGAGATATATTGCTTACACGGTGATGCCGATGTTATAAAACTTGATAGTATAGGCGAGAAAGTTTGGTCTAAATCAGCCCCAGGGTATTTTCAGCCGAAATGGTTATCGGATATGTCATTCCCCACCCTTTACCCTGTGAGCGATACTACTTTTTGTATTACTGCATCTAGTGATTATCAATCTGCTGTTTCAATAATGGATACGAATGGACTTACAACGACCGCTGATTACCTTATTCCCTTTATGCCTATAACATTTACGGCAGTAAATGATGATAATAGAGTATTCATTGTTGGAAATGGACCCGTTCAACCGATAAAAAATATTCCAATCGGCATGCATTCAGTTTTATTAAATACTGGCTATCAACTCAAAAGAACCAAATGCGCGAATGCCTACACCTTCAATCCATCTCAAGGTCCTTCTTTTACGATTGACACTATTGAATTTACTGTAGATGCTGACAGTAGTTTGATAAACCTCAATTATACATTGATGGAAGAATCATTACTTTCAGACACTAATTGTATTGAAACTTTAGATTTAAATGATAACAAATTAAAACCCAAAGTGCGAGTTTACCCAAATATCACTTCTGGTAAAACAAATTTCCAACTTTCTAAAACAGGCAAGTACCAAGTTCAAATAATAGATATAAAAGGAAATGAGATCGGCTCATTTGAGATCAATGGATCGCATGGAAGTTTTGACCTATCGAATCAAGCTTCAGGGATTTATCTCTATAAAGTTTACAATGAAAACACTAATTTAACGGGCAAGATTATCAAGCGATAGACGTTCATTGTGCAACTAGTCACAAATCCCTAATCACGAGTCACTGGCAACCCACATATTAAAACAGATGACCAACCAGAGTTTATTAAACAAATAAGATTCACCATTCAAGAAGCGTTCTTTCATTTGTAAGATCTCTCCAACATTGTAGAAGTCATATTGAGATAGAACTTGATCGTTCACATAGTCATCTAATAAAAACCTTAGGTCTTCAGATAGCCATTGCTGTAAGGGAATTCCAAAGCCCCATTTTGGTCGATCAAAGAGTTCTTTTGGCAAGTAGTCAAATAACACCTGCTTCAATAACCATTTCTGATCTTTTCCTTTGACTTTTAACGACGTATCTAAATTAAGTGTAAAAGAAACAATATTATGATCTAGCAAGGGTACACGTGCTTCAATACCATTTGCCATGGTAACGCGATCAACCTTTGTTAGCAGATCATCTGGTAAATAGAGTTTTAAGTCGAAAAATGCTTGTTGCTCCTTTGCAGACATAGGTCGTTTTAGCGACCACTGATATTCAACAGGGCGCTTTTGTTTGAGATCAAAGAATTGTTTACACTCTCGTTCTGAGAAGAAATATTGATCAACGGAGAATATATGTTTGTTGAGATCAGACTTGATGGAGTAATTGAAATATTCACTTGCTCTTATAAGATTGTTTTTCTGCGTTTTTTTTAACCCTTGTTTGATTACACCTCTTCCTAATTGAACAAAAGGATTGTGCAAGCGTCTTTTCCAGGAATACCTTCCATAGCCTAAGAATTGTTCGTCTCCTCCATCACCAGTTAGCACCATTGTTACTTTGTCCTTGGCTAGTTTAGAGACCAAGTAGGTTGGAATAGCTGAAGTATCTGCATACGGTTCGTCATACCATTCCGGAATTTTAGAGATCAGATCTTGGGCATCTTTTTGTGAAACTGTGTATTCATGATGATTTGTACCAAGGTGTTTGGCAACTTTAATCGCATGCTCACTTTCATTGTATTGAGCCTCTTTAAAGCCAATGGAAAATGTATTGATGTTTTGTTTAGCTCGATCTTGGGCTATTGCAGCAACAGTTGACGAATCTATCCCGCCGCTGAGAAACACTCCATAAGGAACATCACTTTTCAAACGTAAATCAATACTGTTTTGAATAAGACTGTTCAGTTGTTTTTTTGCACCAACTCGATCCAAGATGGTTTTCTTTGCAAGCTGATCTGCAAGACACCAATATTCTTTCTTGGTTAACCCGTTTTGATCAATAGTCATGTAATGTCCTTGTTCGAACTTATGAATATCTTGATAAATTGTCATTGGAGCAGGAACAAACCCTAACTGAAAATACTCAGACATCGCTTTTCTATTCCATTCTTTTTTGTCTACAAATGAATTCAGACTCTTAATTTCTGATCCAAATGCGAATGTTTTGCCGTCCCAGAAATAGTATAGCGGCTTGATCCCAATACGATCTCTAAACAACGCTAATGACTTTTCTTGTTCATCCCATACTGCAAAAGCAAACATCCCATTAAAATGATCTACGCATTTTGCACCCCAATGAATGTATGACTGCAAAACCACCTCTGAATCGGAAGAAGTATGAAAGGTTATACCCTCAGCTATTAGTTCGTTTCGAAGTAATTCAAAATTATAGACCTCCCCATTAAAAACGAGTGTATATCTATTTGAATCATCAGTCATTGGTTGATTTGCGCCACTGGAAAGATCAATAATACTTAATCTTCTATGTGCTAAGCCACATTGTTTGGAGTTGCTTACAAATAGGCCGTCAGCATCAGGGCCACGATGCGCGATGGCTTGACTCATTTGAGTCAGCTTCGACTCATCGATTGAGCTATTCATAGATACTATTCCAGCAATTCCGCACATAAACTATATCAACGAAAATACGATTAAATGGAAACATTATTGATTTATTCATTGCTAGATTAATGTATAATCGTAATATTGCGATATGACAATTGTTAATTACTAAAAAATGGGAGTATCAAAAACTGACTTATTTACGGATGAACAAAATGACATCGCGGCAATAGCCAAGTGTATTGCTCATCCAGCAAGAGTAGCTATTCTACAATACTTGCTCAAGAAAAATTCTTGTGTCAATACCACACTTGTTGTAGAAATAGGGTTGGCTCAGGCTACTATTAGTCAGCACTTACGTGAATTAAAAAGCGTTGGTATAATTCAAGGTTCTATAGAAGGTAAAACAATGAATTATTGTATCAACCCAACAATGTGGTCACATATGAAAGCGCTCTTCAATGGTATATTTGATCAGCACCCATGTTGCCAAGAAAGTGATTGTTGCTAACTCTAAATTCAGAACTCTAAATTAAATATCATGAAATTATCAGAAGTAAAAAACGCATTAGAAAACCTTGATGAGGTTAACTTTAAACTGCCAAATGGAGATACAGTACCAGTACATTTTCATGTTACCGAAGTAGGTGCAATTACACGACACTTTATTGACTGCGGAGGAACAGAAAGAATCGAAAAAGCAGTGAATTTCCAACTGTGGGAGGCACGTGATTTCGATCATAGGCTAGCGCCACAAAAACTAAGAGATATTATTCGTTTATCTGAAGAAAGACTTGGACTTGGAAATCTCGAGGTGGAAGTCGAGTATCAACAAGATACGATAGGTAAGTTCAATTTAGAATTTAGTGAAGGAAGCTTTCAACTCAAGCGAAAACAAACGGCATGTTTGGCGCAAGATAAATGTGGTATTCCTGAAGACAAGCAACCATTGCCTCTGGCAGATCTAGGAAGTAGCGATGTGGATACTTGTACTCCTGGAGGAGGTTGTTGTTAATTTACCTAAGCACGCTAAAATCAATCCCATGGGTACTTTTGAAAAATATTTAACTATTTGGGTAATTGTATGTATTGCTGCAGGAATTGGAGTAGGCTATTTGTTGGGTGATCAAATCACAATATTGAGCGACTGGAATATTTCAACAGTTAATGTGCCGGTCGCGATATTGGTTTGGTTAATGATTTATCCGATTATGGTACAAATTGATTTTAGCTCGCTTAAGGATGTTACTAAAAACGTAAAAGGACTTGGTCTAACCATTATTGTTAATTGGTTGATCAAACCTTTTTCAATGGCTTTCTTTGCCTGGTTGTTTTTTGATCAAATTTACGCCGCTTTCCTTTCTCCTGAAGATGCAGAACAGTATTTAGCTGGTGCAATATTACTCGGAGCAGCTCCTTGTACCGCTATGGTGTTTGTATGGTCTTACCTTACTCAAGGAGATGCTAATTATACACTTGTACAAGTTTCAGTAAATGATTTGATTTTGCTGGTTGCTTTTATTCCAATTGTCGGTGGACTCTTTCATCTTTTTGGAATTGAGGTGGGCAATGCTGAGCAAGAGCTGGGAATTCCCTACAAAGCTTTGGCTACATCTGTTATCGTGTTTGTTGTTATACCGTTGATACTTGGCTATTTGTCTAATCGCTGGTTGATGAAAACTAAAGGTAAGGAGTGGTTTGACAATCGATTCTTGACTGCACTAAAACCTGTTTCAATTGTAGCACTTTTAACTACGCTGATCTTATTATTCGCTTTTCAGGGAGATAAGATTATTTCTGAACCGCTAAATATTTTATTAATAGCGGTCCCATTAACGATTCAGACCTATTTTATCTTTTTCATAGCTTGGTTTATTGGAAGATATATCCGCTTAAAACATAATGTTTGTGCCCCAGCAGCGATGATTGGAGCCAGCAATTTTTTTGAATTAGCAGTAGCAGTTGCGATTATGCTTTTTGGGTTGAATTCTGGAGCAGCACTTGCTACAGTTGTAGGTGTTTTAATCGAAGTACCCATTATGTTGTCTTTAGTGGCGATAGCAAATAGATGGAAATACTAAATCATGTTTAAAAAAGTTAGACAATATTGCGAAGAACGGATCCTAGAATTTGATCATATTCCAAAAGTTCGAAAAGAGCAATTGGAGAAGGTAAGTCAATATGTAAAAACCCATAAAAACGCACAACTTGTGTTCGTTTGCACGCATAATTCTAGACGAAGTCAACTTGGACAGGTATGGTCTGCTATTGCAGCGGCACACTATGAGTTAGTGAGTGCTCACTTTTACTCTGCAGGTACTGAATCTACAGAGTTTCATCAAAATGCAATTGATGCACTGAAAAGAGCTAGAATAACGATCGAAACCGAAGAAATGGGGCGAAATCCGGTTTATAAACTTGATTTTGGAGGTGAAAAAACCATAAAATGTTTCTCAAAAACCATTGATCATGAGTCACTTCCTAAATCTAATTTTACAGCGATAATGACTTGTAGTGATGCTGAAGAAAATTGCCCATTTTTACCTGGGGCAGACCTTCGTATTCCACTTACTTACAACGATCCTAAAGTGAGTGACGGAACTTCAAAAGTTGATGCGGTTTATGATGAGACATGTGCTCAGATTGCAAGGGAGGTTTTTTATTTGTTTAGCCTAATGGTTTAAAAAAATAATTAATTTTGATTATCTATTAAATTGAAAATCGCCTTACTTAATGATCTGATGGGGAAACTTATTTTTTTCTATTTATTTTTCGCTAGTCTAAATGTATTAAGTCAGAACATGAAGGAATATTCCTTGCTTGCTAAAGGAGAGTTACCTTCATTCCTGAAGTCATATAATACGAGATACTTCATTCCTGAAAGGGAACCCTGGATAAAGGGTATTAAAGAAGACAATAAAAGTTTCTATCTCGATATTATTTACTCGTCAAATTCAATTGTTTTTGGGGACGAAGTAACAAGTTACTGTAATAAACTTTTAAGGGAGTATATCAAAACTGATATTAAGATATATCTAGTGAGAAGTAATGAAGTAGCTACTTTTTCTGATAATCGAAATATTTTTATAACGACTGGATTAATATGTCGTCTCACCAATGAAGCTCAACTGTTATTTTATTTAGTTCGTGAACTTGAGGTTTTGAAAAGAGAAAAAGACCCTTTGTTTGAAAAAGTGATCAGAAAAACATCATTGAGCTATGCAATTAAGGAACTTTCTAAGTTTCCATTGGAGTTTAATATGGAGTTGGATCAAAACGCGCTCAACCTTATAATAGAGAAGGGACTGTATCAAAAGAGTGAAGTTCAAAGTTCACTGAACATTTTAAAGTATCAACACCGTCCTTTCTATGAGTACCCTTTTGATATAGCTTATTTCAACTCTGACAAGTCATATATCCCAGTATCTGAATACTTCATTTTTCGTAAGGCTAATCCTAAAACTTATAATTATGAGCTAGAATTTCCCGAACTTAAAAAGCGGATTGAACATATCGGTGGTGCTGAAATACAAATAGACAATAAAACATACCTGGTAGATAAAAGCTCCTTTTTGAAAATTGTAACTATTTGTAGGTTAGAATCCGTTCGGATTAATCTTCTTCAGGCGAATTTCGCTAATTCTATTTACGAGATTTATGTCGCTGAGAAATTAGGCGTTGTTAGTAAAGATCTACAAATTTTGAAGGCTGCTGCATGGTGGGGACTGGTCAATCAAAGTGTAGGAAATATAAACCCTAAAAAATATACACCCTACGAATCTTCAGATAGTGAAGGGGCACTTTTAATACTCTATTTAAGATCAAAATCAAAGCTGGCAAAACTATCAATGGCGTTGAGAATTTTACAGGACATTCGTGTTGAATACCCAGAAAGTCAAGCTGTCCAAAGAATGTTCGAAGACCTTATTGAAATATCGGCAGGAATGGAAGAGTTTATAATTGAAAACTTCCATGCTAAAGGGCTGAAGGAGAGCATTCACGATAATAATCCTAGCTTGGAAGGTGAAGAAAATGCCTTGTTGGAAATTGAGGCTCAGGCGCTCAGATCAAAAGGGATAGACTCTATAAATTATTATTATTATTTAATACCAGATTTAGTCAACGATAAGAAATTTGTAACAATCTATAATACTTACAAGGGCGATAGTGCTCAAATATCAGAGCGTCAATTGAATTCCATTGCTTTCGTTGATTTTGATATGAGAAGATATAAACAGAAAAACATCAAGAAAATAGAACATAAGAATAAAACTGTTTCTGAAAGCATTCATACAGCTCAAAGTAAAACAGGTTTACAAATCAATTCTGTTGAAGTAACAACTGACAGCTCATATAATCTGAGTTATTTAATGAATTCCTTAATCATTCAGAATTACTGGTATAACAATAATCAAAAGACTTTTCACTCTGTTTTCTCTGATGACCTTGTCCAGCTTTCAAATCATTTAGAAACAGATGCTTTAGGAGTATTTATTTATGAGCATGCATTCGAGCCCCGTTATAAGCCATTTCATTTAATTGGTTTAGCAGTAGTCACTCTTCCCTACATTATTCCTGAGATATTTTTCTCAGGTAACCGCACAATTGCTTCTTCTCTGGTTATAGATCCTACAACCGGAGAAACTATTCAATTAACAAATAGAAGGTATAGAGACCCATATAGTTCTTTATTGGTGCAACAGGCTTTTCTCGATGAAATAACAAGATTATCCTATGATTAGAATAAAAATTGTCACGCTGACTTTAATTCTGCCTGCTTTTGTCGGTTTGGCGCAGAAAGGATTCATGCACAGCAATAATCATTTTGATTTTGAGTTTCAAACTAATGTTCCGTTACTTTCAGGTTCATTCAATGATCAGAAATTTAAAGTCAATGGTGATGAAATGATAAGTACCAGGAATTGGAT
>CBFHJL010000074.1:0-14058 GCA_965656195.1 Brumimicrobium sp. | reverse complement strand
ATGGTGATTTAAGTCCAGATTCTCTAGATGTTTTTGTTGAACTTAAAGGAATTGTACATTGTACAGATTTTGATGGGAATGCTGGATATAGCTTCACTATTATTGATAGTGAGAATGACGGAATAAATGTATTTAACTTTGCCGATGTAGACAATTACGTTGTCGCTGAAGGAGATTCAATAACAGTAAGAGGTGACATTGGATTTTTCAATGGATTGACGCAAATTTTCGCCGAAGAAATCGTTTTGGAAACTCAAGGGAATCCTACACAAACACCTACTATAGTTACAGCACTTGACGAGACAACGGAAAGTCAATACATTACTATCGAATCTCTTTCTTTAGTGAATAACGAAACAGTTTGGCCTTCAGGTGGAAATGTTGACGTTACTGATGGTAACAATAGTTTTGTGATAAGAATCGATAATGATTCTCCTTTGGCAGGAACGAATACTCCAAATGGTCCATTTGATGTAACAGGGTTAGGAGGTCAGTTTGATAATAGCAACGCTCCTTATGATGCTGGTTATCAGATTTTCCCTTGTTCTGTTACTCCTTTGTGTAATGTTGATATTACAACAGCAACAGCTAATGCAACAGCAACAGCTAATGCAACTGGGATGGGAGTTACTTATCAGTGGATAGATTGTGATAACAATAATGCACCTATTTCAGGAGAAACGGGGCAATCATTTACCGCAACTTCGACTGGGAATTATGCAGTAATAATAACAGATGGTATATGTGTTGATACTTCTAATTGTATTAACCTTGAGGTTTGTAATGTTGATGTTACAACTACTACATCAGATCTTACGATCGAAGCAAACGCTTCAAGTCTAACTTATCAGTGGATTGACTGTGATAACAATGATTCGCCGATAAGTGGAGAAACTAATCAATCATTTACGGCTACTTCTAATGGTAGCTACGCTGTGATCGTTATAGATGGAGTTTGTGCTGATACTTCTGATTGTGTGACAATAAATACAATCAATGTATCTGAAAACGTATTGAAGCTATCAGTTTATCCGAATCCTGTGAAAGACGAATTGACAATTTCTTCGAATGGTTCAATGATTGTTAATGTGAACGTTATAAGTGTTGCTGGTCAAAAAGTAGCAAGTGTTAACGCCAACGAAACTGCAGTGAACCTGAACACGACAACTTGGAAGTCTGGAGTGTATTTTGTAGAGGTTGTAACAGTGAATGGATCAAAAACTGTCAAAGTGATTAAGTAATCACGATATAAAATAATATATTAAGGCTCGGTTGTTACAACCGAGCCTTTTTTATGAACCAAACTTTTTAATAGTTGTTTTTTAAGCATGGAAGACTTGAAGAATATTAATGTTGTTGTTTTGGGTACGGGCACATCTCAAGGAGTTCCTGTAATAGGTTGTCAATGCAATGTGTGTTTGTCGTCTGATCCAAAAGATAATCGGTTGAGAAGTTCAATTATGTTTACCTATGAAAATGAAAACTTCGTTATTGATACGGGGCCAGATTTTCGACAGCAGATGCTTAGAGAAGACGTTAGATCGCTAAGGGCAGTCATATATACCCATTCTCACAAGGATCATATTGCTGGTATGGATGATGTTCGATCATTCAATTTTCTTGAGAAAAGAGATATGGAGCTGTTTTGCAATCCCGAAACAGAAGAAGCTTTGAGAAGGGAGTTCTATTATGCTTTTGAGCAGAATAAATACCCTGGGGTTCCTAACGTGAATATAAACACCATTGGAGATTCTCCTTTTTATCTGCCAGGAGGTCTGGAAGTCGTGCCAATAAAAATGTACCATTATAAGATGCCCGTTTTAGGCTTCAGAATTGGAGATTTTGCATATTTGACTGATGTAAAAACTATTGCGGATGAAGAGATAGAGAAACTAAAAGGAATCAATACATTAATTCTGGACTGCCTAAGAATTAAAGAGCATATTTCACACCTTAATCTATCTGAAGCTCTTGATTTAGTAGATAGGATTAAACCTAAGAAGACTTATTTGACGCACATTTCTCATTTGTTTGCAACGCACAAAGGTATAATAGAGATGTTACCAGAAAACATTGAACCCGCTTATGATGGTCTTGAATTGTGTGCGCGCACCAATTAACCTGATATTTATCATATTCCACTATTTTTTACCTAGAAATTAACAAGTAGATATTGAAAATTAATGTAACCTTGTTCCTAATGCATCGTAAGATGGTGTAGTTTTATATAAACATAAAATTTTATATTATGAAAAAAACAATTATTGCTGTTGCGGCATTACTCGTAGGAGCTGGTGCATACGCACAAGATGAGGAAAAAGTTTATTTACCAGAAACTGGAGATTGGGCAGTTGGTATTGATGCCACACCATTTCTAACTTACTTTGGTAATTTTATCGGTGGTACTGATGCTAATGCTGCCCCAACATGGAATTTTTTAACAAACAATCAGACGATTACTGGAAAGTACTTTGCGTCTGAAACTATGGCTTATCGTGGTAATCTTCGAATAGGATTTGGTTCTAATTCAGGTTCACAAATGGTTTCTGATCGTAGTCAAGACTTTTCACTTGTAACTTACCCAACTACTCCACCAGAAATGGTAGAGAATTCTTTTTCAAATGGATTTACGAATATTGGTTTGTCAGGTGGATTAGAGTGGCGTAAAGGAAAAGGTAGACTTCAAGGATTCTATGGAGGAGAATTAGGAATCTCTTTGTCTTCTAACTCAGCAACCTATACATACGGTAATGAGCTAAATCAAAACGCTACGTTTAACGTAGATGTTGATCCAGCTGCTGATGATATCAATGGTAATTCAATTACTACTGATCAATTTGGTAATGATGCTCGTATCCTTGAGTCTAAGAGTGGTATGGCATTCGGGATAGGTATTCGCGGGTTTATCGGAGCAGAATACTTTGTTCTTCCAAAACTTTCTATTGGAGGTGAATTTGGATGGGGTCTTGTATTCCAATCTTTAGGAACTGCTTCAGTAACATATGAATCTGAAGGAATTAATGGAAGTGGTAACGAAGTGTCAGAAACATTTGTAGAAGAATCTAAAAATGGATCTTCATTCGGTATCGACACAGATAACATGAATAACGTTTTTGGACCTGCAGGTTCTTTACGTTTGACTTTCCACTTCTAGTAAGTAGGAAAACCAGATTTTTAAGGTCGCTCATAAGAGCGGCCTTTTTTTGTTTTGTGTATATTTGAATTGAAATTCAAAATGTACCGCTATGAAAATACTTTCTCTATTGCTTTTATCAATTATTTTGTTGGCTTGTAATAAGGGGCTTTCACCTGAAGAACAACTGCAAGAGGATCTTACAATCATCAAGCAATACATAACAGATAATAATCTTCAAGCTGAAGAGACCTCAAGTGGTTTACATTACGTAATTAACGATTTGGGTACGGGTAATTTCCCGGATGCATCTGATAATGTACGTGTAAGGTATAAAGGGTACTTTACCGATGGAGTTGTCTTTGATGAAAGTGATGCTGCTGGAATAACCTTTAACTTACAAGGTGTTATACAAGGGTGGACAGAAGGAATTCCTAAATTTAAGGAAGGTGGAGAAGGAATGCTTATCATTCCATCTGCATTGGCATACGGAGAGAATGGAAGTGGTAGTGGTAGTATTCCTCCCAATACCGTATTGGTGTTTGATGTTGCTTTACTAGATATTGTGGAGTAGAGAGGCTTACTTTTATTTGTGTTGAGAAGTGTTTCCCACAACAAAAGAAAGTACCGTTCCTCTATCATTTGAATGAAAGCTAGAGGTTTCAGCTACCATTTTTAGTCTCATCATAATATTTTTCAAGCCCATTCCATTGCCTAATTTTTCATCGAAATCAAACCCGTTTCCATTATCTTGAATTTCAAATTTGGCGTGATTCATGCCAACTTTAGATATGTTTATATCAACGCGGTTTCCTCCAGAATACTTGATAGAATTACTGCAGAACTCTTGCAGTATATATTGAACATGATATAGCTTTTCTGCACACGTACGATCTTTTTTGATCTTAGGTGAAAGTTTGGTGTTAACTGAAAATGATTCGAGTTCGTTGTAATTGCTTTCTAATCGTTTCAGTATCTTCTCAATAGATGTGTCTGGATCGGGTATGTTTAAATCGTAACTGAGTTTTCTGACGTCTGAAATAGAATTTTGAAGAATTGAACGAATCTGCTCAATCTGTGGTTGGTTTTCGGAGTTCTCAATTTGAGAGATAAGCAAATTCATCAGAACGAGTTCCTGACCAACTCCATCGTGGAGCCTAGAAGATATTTGTTTGCGCTCCTCTCTAATTATTTCTTGGTATATGTTGTTGCGATCATGTTTTTCGTCTATATTATTTTGATCGAGGTTGTATTGTAATGTTCCATGCCAAAGATTAGATTCCCTATTGAATAAGGCATTGATGGCAACCCATTGATAACCATGTTTTTTTGTTTTGATGCGAACGTTTGTATGGACGTTAATGCCTCTATGTTTTGAATTAACAATATTGACCAGGAAAAACGGAAGATCCGCTGGATGTATGCTTCTTGACATATCCAATTGATCAATTTGCTTATTATCCATGTTTTGATCATGTAGAAATCGTAAAGCGTGCGTTAACTCTAGATCTGTTGATCTCAAATGAACGTATCGATTCTGTTCTAATGCAAAAGTGATCGAATAGTTCCGCGAGGTTTTAATTGAAGAGTTTTGTTGGATCGCTCCTTTATGAGCTGATGTATCTATCTTAATTGCCTGGCTAAATACTGGATTTTGCATAATTCAATTTTTTTAACCATTAGAAAGAATTATTCCATTAATTTAAATAGCTTTATATCAGTTATATACACATGTATCTATCTCTTTAACTTTCTATTTTTAGGAATGAATTCCCAAAATAGGAAAGCTTAAATTCGAGATTCAGCTTTTCTTATTGATATATTTTGGATATTGCTCATAGCCTTTGTATTATATCAAAAAATCACTATATGAAATATTCAAAAGAAATGTACAAACAAAAATTAATTGAATTCTTCAACAGACATGATAAATCAAAATTATCAATAGTAAATGAAATTTCTGAACGTTTTCCCGAACAACAGGAAGACGTATTTAAACATTTAACTTCGATTTATGCTAAGTTGGAAGGTACTAGTGAAATTACTGTTTCAAATGAATCTTTATTTTCAGTTCCTTCTTCTGCTAACTCAGGAATCGCTTAGCTTTTCAATAAATCAGCTTGATTAAGGTCCGAAAGGGCCTTTTTTTGTGAGGAACATGTTCATAACTGAAGAGCATAGATGGCAAAACAACTTCTTTTTATATTTACATTTATATTAAATTCGTTAAGAGTTCATGGTTCACTAATGAATGACTAAATTTGTTTTTATGTTCGAAGATCAAGAAGATGAATGGTTCGGTGCAGAATTTAATAGGCAGTTAGAGCGTTTAAATTCGATGTACGATAATGATCATTATGAATACATGGATGCTGATCAGGTAGAGTTGGTGATAGATCATTTATTGATGGCAAATCAATTTAAAAAGGCGAAATGGGCCGCGGAAAGAGCTTTAGGTCACTTCCCTAATAATAATACACTACTTTTAAGAAAGGCCCAAGCAATGTCCCTAGGTGGAGAGCTGAATGCTGCATTGAAATTATTGAATTCATTGGAAAGAGTGGAAAGAGGGAACCTTGATTTAGCATTAACTACTGCGGCGTGTTACAGTCAGTTGAGAGATGCAGAATCTGCGATCAAATATTTCAAGAGAGCCCTGAGTATAGCTTCAGGTGACGAGAAAACAGAGATTTATATTGACTTGGCAATGGAGTATGAAAATTTAGACAATTTTCAAGCTGCTGTAGAAATCCTTAATCAAGCGTTATCAGAGAATAGGCTAAATGAAGCTATCATTTATGAATTGGCATATTGCTATGAGCAGATCAAGGCATATGAGAAAGCTGTTGAATGCTTCCTTTTATATATCGATGAGGCTCCATATTCTTTCACTACATGGTATAACCTAGGAAATGCTTATTCAAAAATGGGCGATACGGATCAAGCAATTTGGGCTTACGAATATAGCACGTTGATCAATGACGATTTTGCTCCTGCGTTTTTTAATATGGCTAACGTTTATATGGATAAAGACAATCCTACTGAAGCGATGAAATATTATAAAAAGTGTTTGGATATAGATGGAGATGATGGAATGGTGTTCTGTTCCTTAGGTGAATGCTATGAAGATTTGGGAGAGTTGGAAAGGGCTTACGATTGTTATGAACAGAGTACTACTTTTTTGCCTCACCTTGCAGATGCATGGTTAGGCAAAGGAATTATTTCTGATATTCTTGGATTCCATGCTAGAGCAATAGAGGAGATTAAACATGCGATTACGCTTGAAGGCAACAACTCGAGTTATTGGAGGGCACTTGCAAATGCATATGAGAATAAGGGTGAAGATAAATTAGCCGCTGAAACATATGAGAAAGGGTATGGAATTAACTCGAATGATGAGGAACTTGTTCTTGACTGGCTCGTTTTTTTAGCTCATGTCAATTACGAAGAGACAATAGAGAAAATACATGAGATTGATGCTCTTTTTGAAAAAGAAGAAGCTAAACTCGTTCTTTCTTACTGCCACTGGATGCTTGGAAATCAAACTGAAGCAATGTTATTGTTCGAAGAAGTGGCAGAAAACAACGTAGGTTTAGCGAAAAGTTTATTTTTGCACTTCCCAACGCTAAAAGAGATTACTTATTTTTCGAATCGGTTGGAACAATTTGATGAAAATGAAGAACTTTAGTTTACCATATATACCAGAGAGAAAGGATAAACCACGAAAGGATGGTTTGACAATGATGATGGATAAAGGGCTTAGTTTAAGAGAAACTGAAAACTTTATTGAGGCCAACGCCGAAATTACAGATATTGTTAAGTTCGGTTTTGGAACTGCCTTCGTAACTAATCAACTCGAGGAGAAAATTAAGTTATATCGCTCTCACAATATTAGACCTTACTTTGGAGGAACGCTTTTCGAAGCGTTTTACGCAAGAGGAATGTTTGATGAGTTCGTTCAACTTTTAGATAAGTATGATCTGGATTTAGCGGAAGTGTCTGATGGGTCTATTATCATCCCTCATGATGAGAAATGCGAAATCATTCAAAAAATGGCTAAGGACAGGACTATTCTCTCTGAGGTTGGTTCAAAAGACTCAGGTATTTTAATAAGTCCAAATAAATGGATAAAAATGATGAGTACTGAGCTAGAGGCAGGATCATGGAAAGTTATAGCCGAAGGAAGAGAAAGTGGAAATGTTGGTGTGTTTAGACCTAATGGTACAGCTCATACTTTCCTAATCAATAAGATCATTGCTAAAGTTAAGCCTGAGAATATTCTGTGGGAAGCACCAAAAAAGAATCAACAAGTATGGTTCATAAAGTTATTTGGAGCAAATGTGAATCTAGGTAATATTGCTCCTAATGAGATGATACCGCTAGAATGTCTGCGAATCGGTTTAAGAGGAGATACCTTCTTTGAAAACCTTCCTCAAGATTATGCAGAACGCCTAAAACAAGTTGGTGATGCTGATGGAGATGAAGAAGAGTAGTCATGGCTAATAAAGAGCTTCATCTTTTAAATACACTTACAGGACATAGCGGAGCCATTTATGATGTTGTAGCTCATAATCGATACGTATACACAACTAGTGCTGACAAGTTTGTGGTGCGTTGGAATCTTAATACAGGTGAACAAGATAATTTTACTGTTAAACTAGAACATGTTGCTTTTAATATCGCTGTTGACGACAGGGGAGATAAGCTGGTTATAGGGAATAGAAAAGGAGGTATTCATGTTGTTGATATCGAAAGTAAAGTAGAAGAGAAGTACCTAACTCAGCACAAAGCACCAATTTTTTCGCTCACGTATAATACGCAGAAAGGCGTTTTCTATTCAGGAGATGATGACGGGTATTTTTGTGTATGGGAAGCTGGTTCTATGAAGTTATTGATTACACTACCTCTAGACTGCGGAAAGATTCGTCAAATTTCAATAGACAAAGATGGCGAATTACTTGCAGTTTGTGGACAAGATGGAAAGCTCAGAATTTTTGAAACTCAGTTTTATAATGAAATTGAGCTTATTTCTATAAATACTGCTGGAGTAAACACAGCTCAATTCATAGGGGATGAAATAGTCGTTGGGGGTAAAGATGCATTGCTATCCGTTTGGAATTGGAAAGAAAAAACTCATATCAAATCTGTGCCTGCGCATAATTATGCCATTTATGATTTATCCGTTCTTGATCATGGAAAATCTTTAGTTTCTGTAAGTTTTGATAAAACAATTAAATTCTGGCAACTTCCAGATATAAATATTCAGAAAAGAATAGAATTCAAGAACGAAGGTCACCGCCACACGGTTAATCGAATTTCGAAAATTGACGAAAATACATTCGTGACCGTGAGTGATGACGCGTTAATCAAAGTATGGCAAATACAATAGAAGTTTAAGCGACTTTAATTTTTAACCCTGTTCTGACTTGTCTCGAAACAAATTTGCTTTCAGGCCTTTTTCTTAAATTATAATTTAATTGCATACTAGATCCATAAGCTCCAGTGCTATGTATTTCAATTAAATCTCCTCGATTTAATCTCGGTAGTCTATGAAAATGACCAAAATGATCTGAACTTTCGCAGCTAGGTCCATGTATGGTGTAGCTTTCTTCAATCAGGTCTTCTTTTTGACTTGTGATTTTGTGTCTCGCATCGTATAACGCAGGTCTTAATAACTCGCTCATGCCAACATCGAGGATAATCATTGGGTGCTCACTATTCTGTTGCTTTACATACTGAACTTGTCCAATCAACTTTCCACATTGACCTACAATACTTCTTCCAGGTTCTAATGCAATAGTTTTGACTAAGTTTTCGGGGATGTGGGTGCGAATAGCACGCATCCACCCTTCAAAGTCAGGTAAAAGATTACGCTCGGGGTTCTTATAATCAATACCAAGACCCCCACCTAGATTTAGATAACTTAAATTATAACCAGTAGGCAGCTGTTCTATGAGACTGCGAACCTTTAACGAAAGATCTTCGAAATACTCAAGCTCTTGAATCTGTGATCCAACATGAAAGTGAAGACCGGCAATATGTTGAGGGTGTGAATTTATAATTGAATAGGCTTCTTCGAATGACATACCAAACTTATGATGTCTTTCTCCCGTGCTGATTTTGTCATGTGTGTTGACGCTTAGATTCGGGTTTATTCTCAGCGCGATTGAAGTCATGCTGTTATACTGCTCTTTTAGGCTCAAGACTAGTTCAAGTTCTTCAGTTGATTCGCAATGAATCATGTAGATATCATTGGTTAAAGCATAGCTTATTTCAGCAAGTGTTTTTCCAGATCCAGCAAACACAATATTTGACGAATCCCATCCCATTTTAAGGGCATGTTCTATTTCTCCTGCTGATACACAATCTACTCCAAGACCAGAAGATTTAATCTCTCTGATTATCTTTTGCTCATTGTTTGCTTTCAACGCATAAAACAATTTGCAATTAAACTTAGATGCTGCATTAATACTATTTGATAGAGTAGTGTTTAGAAGATCTAAGTCATACTGATAAAAAGGTCCTTCGTAAATTTGTGTTTTCATAACATCTTTAATTTTGAGCAAATATAAGTACTATATGAAATAAAATAACATAATGTTATAAAAATAACATAAAACATTTAAATAAAACATTTTTATTTGTCGCACAATAGTTTTAATGAGTTGTTTCTTTAATATGAATCCAATAGAAAAACATAAGCTAACAGAACGGGAGGTTAATAGAATAATTGAAATGGCATGGGAGGATAGAACTCCTTTTGATGCTATGTCGTTTCAGTTTGGTGTTTCTGAGAAAGAAGTAATTGAGATTATGCGTCTATCATTGAAAAGGTCGAGCTGGCGTTTGTGGAGAAAACGAGTACAAGGCAGGAAAACTAAACATTCCAAACAAAGAAGTTTTTCTTCGGGAAGACACAAGTGCAGTCGTCAGAGAACAATTTCCAGTAATAAGATTTCTAAACGTTATAATTAGGGGATTATGCTATCATAAGAGATAAGTATTGGTTGGCTTCCTCTTCCTTTTACGTATCCATTCATTTCACTTCCTTGATCGAATGAGTATATTTCCCAAGGAATTGTGAATGCCATGCCCTCTTTCTTAAATTCTACTAAGAATTTCGGATATTGTTGTAAGTTTCTCAGTCTGTCTATCTCATCTTGGCTAATTGAAAAGAAATTATGCCATTCCAGATTTAGGATTTGTCCCATTTTCCATTCATCTTCTATCTTAGAGTAGAGTTGAAGTTCACCATATTGATCTTTTGATTCAGAGAACCTTCTATATACGAACATATATTCTATACCGTTCGAAAGATGGTGATGCAAGAATACTGACCTATATTCATTACACAATCCATATGGGTCTATCTCGTAATATTCATGCGTCTTTCTTTCCATTGAAATACGATGATTATTAATATACACAGTATTTGACTCGAATAATTCACTTACATGCGAATTCTCCAGAGCACTCAAACATTTCTTTGTTCCAGAAGACTGAAGAAAACTAATGTATAAGCTGTCCTCCTCGGTTTGTGCTGCAATTAAATACGGAAGAATCACAAAGAATAGAGGTACTAAATGTTTCATAATCGAGATTGTCTTTTTTATAAAGCAATTTCAACACCAACATTGTTCAGTATTTTCCATCTGAAAATTGATAAAAGGTTTACTCTCCTAGAGTTCGTCAATCAATTCATCTCCAAACGATACCTTTTCTGCTTTCTCCCAGTTGTTTTTTAATAAGTAATAAAAACCTATTGATAACCCTATACTTATGGCAACAACCACGAATGTATAGAGTATTTCATTACGCAATACCCAATCAGTTGCAGCTATAACTCCAAGGAAACTAACGATAACTGAAAATACATAGTAAAACAATACTCCAATAATAGCCCATATCCATTTGTTTCGAGAGTACTCCTCAGCTAATCGATAAAATGCGCGGCCCAAAAAGAATATGAATATTATGCCCAGCAATACTTTTAAAGCTCTATTCGAATTACTTTTGTCTTTTTGAAATTGAACATTTTCATTACTGGGGAAACAATGACAAACTGTTTATTTTTCTTATCAGTTGCAACATTGTTAGGATCTATAGATACGTTTCTCTCCCTTAGGTCAAGGACTTGTTCCGTATCAATTTCTCCATTGTTGTCTAAATGGGTGATTGAAGCGAATTGAATTCTACGGTCTCTTCTTTTTGATCTTCTTTTAGACTTTTTTCCTTCTTCAATCATATCACTCATTTCATTACTAGTACCATGAAGAAAGTAAATATCATTTTTCACTTGAAGTGCAGAGTAACCTTTACCCGGGTTGTAATTTACAGTTAATTGATAAAAAGGTAGGAGTTTAGTGTATTCAATTTCTCCATCTTTTCCTGTTTTAACGACAATCACATCCTTGTAATAATAGTAGTAATCTGTTGTTGTGGTTGTTACACCATTAGCATCTGTAGTCGTTCTTGTAACTACTCTAAGTTGAAAGTCTTGGAATACAGACAAAAGACCATCATCACTTGTTTTAAACGTTTCCATGAATTTAAAGTTCGTCGAGAAATTTTCATCATCTTCCGTTTCACCTTTTCTATCTCTTCTGCGCTCTTCCTTCTTTTTTTGGCGATCACTCCAATATTTAGTGACAAAGTCAATATCAAAGTTTTTCGTTTTTATGTCAGTGATCTCATTTGTTCGTTCATTTACTGTCGCTGTAAACAATCCAGAAAATCCTTTTTCTTCAACAATCTGCCCTGAAAGAATAACTCCTTGATCGGTAGCTTTCAGTCTGAAATCACCAATTTTCATTGGCTCTAACTGTTCTTCCACCATTATTTCTTCTAAATCACCATTAGATCGATCAATTTTGTATAGTCTTTGAGTTGTAACCCACCTTTTAAATAGTTTTCCGTCAACATCTTTTTTGTCTCTGGTCTGAACTTTAAGGTAAGAATAATCATCACCTTTTCCGCGTTCGTAAGAAAGTCCGCTAACCGCGTCGAAACTTAACTTAAATGTGAATGTGTTTTCAACTTCTAAATCCTTTCCTAATTCTAGAACTCGATACGTTTTTAATTCATCTTTTCGGCAAGTAATATTTGAAATAAAAGTAGCCTCACCATTTTCACCCTTAAATTGGTATACTCCGGAGAAAAAAGATTTACCTCTTCTTCCAAATCCAGAGCAATCTCCAGATACTCCAACTTCAAATGGGTCTCCTATAAGACGACCTTTGCTACTAATGTTTATACCATAATATTTTTCTGGTTTATCACTTTTGATTTCCTTACAAATCACTGTTGGTTTACCATCAATAAATCGCATGCTTAAATATTCATAACCTCTACTTTTTAATTCTTTAGATCCTTCCAGAGGAACCTCAGCATGTATTTTACCTGTATTCGCATTAAATACTTTTAAGTACGATTTCGTAAGAGAGGTAATAACGATATAAGTGCTTTTAATACTTAAAGTGTAGATGTACCCATCATCGTCAATTCCCACAAATTTAGAACCTCTTGTTTTTCCCTTGGTAGGTTCTAGTTCAGAAATATTATAAGAACTTTGAGAAAAAGAAAAATTGATAATACTAAGAATGGCAATCAACAAGAAAAATTTCATAATGTTAGGTTTTTATTTTTTGGTAAAAATAGTAAAAATTAGTTATTGTTTTCGTAATCTTGACTCTCAGCAGTTCAATCATAAAGGCTTTGTAGAATGAAAATCTTATTACTTTCTGATACACATGATGTTGTAGATTCTAGAATTGAAAAGTATACACAGTATGTTGATGAAATATGGCATGCAGGTGATATTGGTGATCTTAGAGTTATCCGAACTTTAGAGCGCTGGGCTCCAGTTAAAGCAGTGTTTGGCAATATTGACCATGGAAATGTTAAACAGGAATTTAATGAGCATGAATGGTTCGAGCGTGAAGGGGTAAGTGTTTTGATGACTCATATAGCTGGTAAACCGGGTAAATACTCAAAACCTTTACTCGAAGTGTTGGCTAAGAAAGCTGCTCCTGATATTATAGTATGTGGTCATTCACATATATTGATGGTTAAGCCAGATAAGCGGTTTCAATGTTTGTGGCTAAATCCAGGGGCATGCGGTGATCATGGATTTCATAAGACGAAAACAATGCTTCGGTTTGATCTTGTCGATGCTAAAATTAAGAATATGGAAGTAATCGAGTTTGACAGAAAACGAAACGTGGTTAAATAATTTCAGTCAATTTGACAATTTTTTATATTTACCACCGTTGAATCATTATCTATGAAATTTACAGTAGCTGTCGGTATCTTTTTCATCATTTTTTCATCACTCAGTCAAACTGGTGGTATGAATGTTTTTCCTTTTTTGGAAATGACCTATAATGCTAGATCTGCAGCCTTAGGTAGAAAATTAATCACTGCTTATGATGACGATGTAAACATGGGGGTTTTTAA
The DNA here is from genome assembly GCA_965656195.1 of Brumimicrobium sp. Classification (GTDB taxonomy): domain Bacteria; phylum Bacteroidota; class Bacteroidia; order Flavobacteriales_D; family Crocinitomicaceae; genus Brumimicrobium. Next base: position 470 of record CBFHJL010000074.1, on the reverse strand, counting down.
CCCAGCTTCTTTCAATGAGCGCATGCATAATTCAATTGGTTTTAATCAAGCTTTACATGCTGGTGGAATCAACCATGGGATGATCTCTTACGGCAGACATTTCGAAGGTAAAGGGACGGGTGCAGCACATTTAAGGTATGTTGCTTACGGTCAAATGGATCGAACGGATGCAACAGGTCAGACAATTGGAACTTTCTCAGCAGGAGATTTTGTTTTGGGAGGTAGTTTTTCGCGAAGACTTAATCCACGTATTTCTGTAGGTGCCACATTTAATATTATTTGGTCTCAATTGGAATCCTACAGCTCTTTAGGGCTCGGATTGGATTTAGGAGGTATCTACATTTCTAAAAATGAAAGAACGACAATCTCTGCGGTTGTAAGAAATGCAGGTGTGCAGTTGAAAACATATACGAAAGACAATAGATCCGCTTTACCTGCACAAGCAATGATGGGTGTTTCACATAAGTTGG
>CBFHJL010000073.1:0-14146 GCA_965656195.1 Brumimicrobium sp. | reverse complement strand
CAGTAAAGCTATCTAAATTGATGTTTTGGTCAGAAGAAACTGTGTTTTTACGCTTAGGTTTTGACGACTGCGATCCTCGATGAGAAGAGTAGTTGTTTCCATTTAATGCTATTTCGAATACACTTGAATTTAAAGAGTGCTTAGTTAAACTAATATCCTCTGATTGAACTTGAGTGTACAACTTTCTGTTTTTAACGCTTCCATTTGGTGAAAATAAAAGCGAGAATAATAGTATAACAGCTAAACTACCGCCAAGAGACGAGAATAATAATAACTTCTTCTTTTTAGAGTCAGCATCCAATATCGAAGAAACCTCATTCCAATAAGAAGAATCATAATTAGGTGCTGAGGCATTCTGCGCAGCATCTCTAAATATTTGATCTATATTTTTATCGTCTATATTCATATGGCAATATTCGAAAAATTCGTTTTTTCTTGATTGCGTATTAATTCTCTCATTTCTTTACGAGCTGTAGAAAGATGCCATTTTGATGTTCCTTCGGACATGTCCATGATTTCCCCTATTTCTCTATGATTGTAACCTTCAATCACATAGAGCATAAACACTCTTTTTGTCGATGGCTTCAACTGATCAAGTAATTTCATTATATCACCTTCTCCCATATTGCTTTCTGCATCGTTACGAACCCCTTGAGAATGATATTCGAGCTCTCGATCATTGTCTCGTTTACTTATTTTTTCTTTGTATTTCTTGTTCTTTCTGTATTCGTCAATAAGTGTATTCGTCATCACTCTTTTTGCCCATGCCGCGAATGGAGTCTCATCTAAATCTATCTTGTTAAGATTCTTAATAATCTTCATGAAAGCAACATTATATATTGCTCGGGCATCCTCTTCATTTTTATGATAACGCATACAAACAGGCATAAGGAATTGGAAGCAAGCTTCGTAAAGCTTCTCCTGAGCAGAACGCTTATTCTTTCGACAAGCTTTCAATAGAGTGATATCTACATGCAGGTAATTCCCGATAGTTCGTATGTTCTTATTACTTTGCAATATAAGGCTTTAAGTTTTAAATGCGAAACAATTCTCTTTATGTATAAAACGAGGGGATTAAAGAATTGGTTGGTATTTATTTAAAATATTCTCATATTTCAAAAAAATACCTATGCGATTATTTTTATTGAGACATGCACATACTGAACAAGTCGCGAAAGGTATGTCTGATTTTGAGAGAAGAATTGATGATAAAGGCAGAAAGCAGCTCGAAAGTCTCAATGAATATCTCAAAAAAGGGTATCAAGAAGTTAAGTTTCAAGTTTGTTGCTCACCTGCAACGCGAACAAAGTCTACACTGGCGTTCATTGAGAATAGTATTTCAACCAGTGAAGTATCCTACGATCACGAGTTATATCTTCCAAGCAGGGATAATCTCCTGCATTACTTGTGGAAGATCAATCAAACTTCTGAGGATGTCTTGATTGTTTCACACAATAATGGAATTTCTCAACTAGCATCATATTTATTGGATGACTTTATTGCTTTGCCGACATGTGGATTGCTAGTAATAGAATTTGAGGGTATAAAGAAATTAGAAGAAATCAGCGGTGGAATGGGTGTTGAGGTAGACAACCATTTGAAATAAATAAGAGGAGATAATATACCTCCTCTTCATTTTACTTCATTTTTTCAGAATATCTTTACTTGATGATCGTATCAAACTCGTCTTTACTTGAACTGAAAGTAAGTAATTCTCTTAAGTTTCTAAAATTTTCTTTATCCGATGTTCGTGGATAGGCCATTTTCAAGAAGGTTAGTTTATCACCCTCGTGACTGAAGACCTCTAAGATGCTTTTAATTTGATCAGTTGAGATATATCGCGAAACAAGTGCTTGTTTGGCAAGTGAAAGTTGGTCATCAGAAAACGCTTCTCCTTCCATTCGTTTTTTCAAATCTTTTGCATCTATTAAAAATGCATCATTAGAATTCGGACTATACACGTATGTAAAATGACTAGTTGGTTGCTTGTCAATAAAGTCATCTAATTCCTCTTTGCTTGAGCTAAATGTCAACTGAGAACTAAGTTTGTAAAAGTTGTCTATGTCGTATGTCCTGTCGAAAGCCCATTTCATAAATGATAGTTGGTCACCTTCGTGCGAAAACACTGAAGCGAGTAAACCCACTTGTTCAACACTGAAACAGTTATTTCCACTTGCACTTTGTATAACCTTTTTTTGCTCTTCAGCGAATGCTTCTCCCTCAGCCATTCCCTTGATCGTCGATATGTCCTGAATAACATTTCCGTTACAGTTGACATAACCGCTGTAACCATTTAGCTTAGAATATTGTGTCCCTGAGTTACTTGCGTTACTCGAAGATGTGTTCCCAGTTGTATTTGAGTTCTGAGATGATGACGATGATGTTGAAGAAGATGAGTTGCTAGCATTAATTTGGATATTGCTACTCGCATTATTCGTATTGTTGCTTGAATTGGTTTGCGTATGTGTAGAGCTTGACGCACTTACTCCAGCTCCTATGAATGTTAGGACTTCCTTTTGATCTGTTTGACTTTTTAGTGCGTCGATCACAACTTGATAGTTGTCGGTATCGAAGGTGTATCGATAACCTTCTTTCGCTATTTTTTTATTGTCAACAGTTGAATAATCTATTTTGATAAGACCAGCAACTTGATCACTTAACATACAGTTTGATCTAAAGTAGGCAATGATAAGCTCCTCTCTTTTGAACATGTTTGCATTTTCAAGTACATACTTAAAATCGATAAACTCAGTTTGATTAACATTTGGACTTGAACACATTGTTCCTGTCTTCACGAATGAATATGTCGTAGTCGTTTGACTTGTATGCGTTGAGTTTGATTGTTGATGGCCTGAACTTCCCATTTGATCATCTGGAACATTCACCTGCATTGAAACTCCTTGTTCATTCATTTGAACATTAACCCCAACGCTTTCGTTGTTTCCAGATTCGTTAATTTCAATACTAGAATTAACTCCAGAAGTTTGAGTATCTCCATTCGTTGAAATATTTGTTTGAGTTGATGTATTTGTTTGAGTTGAAGATGCATTGACAGAGGTAGAATTATTACTACTGTTCTGACTAGAACTTACATTAGTATTTGCAGTATTCGCAGTTATTTCTTCTTCGTGATATGTTACAGGAGTTCCAGTATTAGTTGACTCGCTTATTGGTCTCATTCCTGCGAATTTCATTTTGTACGAACCACGCTTTTCCTTGATCTCAAGACTGTACTCTTGATTTTTTTCCATGAAACTCACTGATTTATCAACATCGGCGGTTTTCCCATCTGCAAATACAGCTTTGACCTTATAAAACTCTCCAGGAAGCCCCTCAATTTTGACATTGGTTTGTGGATCCATATTCTGACGAATTCCATTAACGATAACGTAAAAAGGTTTGCTCTCCTGTGTAAAAACAATGAGATTGTTTTGTGAAAAAGTAATGGAGTAGAGCAATAAAAAGACACTTAATATTATTGTTTTCATAATTATTATTTTTGAATCGATGCTTTCAAAATACATGCCTAAAATACTTTATTCACATTTCTCTAACAACAAAAGTGTATCTATTTTTTTAGGGAGTTAATGCTTTCTTAAGAGATTTAGATACTTTCACTAATTATTTTGTCAATCATGCGAACTGTTTACATTATTGTTTTGTTTCTCGTTTCTTCGGTTTCTAGTGCCCAATCAAACTTAGATAGTTTATACTCGGTATGGAATGATCTAGAACTTCCAGATAGCATGCGATTAGAAGCGATTGATGATTATATATGGGAAGGTTTTTTATATCAACACCCTGATAGTGCATTCAATCTTTCTTTGGTTCAATACGTAATGGCTAAACGTTCAGGAAATGATGAGCAAACAGGCAATGCTTTGTCTAATTTAGGGCAGAGTAAGTTGTTTGCTGGAGACCTCGATCAAGCGGAAAAGTATGCGATTAAAAATTTAAATTTCACCAAGAACGTAAATGACACTCTGGGTTTGCCGAGGGCATATAATCTTGTCGGAATGGTCTATAACGATAAGTTGTATTTTAAAGAATCAAAGACCTATTTTGATTCTTGTATAACATATGCTAAAAAGCACAATCAAAAACATTTACTGACAAGAGTATATCATAATGTTGGGGTATTATACAATAAGTTTTCTAAGTTTGATCAGGCTATCAAGAGCTATAATTATTCGTTAGCATTAGAAAAAGAATTAGGCAATATTAGAGGTTCTGCAATGACGAACAAGCAGATCGCTAATGTTTACTTCAATATGGGGAACTTTTCTGCAGCTTATGAACTTTATGATGATGTCATAAATATTTGTGAGGAGAATAGTGACTTAATGGATTTGTACGCCGAAACGTGCAGTGATATTGGCAATTTATTGAATAAGCAAGGTAATTATGAAAAATCCTCTCAATACTATTTAAAGAGTATTGTTCTAGCTAAAGAACATGGATATGTTATTACTGAGGCAATATCTAATGTGAATCTAGGCACAAATTATAATGACGTAAAAGAACATGATAAAGCCTTAGAGCATTTCATTGAAGCATTACAAATATTCAAGGATATGGGCCATTTGTATGGTGAAGCAGTATCACTTACTAATATTGGAGAGGTAAACACTATAAAAGGAAACTACGATACTGCACTCGTTTATTTAACTAATGGCTTTGACATTTTTAAAGAATTAGATAGTTATTTTGGGATGGCTTCATCATATAATTACCAAGCAAATCTATACTTGGGGCAAGGTTTATTGGATAAGTGTATCGAGAGCTGTGAAAAATCATTGGCAATCAGCAGAGAGTATAAATTGCATGAACAAATTGGTGGTTCATATGAAACTTTGTATCAAGCCTATCTAGGTAAGAATGATACTGAGAATTGTTTGCGTATTCTGAATGCAACCAAAGCGTATAGAGATCAAGATCTTAAGGTGAACTATTTCTCAATGTCTGAATCCCAAAAGGACCTCTATTTTCAGACCATGATCCAAGACTATCATAATTACTTCGATTTTGCTTTAAAGTATGGGGATGAAATACCTGGAGCCGTAGATTCATGCTTTAATATAGCACTAAGGTCAAAAGGGTTAAGTTTAAAGTCGACTAGTGCGCTGCGCAAAGAAGTATTAAATAGTAATGATGATGAGGTTGTTAGGCTCTACACAGGCTTAATTAGTTTGAAAGAACAAATTGCAGACGAATATACAAGAGGTGCTGACGTCGATAGCTTAGAAAAAGTAGCTCTGTCATTAGAGCGCAGATTAATTAAGAAAAGTAAATCGTTCTCTTCTTTTAGTAATTTGAGAAACGTTTCGTGGAGGCAGGTTGAGAAAGAAATGAAAAGGGGTGAGACTATAATTGAATTTGTTCATTTCAAAAGCTTATTAGATCCGGAGCAAAGAAACCGTTATGCAGCATTACTATTGAATCATGGAGAACGACCTTTGTTTATACCTATTTGTTTTGAGTCGGAATTAGAAGAGGCTTTGCGTAAGGAAGGAGAAAGTGATCTTGAATTTGTCCAAAAACTGTATCAAAAAGATCAGGATTCTAATCAACTTTATAATCTAATCTGGAAGCCTTTAGAGTCTCATTTGAATCAGACAAAAAAGGTGATTGTCTCACCTTCTGGTTTGTTGCATAAAGTTGCATTTGCTTCCCTTCCAGTCTCCGGTAAAGATCTTTATTTATGTCAGGAATATGAAATAAACCTTAGTAATTCAAGCTCTGCTTTAATCGATAATTCGGCGAGCTTTCACCTGACAACTGAGGACGACTTTCTTTTGATTGGAGGAGTGCAGTATTCGTCTGATTCTACGAATAATGAAGTTTGGAAGTATCTTCCTGGTACATTGAAAGAAACTTATAAGATTTCTAACTACTTAAAGGGTGCTGACTATTCGGTGACTTATTTGAATAATGAAGAAGCTACGGAGGAGAACTTTAAGAAAATGGTGGTTGAAAACAAATATGTTCATGTTGCTACGCATGGTTTTTTCTTTCCGGATCCTATGAATAGAGTACTGGAGAAAACAGAGGTAGAGGTTGTAGAGGATGTCGATTTTAGAGGAGGTTCGAATTATGCGAGATGGTCTTTTGTTGAAAATAAAAATCCTCTAATGCGCTCAGGAATTACTTTTGCATTTGCGAATGATGTCTGGAAGAGGTCTGCTCAGGATCTTTCTGAAGACGGAATATTTACGGCGAAAGAAGCGGCAAGTCTCGACCTTTCAGCAACGAAATTAATGGTGCTTTCTGCCTGTGAAACTGGACTAGGTGACATAAGGGGTTCTGAAGGCGTTTACGGATTGCAAAGGTCGCTTAAACTGGCTGGTGTGGATCAGCTGATAATGAGTTTGTGGCAGGTGCCGGACAAAGAAACAAGCGAGTTTATGGAGTTGTTTTATAAAAACCTTATTGATAACGGGTCAGTGCGAGAATCATTTAATAATGCTCAGCTTATGATGAGTCGAAAATATGAGCCTTATTTCTGGGGTGCTTTTGTTTTGATTGAGTGATGCTATTCTATTCTAAATGAGTAAATTTAACCCATTCTAGACTATACTATGAAACTATATTTAAGGATTGTTTTCGCTTTTTTTCTTTTATTCATTTTTGTCAAATGTTCTGAAGGTAACAAGGAAAATAATTCAACTAAATATTACTCCACTTCCCCAAAAGATACTTCAGCAGCATTCACGTTGACCAATAGTATAGCCGATACAATACCTACGGGTAAGGAGATTCCTTTTACAGGAGAGCCGTCTAACAACCTATACGTTGATAGAGTTAATGAAGGTACGAGTCAAAAGGGTGTGAACATAGACTACCACTATGAAAAACTGACCTCTAATAAGATTAAGTATAACAAAGCTTACAGCAATTCATTTCAGTTGGATTCGATAGGTCGTCATTGGGTTTTTGGTGAAACGAAAGATACTGTTCCTCATCCTGATGTTATCAAAACTAAAGGAGAGATGTTAACACTAAACTATGAACCTCGTCTCAGGTTGGCTCCTCTTGAATTCAAGGAAAGTGCTTCTTTGGATATACAGTTTTTATCTATAGACCAAAAGCTATCTTCATCTACCATATATGACATCTTAATAGATTCAAGAGGTTTGACATGGTTTGGAACTGATAAGGGGTTAATCAGGTATGATGGTACTTATTCTACAACGTATGATATGAAATCGGGGCTCCCAACAAACGAAATATCTTGCCTTGAAGAAGCAAAGAATGGTGATTTATGGATGGGTTTTGAAAGCGGTGGTTTTGCAAAATATGATGGTAATGATTTAACTGTTTTTAATAAGAAAACGTGCGGGTTTAATTGGCGTGTAAATGATATAAAAATAGATGCTGCAGGTAAAATCTGGCTTGGAACTATCGGAGCGGGACTATGTTCATATGATGGGGGAGAAATCAAATCATATGACAGATCCTACAGAGTGCTCTCTCACAAAGATGTTCGTTCATTATCTTTTGATGCTTCTGGAAACCTTTGGTTTATCAATTTTGGAGCAAGTATTTGGAGAAAAACATCGCAAGACTTACGAGGGTTTAATAAGAAGTCAGGTTTAAATGGGAATTGGATTTTTTCACTCTTAAATGATTCAAAGGGTAGGATTTGGTTAGGTGGTCCTGATTCAAATTTTTGGATAATTGAAAAAGATTCTGTCAAAGAATATAGATTAAATACTTCGGACAAATCATATATTACTTGTATTAGAGAAGATGCTGAAGGCGACATTTGGATGGGAACTACACTTCATGGACTTATTCGCGTAAAAGACGGATATGTTGAGCGATTTGATAAACAGTTCGGATTGTCGTCGAATGCAGTATCATCAATTGAGTTTGATGATTATGGCAAAGTTTGGGTTGGTACATATGATGGGGGTGTCTCAGTATTAAATCTCAATTCATTCAAATATCTCAGAGAATTTAATGGTTTGCCTTCCAGTATGGTCAACGGTATTACAGAGCATAATGATACATTGTTTTATGCTACTCGTGAAGGATTAGCGATACAGTATGAAGATACTATTTTGTACGTTCAAAACTACCAAGGACCTAATCAGCAAGGTAACTTAAGAGCGCACACGAATCAAGATGCTGTAGTAACTCCCAAGGGGCTAATTTATACAAGTGCAAATAACTTTGGGTATGGGCGTTACGATTTAAAACAATTTAATTTACGGAGGTTAGGGGGGAATATCGGAATAGCTCAAAACCCTTCAGGGGTTGCAGTCGATCTTGATGGTATTGTGTATGGAATTACTTCTGAACCCGGAGGATTGGACTTCTTTATAGGTAAGCATGCTTACAAATTAAGCTACAGGAATAACTATGCACTAAAGGGAGCGATTGATGTTGAGGTTGATCAAAACAATCACCTTTGGATTGGTTCGAAAAATCAAGGACTGTGTCTATTTGCACGTGATTATTGGAAATATTATACCACTAATGAGGGATTAAGTGACAATACAATTAAAGATGTATACATCGAAAGTAATGGACGCGTCTGGGTGGTAACGAAAAAAGGTGTTGATTTTGTTTTCAATGATGAAGTTCATAATATTGATTTAGGAGTTGAGTATAATTCGGAGGTGCAATCAATTCTTCGGGATCATTCTGGTACATATTGGTTTGGTCTAAGTAATGGTTTGCTTCGTTTAAGTCCTTTGAAAGAAGCTAATCAATGGGATATAAGAAACTATGCCTTGACTAGATATTCCAAAAATGATGGTCTGGTAAATACTTCTTTTTTACAAGATGCAATGTTTGTTTCTGATGATAATACAATTTATTTGGGTACTGAAGGAGGACTAATAACCAAAGAAATAACCAATGAGAAGAATCATGACTATCGACCGAATGTGTCTCTAATGTCAATTGATATCAATAGAAAACAAATCGACTATAGTCGTGCTGGTAGTCTCGAATACATGTCTGAAAAGGGAATAGAAGACCAAGTTAATGTAGCCAAAGCTTTTTATAATTTCCCTGAGGACCTGGATCTCTCATTTGATAACAACCATTTGACTTTTCATTATGAAGGAACATACCATGGAGCTGAATCACCAAACAGATTGATCTATGAATATTATCTGGAAGGTATTGATGAAGAATGGATTCAAGGTCCTAAAGAGCAGAAAGCAGATTACAGAAACATTCCATACGGGAAATTCACATTTCATTTGAGAGCATATATCGACGGTAAAACTCCAGGTAAGGAATTCACGTATTCATTTCGCATTAGGCCTCCATGGTATCATACATGGTGGGCTCGAGTATTAATCGTTGGATTAATACTTGGTTTGGTTTATTTAATTGTTAAAGCAAGAACTAGAACATTAATCAAACGTCAGAAAGAACTAGAAGATACTGTGGATGAGAGGACGTCAGAACTCGTGCAGAAACATCAACAACTTGAGGAGTCACACCGTGAGATCAGAGATTCGATTATATATGCTAAACGCATCCAGAATGCGATACTCCCGCCTAGAAAGCTTGTAAAGGAATATATTCCGCAAAGTTTTATCCTTTACAAACCCAAAGATGTAGTCGCCGGTGACTTTTATTGGATGACACATGCTGAGGATAAAATATTATTTGCAGCTGCGGATTGTACGGGTCATGGTGTGCCTGGTGCAATGGTGTCCGTAATTTGTAATGGAAGCTTGAATAGGTCGGTTAAGGAGTTTAATCTTACTGATCCTGGTCAAATTCTGGATAAGACGAGAGAACTTGTTCTAGAAGAATTTGAAAAATCTGAAGAGGAAGTGAAGGATGGTATGGATATAGCCTTATGTTCATTGCAAGGAAACAAGCTGTTTTATGCCGGAGCAAACAATTCTATTTGGATTATTCGACATGGAACAAAATCCATAGAAGAAATCAAAGCAAATAAACAACCGATTGGAAATTACAGACAACCAAAGCCATTTACTACTCATGAAATCGATTTAGCTAAGGGAGATACTTTCTACATATTCTCTGATGGTTATGTTGATCAATTCGGAGGTGAAAAAGGGAAGAAGTTTAAGAGCGTAAACTTCAAGCAACTTTTATTATCGATTCAGCATGAAACAATGGAAAGTCAACGTATCTTAATTGATGAGCGCTTTGAATCATGGAGAGCTGAAACCGAACAGGTCGATGATGTATGTGTGATAGGTGTTCGAGTTTAATTTAATTGTTCGATTATTTTAAACTATTAAGTATTTCGAGTTGTTTTTTAGACCAGTTATGAAAAGTAATTTTGCATCGCTTAAGTATGTTCCAAGGTTCTTAGGGAACGTCTATCAAACGCACCCTGCACTTTTTATTTGCAATGTGATATTGAGACTCCTTAAATCTCTGACCCCAATTGCATTGCTTTGGGTTGGAAAAGAAATCATTGATGAGGTAATATTTCAAGTAGACCTCGATCCTGCAGAATTAAGCCGATTGTATTGGTTGATCGGTATTGAATTGTCTCTTGCCATTATAAGCGATGTTTTTAATCGTTTGATTGCATTAACTGATGCTTTGTTGGGAGATCTTTATTCTAATGCATCCTCTATTGAGCTCATCCAAAAAACTGCAAAAGTTGAATTAGAGAGTTTGGAAGATTCTGAGTTTTACGATAAACTCGAAAGGGCCAGGCGACAAACTACTAGTCGTGTCTCTCTAATGTCTAATGTACTCGCTCAAATTCAGGACATCATTACGATTGTATCCTTGATTTCTGGATTAATTTATTTTTACCCTAGTTTGATTTTGCTATTGATTATTTCAATTATCCCCTCTTTTATTAGTGAGTTAAAATATAGTCAATCTACCTATTCCCTTCAAAAAAGCTGGACACCTGAAAGACGAGAGCTAGATTATATGAGAATGATTGGAGCCAGTGATGTTACAGCCAAAGAGATCAAGCTATTCGGACTGGCTGATTTTATTAGCGATACCTTCAAGCGGATCTCAGATAAGTATTACCAAGCCAATAAAAAACTATCAATTAAGAAGAGCTTTTGGGGTGCCGTCTTCCATATTTTTGGAGATGTGGCTTACTATGGAGCCTATGTTTTTATTGTTTTAAAGGCTGTTGCTGGACTTGTAAGTATTGGTACATTGACATTTTTAGCGGGTTCATTTAATCGGTTGAGAAGTTTACTCCAAACCGTTTTTTCTCGCTTTTCTGGGATCACGGAAAGCGCTATGTATCTCCAGGATTATTTTGAATTCGTAGATATGGATTTGAGCAGTGATAATCCAGATCAATTCCGCGAAGCACCTCTAGAATTTAAGGACAAGATTAGTTTTATAAATGTAAGTTTTCAATATCCACAATCCAATAAAAAAGTTCTATCAAATATCACCTTCGAATTAAAAAAAGGGGAGAAGTTGGCATTAGTAGGTGAGAATGGAGCTGGGAAAACAACATTGATTAAGTTATTGCTGCGTTTATATGAACCCAGCAGTGGAGAGATTCTTATGGACGGTGTGCCAATTAAAGAGTATCGAAAAGAGGATTATCAAAAAATGGTGGGAGCTATTTTCCAAGATTTCGTAAAGTACTATTTAACAGCTAAAATTAATATTGCAGTTGGAAATATTGAAGAAGAAGATAATACAGAAAAAATAAAGAGTGCAGCTGTTCAAAGTCTTGCTAACGATGTTATTGAAAGTCTGCCTGAGGGGTACGAGCAAGGTTTAGGGAAACGATTTAAAAAGGGAGCAGAGCTTTCTGGTGGACAATGGCAGAAAATAGCTTTGGCAAGAGCATACATGTCTGATGCGCCTATCATTATATTGGATGAACCTACCTCAGCATTAGACGCCCGGGCTGAGTCGCAAGTGTTTCAACGTTTTATAGGCTTAAGCCAAGACCGTACAAGTATTATTATTTCTCACCGATTTTCAACCGTTAGAATGGCAGATAGAATTTTAGTGCTGCAAGGAGGTGAAGTTTTGGAAATAGGAACTCATGAAGAACTTTTGGCGAAGCCTCAACTCTATGCCGAGTTATATGATCTTCAGGCTGAAGGGTATAGATAGGCTTAGAAATATGTTTTTGAATCAGTTCTGAGTGATCGTAATTTAACAATTTGAGAGCCTTTTGTTTTTGTATATCCAATTAGTGAAGGAATTATTCATGGTGTATATTTTTCCCTATTTTTGGTTAGAATAAACAATCCTTAAATCTAGTTTTGTTATAAAGATTATCCATGGCATTAAATAAGTTTATCGGGTTGAACCTCATTCTTGTTAGTATTCTTTTGATTACGCATAGTCTATTTGCTATATATGTTGATCAATGTTTAAAGTCTTCAATTTCATTTCCAGATTTTTTCACAAAAGATATAGTTGGTTTTTTTCAATTGGAAACGAGCACATATGGAAAGATAACTAGAATGGTACTGATCCTGATTCTTCCTTCTTTAGGAGCAGAAATTTATATGAATAAAAAGAAAAGATTCTTAACCACTCAGAGAATGCTCAAAGTAATTATTGCTCTAGCAATAACAGTGATAATCTATTACATTTTGTTTTATCCATTCTTTGAATAATAATTAATAAAAGCTTGGTTGAATTGAAATATAGCTATGACTGAAAGAATAATTTGTAACAAATGCGCAGTAGAGATACAGTCGACTTATTTGTTTTGTCCTAAATGTGGGAACAAAATAAATGAGGTTACTGCTGAAAATTACAGTAATACCAAAATAAAATCAGACCAGTCAAATCGGCATTGGTTTCTTAATCATCAATTGCTTTTAAGATTTCTTGGATTCACAATTTTATGCTTTGGTGTAGTCGTTTTAATTTGGTTTTGTTGGTCTTCATATGTTGGATATTTAGTGAAGTTCAATAAACCAATTCCCGATACAATTATGTCAATTGATGCCGCGTTTTTTAATTTGTCAGGTGACGATCAACTTTATAAAGTTTATCTGATAATTTTCATCTTATTTGGAATGCTAAAGACTGGATTTTGGTTGCTTAAGCGAGATAAATCTTAATTCTAGGTATTTGATATATTTCTGATATATATTTGTAGTATGCCACAGGCCGAAAATAGTGAATTCAGGTTTATACCTCGCTTAAATGCTGAGAATATCTATGAATGGGCACTTTTTTATCTTCTGTTTTTTTATTTGGTGTTCCGAGCGATTTACGTTCCACCTCTCCACGATGAAGTAGCAACATTTTTCCACTATATCGAAGTAGGTGATATTTGGAGCGACACCTCCGTTCTAGATGCGAATAATCACTTGTTGAATTCCTATCTTTCGCGCTTCTTTTATTTGATTTTTGGTGAACATTTTTTCTTTTTGAGACTTCCCAACGTCTTGGCATTTTTTGTTTATTTCTGGAGTATTGTCCACTTAATTAAAGGATTGAATCATAGACTCAATTACCTCATAGCTTTAGTGGCTTTGAACACCATTCCTTTTGTTTTTGAGTACTTTGCTTTGACTAGAGGCTACGGATTAGGTCTCGCATTTTTTACGTTTTCGATTGCGCTTTTATTCAATTGGATTAAAACGCAGAAATCAGGTGTTTTACTTTTTTCTCTTATCGCTGGATGGTTGAGCGTTTTTGCCAATTTAGTATTTATCAATTCTTTCGCTCTTTTGATATTTATCGTAATTGTTTTTATGATTGTGCATAGAGCAAATTATACCTTGAAAAAATATGCTTTACAGATTGGTAGTTTGTTTCTTGTTGGAGCTTTGACTTATCCGTTGATCCAATTTGGACTTAAGCTTAAAAATAGTGGCTCTCTATACTATGGTGGACTAGATGGTTTTTGGGAGGTGACGGGCAGATCACTCTCTAAACTCGTATTCTTTTCGGACAGTCCAATATTGAAGTGGTTTATTATTGGTTCGTTGTTAGTGATTGCAACTGAAACCCTTACTCAGTTATTAGAGAAAAAATGGTGGGAGTTTTTACACAAGCATAGTACAATTATTGTTGTTTTCCTTTTTGGGAATATCGTTATCACCGGGGGGATTTCAGAAGTTATGGACGTGAATTATCCCGAAGATCGAGCTGGAATTTACTTTGTTATATTGTATATTATTTCTGCTATTTATATGCTCGATAAAATTCAGTGGAAGTATAGTGGTATTCCTTTATT
>CBFHJL010000072.1:0-14277 GCA_965656195.1 Brumimicrobium sp. | reverse complement strand
GTCGTTTTATACGATTCAAGGTGAAGGTCATTACACAGGAAGACCGGCCTATTTTATTCGCACTGGAGGTTGTGATGTTGGTTGTGTATGGTGCGATGTCAAAGAAAGTTGGGAGGCTTCAAATCATCCCGATACCTCCTTGGATACTTTGATTTCAAATGTGGATGAAAGTAAAAGCGACTTTGTAGTTCTAACAGGTGGAGAACCCGCAATGTACGATTTATCTGCATTGGTCGATAACCTTCAAAAAAATGGTAAACAGGTAGCCATAGAAACTTCCGGTTGTTATCCACTTAATGGAAATGTTGATTGGTATTGTTTTTCTCCGAAAAAGTTTAAGCCACCAGTTCAAGAAGCCTACGAGAGAGCAGACGAACTCAAGGTTGTTATTTTTCATAAGAGTGACATTGCTTGGGCTGAAGAGCACGCAAACAAGATCAATCCAAAATGTAAACTTTACTTACAACCCGAATGGTCAAAAGAGGCACAAATTTTGCCCTTGATTATTGACTTTGTAAAGGAGAATCCGAAATGGAACATATCATTACAGACTCACAAATACATGAATATACCTTAACTATATGAATAAACTATTGATTTTATTTGTTTCTTTTTTCTTGTTATTGAATAGCTGTGCAACTGCTCAAATGGACTATTCAACGAAGAGCAAGAAAGCGATTAAATTATACGAGGAGTCAATTGACGCTTCTCGACAAAATATTGATATGAAAACAGGTCGCCCTGACTATGAAGCAGGAATCGACTTGTTGAAAAAAGCCTTAGAGAAAGATGATGAGTTTTTAGAGGCGCATCAACTAATTGGAGACCTATATAGAAGGTCAGGAAAAAGTAAAGAAGCTGTTTATCATTTTAAGAAAGCTCTTGAAATTAGACCTTCAGAAAATCTGAATGGATTATTGTTTGTAGACATCGGAGATTTGCAAATGAGGAATCATGAATATGATGATGCTATTAAGTACTTTGATATGGTTTTAAATAGCAATGACCGTGGTATTTCAGAACAAATAAGAAATATGGCGTCCAGTCTTAAGGAAAACGCTGTTTTTGCTCAAAAAGCGATGAATGATCCGAACAATATTGAGCCTGTTAATATCGGTCCTGGAATCAATACAGAGAATCCTGAATACTTTCCTACGCTTACAGTTGATGGACGTACCATGTTGTTTACGCGTGAACTTCCTACGAGTAATAGAATGATGAGAGGACAAGAAGATTTTTTCGTGTCTAATTTGAGCGAGAAGAATATATGGATGAAGGCTTTTCCTATGCCGAGTAATATTAATACAGATAAGAATGAAGGGGCGCCAACTATCTCTGCAGATGGAAGAACGTTGGTATTTGTAGCTTGCTCTGGTCCAGAAGGCACTGATTACGGAAAAGGTCGTGAAGGAAAAGGTAGTTGTGATCTTTTTATTACGAAGCGTTTCGGGAATAAATGGGTTGATCCAATTAACCTTCCAGGTTACGTTAATACATTTACTTGGGAAACGCAACCGTCACTTTCAGCAGATGGTAAATCTCTTTACTTTATTCGAAGAGTTGGCCGAAGAGGTACAAAGAGAAGTGATATATTCGTGACAACCAAAAAAGGAGATGGAACTTGGGGAGAGCCCGTTCCGCTTCCAATGAATATAAATACTAGACGTGAGGAAACATCTGTTCTAATCCATCCTGATGGTCAAACATTGTACTTTGCTTCAAATGGCCATGTTGGAATGGGAGGTACAGATATTTACATGACGCGAAAAGGTCCTTTAGGTGAATGGACTGACCCTGTGAATCTAGGATATCCAATTAATACAGAAAATAATGAAAACTCTCTTCTCGTTGGGCCGGAAGGAGAGGTTGCATTTTTTGCTTCTGACAGACCTGGAGGATATGGTGATCTTGATATTTATTACTTCATGTTACCAGAGAAATTTAGACCGGTAAAAACCATACATTTCGAGGGTCTGGTTTACGATGCTTTAACTAAAGAACCACTCGAGGGTAAGTTTGAATTGATTGATCTTTCTACTGGAGAACAAGTTGTGCAATCAACTGCTGACCCTGTATCTGGTGAGTTTATGGTTGCCTTACCTACAGGGAGGGATTATGCACTTAATGTTTCATTCCCCGGATATTCATTCTTTTCTAAGAATTTCAATATGACAGCAGATGGAGGGAAGGCGATCCGAATGGATGTTCCGTTGCTTCCAATTACTGATGATAAGCCTATTCTTTTGGCAAATGTTTTCTTTGATCTTGGTAAATCTACATTGAGAAAGGAGTCTTTCGTTGAGTTGAATAAGTTATATTCTTTCCTCAAAGAAAATGAAAACGTTAAGATTGAAATTGGAGGTCATACGGATACACGAGGAGATGATAGTGCAAACATGCAATTGTCAAAGGACAGAGCTGAGTCTGTATATAATTATATAGTTGAAAAAGGAATAGATCCATCGAGATTAGATCATAAGGGGTATGGTGAAACACAACCGATCAATACCGATGAAGAAATTAATAATCTGACTACCGAGGAAGCCAAAGAGAATGCACACCAGGAAAATCGAAGAACAGAATATAAAATATTGAAGTAATGCACTTCCTAAAACTGATAAGACCTTTAAATCTAATTATCATTGGTGCAACGATGTACTGTCTTGGATGGTACTTTGATTTAATCAATGCATCTGATAGTATATCCTTGATTTATTCATTTGAGTTTTTCCTATTAGTCTTTTCTACTATGATAATTGCAGCAGGAGGAAATATCATCAATGACTATTTTGATGTTAGGGCAGACCGTATCAATAGACCTGACCGAATGGTGGTCGCAAGACACATGAAGCGAAGATGGGCAATTGTTTTGCATTGGGTTATGAATTTCATCGCCTTCGCTATTGCAGTTTACTTGACTTATGTGAATAAGACATTTTGGTATGTTTTTATTCACTTACTTTCTATTAATTTGCTTTGGTTCTATTCAATGCAGTTGAAACGAACGGTCGTTATTGGAAATGTAGTAATTGCATTATTAACGAGTTTAGTCCCTGTTTTGGTAGGGATATTTTATAATCAACACTTGCAAGGAGTTGTCTTAAACCAACCGTATCCTTTTGATTTGACCAATAGTGAAGATTACTATATCTATTTTGGAATCGGAATTGGCGTTTTTGCTTTTGTACTCAATTGGACCCGTGAAATAATCAAGGATGTTGAGGACGTAGAAGGAGATAAGGTAATTAAAGCGAAAACGATACCAATTGTTTTTGGGATCCGAAAGGCTAAAATCGTAGCAATGTTTTCACTTTTGGCGACTGTCCTACTTTCGTTTGTTTTGATTTGGAGTTATAGTGCTGGGTACATTGTAGACTATATGTCTTTCTCGCCATTATTAATAAGTGCTTTGATTATTATCATCACCTTATTTAAGTTGGGATACAGCAAGACAAAAAAGGATTTCAGCAATGTAAATGCCTTAATTAAAGTAACTATGATTATCGGTCTTTTACTTCCACTTTATTGGTCAATTCAATTAATCACAGAATAATATGTTTCAAGGAACTATTGTTTTAGGTTCAGCGTCTCCGCGCCGCAAACAATTGATTGAAGCTCTGGGGCTACCCTGCGAAGTAAGAAAAAAAAGTATTACTGAAGACTATCCTGAAGAACTCAACGTATATAAAGTACCAGAGTTTTTAGCAGAATTGAAGTCGCAGCCATTGATCAAGGGACTTTCTGAGCGCGAGGTTCTATTAACGTCAGATACTGTGGTGATTATGGATGGTGAAATCCTCCACAAACCAGAAGATTCAGAAGAAGCAAAAATGATGTTGACTTCACTCTCAGGTACTATGAATGAGGTTGTAACTGGAGTCTGCCTTACAAGTAAAAAGAATAAGGTGATATTCTCGTCGATTACCAAAGTGTATTTTGCACAGCTTCGGGCTGAGGATATTGACTATTATATAGAGAGGTATCAACCTTTCGACAAGGCAGGAGCATATGGTATCCAAGAATGGATCGGTCAGATTGGAGTTGAGAGTATCGAAGGTTGCTTCTATAATGTCATGGGACTTCCAGTGCAGAAAGTTTGGGATAAGTTAAATAATGAATCCTTTCTATAGTAAGCCCAGGGTAAGTAGATGCATCCAACGATCATTCACTATTAGAAGTGCAAAGAGAATTACGCCATACATGTAAAGACTGATATTAAATAGAAGGCTATAGCTTAACGTTCTTCCTTTGATAATAAAAGTAATGAAAGGAATCATCAAGAATATCGGGACTAAAGGAAACGTACCCAAAGCGCTAAAGTCGCTGACTGAAGAATACCATTTTCCACTTTCCCACGTCCAAAGTGATTTGACATCGCGAAAAAAGTAGGAACGTTCAACAAAAATGGACTTCGAGCTGATTGCAGAAGATGCAAATGAAGGTTTTACCCACATTTTCTCTCCAGTAACAAGCTTTAAGGGAACAATCCTAGAGTAACTGATACCTGCATAGTTTAATACTCTGTTATGGCCAATTACATCACTCTTTTGCCATCTAGATGGTAAAAACTGAGAATCTAGTACGAATAAAACTGAAAAAATCAAACAGCCGATCATTATTGCTCGAAATAACTTCCAGGTTTGCCCTGATGAAATCTTTTGATAATATTCTTCGTTTTCTTGTGCCTCTTTGCGCTTCATTTCCTCATAGCGCTTTCTTGCTTGACGAAGGCGTTCTTCGTAAATCTCAGCTTCAGTTTTTTCTGGCTTTGAATTAAACGGTTGATTTGATTTTGCTCTTGTATACTCTTTTCTTTCCTCTTCTGTTCTATTCGAATGCTCTATAGCGGCGAGTAAATTCTCATGTGCTTCGGAGATTTGAATGAATTTAACATGTGCCTCATCAGATTTGTTTTTGTCAGGATGATATCTCAAAGCTAGCTTACGGTAAGCCCTTCGAATCACCTTTTCGTCTTTTGTCGGTTGAATCTCTAATATTTCAAAATATCGCTTAGTGCTCATCGAGAAGATCTAATGTTGCTTTTCTATCTATTTTTCCCGACGCTCCTCTCGAAAGCTTTTTTACGAAGTAGATGGATTTTGGATTTTCGTAACGTTCTAATAGAGACTTAATTTTTTCCGTGTCTACTAAAGGTTTAAGTTTACTTTCAGCAATTAATATTACACGGGTGCCTAAAGTTTTGTCTGCTTCTCCTGAGATGATAAATTCTTCTTTGGGAAATAAAGTATTTAATTTTTCTTCCACAACTTCAGGGTGAATTTTAACTCCTCCAGAGTTGATCACAAAATCATTTCTGCCTACCCAAAGAAATTCTCTGGTATTCTTGAGCTTAACAACATCGGTTGTTTCAAGGCTATTTATATTAAGATCAGGTGCATTTATTACTAAACAATCATTGTTTAGGGAAAAACTTGTCTTTCCAATCGCAGTGAATGGCTCATTCTGATTATTCAGCTTCTTCAAAGCAATATGCGAGATGGTCTCTGTCATTCCATACGTAGAGTAAGCAGTACAATTAACGCTTTGAAGAGCAACCTCTAGTTTTTTAGAAACTGGTGCGCCTCCGATGATCAAATTTCTGATGAGGTTCAATTTTTCAGGGTGGTGTGTAAGAGTTTGACTGACTTGCATAGGAACCATAGCAGCAAAGTCAATGGGTTGATTTAAATCTCTCAATGGTGTGCTCGAAATGTTCGTGGCATATAGTTCTAGCTCACATTCTATCGATCGAACAATCATCATTTTACCTCCTATAAATTCAGGTGAAATACAAAGCAGTGCCGATTGACCTTTCGTTAAATTGAAAAATTCACCAGTCATTCTTGCTGAAGAACGCATTAAATCTTTATTGATTTTAATGTTCTTTGGAGTGCCAGTTGAGCCAGATGTTAATTGGTTAATACTATCATTTTCATCTTCCCACATCGCTATGAAATTTGATGTTTCAGATGTTGTTTTCAAATCTGTTGAGAGGATATGTACTTTCATGAATGAAGTCGGTACGTTATTTGCTACAAAGTGTTAAACAGCGTCAATTTACGATTGTTTTTTATAAATTTAAAGAAATAATATAGCGTCATGAAGAATTTTGCAGTATTTACAGTAGTAGTATCTTTTTTACTAACAGCATTTGTATGGGATTCGAAAGCCGATGGAGAAGGAGTGAACTTTCAAGATATAAGTCTTGAACAAGCCTTACAAAAAGCGGAAAAAGAAGGTAAGTTGGTCTTCATGGATGCTTATGCAGTTTGGTGTGGTCCATGTAAGTGGATGGAATCTAACACTTTTCGTGATGCAAAAGTTGGTGAGAAATTCAATGAGAATTTCATCAGCATTAAAATAGATATGGAGAAAGGTAAAGGTCCTGAAATAGCTCGTAAGTATAAAGTAAATGCTTACCCGACAATGTTCCTTTTGAATTCAAAAGGTGAAGTTCAAAAGCGTATTTTAGGAGCAAAGAAAGAAAAGGATTTGTTGGCAGAAGTTTCAGAGTTTATTGATTAGACTTTTTAAAACCAATAGAAGTTACACGTTGCGTTTTTACATTTTCAATAATTTCTTCGCGAACGAGATCTCTTGCTTCTGATTGTTTAAAAACATCTTCTAAATTTTTTACTTCGCCACAAGGGACGAATTTATGATTCAAGTCACCTAGTATTTCCGACGCTTCGACAGCTTTAACGGCAGGTCTAAGCAGCTCTTGTAATCTACTGCGATTTATAACCCTTGCCAGAGTGGATTCAAATCTGCTATCATTGATCAGTTCTTCTTTCTTTAAGTAACGGCAAAGTTTCTCAAAGTGCTTGTTGCTTCCAATTGCGAATGTTATTGTTTTACCATCTTTCGTAGTGAAAAGTTCACCATAAGGAGCAATGTTGGGATGCAACGATCCAATTCGTTCTGGTATTTTTCCTGCCATCAAGTAGTTTGATGCTTGATTAACCAAAGAGCAAATCGCAGCATCATAGAGCGACACACTAATACTCGAACCTTTATAATCAGACCCATGTCGTTCTCGTTGTAATAACTCTATAAGCAATCCTTCTTTTAAGTGATGAGCAGCCAATATATCGATTAATGCGATAGGCATTTTTACGGGTCCACTATTTGATGTTCCGTTCATAGACATGAACCCACTTTCTGCTTGTAAAATTAGATCATAGGCTACGCGATCACTTTCATCACCAAATCCACTGATTTTTCCAATGATCAGTTTTTCATTCGTTTTTCGAAGTTCAGCGTCAGTAATATTTAACTTTTCTTGTCCGCCCTTTTTGAAATTCATCAAAACAACATCTGCGGAATTTACTAACTCCATTAGACGAGCATGATGCTTTTCGTTCTTAAGATCTAGTTTTAAATACTTCTTTCCCAAGTTTATACTCGAAAAATAAGCAGAAACGGGTGAGTCTTTTGATTCGCTTTTCAATTTCCAAGATCGCGTAGCATCCGGGAATTCAGGGTGTTCAATTTTGACTACGTCTGCACCTAACTCAGCGAAAAAAGTTCCTACAGAAGGTCCTGCTAAAACAGTTGATAGGTCAATTATTTTTAAATCTTGAAAAACAGAATTTTTTTTCATCACAGTACTAAGATCAAATTGAGTAAAAAGCAAACAATTTTATTTATTTTGCCTTTCAACAAATATACAATAATGACAACAGCTCAATTCATTCATCAACAAACCCGAATTCGCGAAAATCAAATACAGGCTGTTTTGAAGTTAATTGCTGACGGGGCAACGACACCATTCATTGCCCGATATAGAAAAGAAGCGACAGGAGGTTTAGATGAAGTTCAGATTGGTGATATACGTGAAGAGTCACAGCGCTATGACCAAATATCAAAAAGACAAGATACAATCCTCAAAGCAATTGAAGAACAAGAAAAGCTTACGGATGATCTTAAACATCAAATCGAAACAACTTTTGACCTAAATCTATTGGAAGACCTCTACCTTCCATACAAAAAGAAGAGACAAACAAGAGCGGAAAAAGCCCGTAAAAAGGGACTAGAAGGTCTTGCAAAGATTCTTATGGCTCAAAATAACCAAGATATTATTAATGCTGCTGAACGTTTTGTGAAGGGAGAAGTAAACTCCGTTGATGATGCCCTTGAAGGAGCGAGAGATATCATAGCAGAATGGGTGAATGAGAATATTGCATTGCGATCGAAGATAAGATCAATGTATCAGGATCATGGATTGCTTCAGTCAAAAGTTGTAGGAACTAAAAAAGCAGAAGCAGAAAAGTACAGCGATTATTTTGACTTCAAACAATCACTCAAAAAAGTACCCTCATATCGATTTTTGGCTATCCATAGAGCTTCGGATGAAGGCTTGTTACGCTCCAAAGTAGTTGTTGACGAAGAACGTGTATTTAACCTTTGCGAACGATTCTTTATTAAGGGCAATAATGAAGCTTCTGATGAAGTAAGAAAGGCGTATCAAGATGCTTTTAAACGATTGATCCATCCTTCTATGGAGAACGAAGCTTTAGCCGAAAAGAAAAGTCAGGCGGACCTAGCAGCGATAAAGGTATTTGCAGATAACCTGAGACAATTGATGCTTTCTGCACCACTTGGTAAAAAACGAATACTTGCGATTGACCCCGGATTTAGAACGGGTTGTAAGGTGGTATGTTTAGATGAATCAGGAGATATTTTGACCAATGAGACTATATATCCCCACGCTCCACAAAAAGAGATTTCAAAAGCACAGAGTAAGTTGTTTCAGTTAGTTCAAGCCTATAAAATAGATGCTATCGCAATTGGTAACGGAACAGCGAGTCGTGAAACTGAATACATGGTTAAACGTGTTCATTTTGACCGCGATATCAGTGTGTTTGTAGTGTCGGAAGATGGTGCTTCGATTTATAGCGCAAGTAAAATCGGGCGTGAGGAGTTTCCTCAATATGATGTCACTGTTAGAGGAGCTGTTTCGATCGGAAGACGATTAATGGACCCTTTAGCAGAATTAGTTAAGATTGATCCCAAATCAATAGGAGTAGGTCAGTATCAGCATGAAGTAAATCAACAATTGTTGAAAGATAGTTTGGATGAAGTTGTAATATCCTGTGTAAATCAAGTTGGTGTTAATGTAAATACAGCATCATCTTATCTATTGGCTTATGTGTCAGGACTTGGTCCCTCATTAGCGCAAAGTGTTGTCGAATATAGAAAGGAAAACGGACCGTATAAAACCAGAACAGCTTTAAAGAAAGTTCCTCGTTTAGGCGATAAGGCCTTTGAACAGTGCGCCGGATTTTTACGCATTCCAGAGGGTGACAATTTACTTGATAATTCTGCTGTACACCCTGAGTCTTATGCTACAGTTAAAAAAATGGTAAAGCAGGTAGGAGAGGACCTTGAGAACTTTATTGGGAATAAAGAATTACTCGAAAGTTTAAAGAGAACGGACTTTCCCTATGTTGATGAATTCCTTTTCAATGACTTAATTCAGGAGTTAAAAAAACCAGGAAGAGACCCACGTCAGAAAATTAAAGTTTTGGAATTTGATAGCACTGTGAAGACAATCGAAGATCTTACTGTTGGGAAAACACTAAATGGTATTGTGACCAACGTAACTGATTTCGGAGCCTTTGTAAATATTGGTATTAAACAAAACGGACTGATTCATAAGTCACAATTGGCTGAGACCTATGTAGAACATCCTTCAGATCATATCAAATTACATGAACATGTTACTGTTGAAGTGATACAAATCGATGTTGGAAGGAATAGGATAGGATTGAGGAGGGTTTGATTACTTCTTACCCTTCCGTCTTCGCCACTCCTTAGAGATCAACTGAAGTTCGCGTCCTGTTTGTCCGGCTACAGATGTGTTTTCATCCGCTCTTCTCAATAAATAAGGCATTACGTCTTTTACCGGTCCGTAAGGAACATATTTAGCCACCTGATATGATTCGTGTGCTAAATTAAATGAGATATGGTCTGACATACCTAGTAATTGAGCAAAATAGACCCGTTCATCTCTTTGAGAAACATTGTATTTCTTCATGAGCTCGGCAAGAAGAATATTACTTTCTTCATTGTGAGTACCGCAGCAGAACGCATTATATTCAAGGTTTTGAATTAAGAGTTCAAGCGCAGCATCAAAGTCTTGGTCACAGGTAATTTTATCAGGTTGTATAGGTGAAGGGTAGTCCATCTCCGCAGCGCGGTCTCTCTCTTTTTCCATGTAGGCCCCTCGAACAACTTTAGCACCGATCTTGAAACCTTCACGTTTTGCCTCTTCTAGTTTTTCTCCTAGATAATCTAAGCGGTCATGACGGTACATTTGGAATGTATTGTAAACAATCGCTTTATCCTTGTTGTATTTGACCATCATAGACTCAGCCAGCCTATCGATTGTATTTTGAATCCATGATTCTTCGGCATCTATAAAAACAGGTGTTTCAGCATCATATGCGTATTCACAAATGCGATCTACTCTTTTTACGACAGCAGCAAATTCACTTCTTTCTTCCGGTGTGATATCTGCATTTGGATCATTAAGTTTTTCTAACAATCCATGACGACTTATTCCAGTTACTTTAAATACAGCAAAAGGAACAGCTTTATTTCCTTTTGCCTTCTTGATTGTTCCAATTATTTCTTCGCAGGTTCCATCGAAATCACTTTCAATTGACATCCCTTCTACTGAATAGTCTAGAATTGTTCCAACATTGTAGTCCATCAATGTTTTTATGGTTGCATCACAGTCTTCGATAGACTCACCTCCGCAGAATTGACGAAATATAGTTGCTTTAATAATACCTTGAATCGGTAACCTCAGCTTGAAGGCGATAGGTGTTATCCATTTACCGAAACGAACAAGCCAAGCTTTCCCAACCAACTTAAACATTGTGTAGGCACGTTTAAGGTCTCTGGTAGACTTATACTTAAATGCTATTTCTGTATCGTCAAAAGATATCATGTCGCAAAATTAATGGCTCAATTTAATTTTCCAATAGTAATTGTAACCAAAGTGTTTTAATTATTATTGTTTTGTTAAGTTCGTGCAACAAGTGGATAAAGATGATTAGAAAGATTGAAAGTAAAAAAAACAATGTTGAAATTGGCTCATTGATTGATTCTCAATTTGATAAGTTATTAGATGATAAGTTTGCCAATGCTTCAAAAATCGTAATTGTCGATGAAAATACGCAGGAGCACTGTTGGCCATACTTGTTAACAAGTTTCGAGAATTTAAAAGAAGCTGAAGTTATAGTACTTCCAACAGGAGAACAGAATAAGTCTATGGAGTTATGTTTTCAAGTGTGGCAAGCGCTAAGCGAATATAAAATCAAAAGGGGAGATTTGATTATTAACCTTGGGGGTGGAGTAGTTACTGATATGGGTGGTTTTATTGCATCCGTGTATAAAAGAGGCATTCCTTTTATAAATATTCCAACAACTCTTTTATCTATGGTAGATGCTTCCGTTGGAGGCAAAACAGGTGTGAATTTATCTCCATGGAAAAATCAACTGGGAACATTTACATTGCCAGAGATTACCATTTGTGATCCAATTTTCTTGGCTACATTACCTGAGTTTGAAGTGAGGTCGGGAAGAGCAGAAATGATTAAGCATGGGCTAATCAGTGATGAGCAGTTCTATAAAGAGTGTATAAAAACAGAGGAATTCACTAATATCGATTTTATTAGCAGGGCTGTTCAATTGAAAGCTGATATTGTAGATAGAGACCCTAATGAGAAGGGAGAGCGAAAAAAACTAAACTTTGGTCATACTGTAGGGCATGCTATTGAGGGGTATTGTATTCAAAATGAGATAGCTGTAACGCACGGAGATTGTGTTGCCTGGGGTATGGTTGTCGAGGCTGCTATTTCGAGAGAATTAGTGGGACTTGACTCCGAAGTATGCCATTCTATCGCCACTGATATGTTTGAAATTTACGGGAAAGCTCCCATCAACGATCAACAGATAGAGCAATTGATCGAATTGATGAGACAAGATAAAAAGAACACCTCTAACTACTTAAATTGCACGTTGATTAAGTCATTAGGAGATTCGATCATTGACGGAAAAGTTTCAGAGGAACAGATGTTTCAAGCACTCAAAATTTATATTAAAGGATAAGCGCAATGGAGCCATTCAGTATTGAGGAATATCAGCAGACGTATTTATCGGAATCTAGATTGAATGAATTATACCAAGGTAAATTATTCAAGCTTTTTGTTCCCAAAGTATACAACGGTTTAGAGCTATCACTCAGGGATGGCATGTTCGAATTGATGAGCATTGCTGAGATTCAAGGGGGAATGGGTTGGACACTGAATCTAGGTGCTGGAGCAAACTGGTTTTCTGGTTTTTTTAATGCTAAAGCAGCTGAGGAAATATTTCTCCCTAATCAAGCAGTAATTGCAGGAAGTGGATTTACAAGTGGTAACTTTTCTAAAGTTGAAACTGGTTTTTCTATTGACGGATCTTGGTCCAGATGTACAGGAGCTAAACACGCAACTTTTTTTAGTTTAAATGCAAAGAATGAAGAAGGAATTGTAAAATCATTTGTAATCCCTCGCCATCAGGTTGAATTAGCAGATGAAAAGTGGCCCATCTTCGGCTTGAGAAACTCCTCTTCTTATGCAATTGATATTCAGGAAGAAATGATTCCTGATTACTATAGTTTTGCGATTAATACGATTCAAAACCCAAATGCCTATTCAGTGCATAAGGTACCATTTGAGACATTTGCCAGATTGTGCATGAGTGCCTCTTTTATCGGAATCGTAAAATGCTTTTTAAACAAATGCGCTAACCATCCAATTAATCATTTTTCAATAGAGAATTGCCAGAAAGAGTTAATGCCGGAGATTGAAAAAGCTAAAGAAAATTGCCTCGTTTGGTCCGATAAAGTAACTCAGTTAATAGATAAGGGCCAATTTAATCCTGAAGAAGCACAAAAAATGCAAAAGTCTCTTGGAAACACTAATGTGAGGCTCTACGATAAAGTTCAGCAATTGGCGTTGAGTGCTGGACTGCCTATTGTAGAGGAAGATAATCTAGTTCACTGGTCATATCGAGATATCTTAACTGCAGTTCAACATTACATGGTAAAACCTTAAATTATATCCTCTGAGTAAAGGAGAATCGATTAAAGTGTTTTCTAAGAAACATTCTCTATACCTTTGTGTTTTGTTCTGAATAGGAGAAATACAAATAGTGAAACAAAAGCGGAAATTAACGGAGGGTAGTATTCTAAATTCATTAGTCCGACTTGCCTTGCCTATTATTTTGGCAAATGTTTTACATACTACCTATCAATTAATCGATACATTTTGGTTGGGGAGGTTAAGCGCAAATGCAGTGGCCTCAGTGAGTATCAGTTTTCCGATTTTATTTCTAGTCCTTTCGCTAGGAGGTGGATTGACACTTGGTGGATCTGTAATTGTTGCTCAGTATTTTGGTGCTGAAAACAAGAAGAAGGTAGATTACAGCTCGTCACAGACAGTTTTCGTAATATTTATAATTTCTATTTTCCTAGCACTTATTGCTTATCTTCTGGCAGAACCAATGATGCGTTTAATTGGAGCTCAACCTCCTATTTTGGAAGATTCTGTTGATTACTTTCAAGTTTCCTCTTTTGGTTTCATATTCCTTTTTATGTTCTTCGTCTTTCAGTCTTTAATGCGTGGAATAGGGGATGTAATGCTACCAATGTATGTGGTGCTGATTACAGTTTTACTTAATCTGATCTTAGATCCACTTTTTATTTTTGGTTATGGACCAATTCCTGGTTTTGGAGTGAAAGGTGCTGCAGTTGCAAGTATTTTGACTCAAGCTATCTCTGCGATCATTGGATTGGCTATTCTATTTCGTGGAAAGCGAGGTATAAAGATTCATCTTTCACAGATGAAATTTGACTGGAAATGGACGAAAAGATTATTCCGATTAGGTATACCTACAAGTTTGGATCAGTCGACTAGAGCAGCTGCAATGACTGTTATTATTGTCCTGGTAACAGGTTTTGGGAGTGAAGTCGTAGCGGCATATGGAATAGGAGTAAGAATATTAAGTTTGATAGTGATCCCTGCTCTAGGTTTTGCTATGGCAACAACTACATTAGTTGGACAAAACATTGGTGCAAGACAGATCAAAAGAGCAGAGAAGGTGGGAGACCTTAGTGCTAAGATTGCAATGTATGGTTTAACGAGTGTAGGAATGCTACTCTTCTTTTTTGCTGAACCAGTAACAGCTTTCTTTGTTCCAAACGACCCTCAAGTAATTCAGGATGGA